>MFUP01000001.1 GCA_001785735.1 Candidatus Nomurabacteria bacterium RIFCSPLOWO2_01_FULL_33_24
TGTCGTTCATAATTCACCTTCTTTCTGATCTTTTATTAATCTTTATTTGTCAAAGCTGAGAACCTTTCTCAGCGGACAATTTTTCTACCTTCAGTATACCAAATTAAACAGATTTGTCAATACAGCAGGGTAGTGGGTTAAGGGGTATAATACCCTTATGAATTGGTTTTTTATTGCTTTGGTTGCGCCGTTTTTATGGGCGTTTGTAAATATTGCTGATTCTTATCTTATATCCAAGTATTCTCAAAGAGAGAAAGAACGCAGTTCTGGAGGCTTGGTTATTTTTTCCAGTCTGATTGGTATTTTTATCGCTTTTTTAATATCTATTTTTGTTTCCGGTATCTATGATATTCCTTTTTCAGACAAACTTTTGTTGCTCCTTGCTGGAGCTTTAACTGTTGTTTGGATTATTTTATACCTATATACCCTTGAAATAGAAGAGATTTCTTCAATAGTCCCATGGTTTTTGACCATTCCTATTTTCGGATATGTGCTCGGATATATATTTCTTGGGGAAACTCTAACCTTAAGTCAAATACTGGGTTCGTTGATAATATTTTCGGGTTTAATATTAATTTCTATAAACTTCAGCGGAGAGAAAAAAAGCTTAAAGAAAAAACCGATAGCATATATGGTTTTTGCTTGTTTAATCATAGCCATTTCGGGAATTATTTTTAAATATGTGACAGTGGAAGGTAATTTCTGGATATCATCATTTTGGGAGTATCTCGGGCTTGGTATATCCGGTTTACTAATTTATTCATTCATACCGAAGCACAGAGAAGAGTTTATGTATATGAACAGAATGGGTGGACATAAGATTTTCTTAGTGAACGTTGTAAGTGAATTAATGACAATTTCTGGGAATCTTTTAACTAATTTTGCCTTACTCTTGGCACCTGTGGTGATGGTTTATTTAGTTAGTAGTTTTCAACCAGCCATCGTGCTCTTTTTAACTATATTGGGAACAAAATTTTTTCCTCATATCATAAGAGAAAATCTTTCTATGCAGATTTTATTTCCAAAGATAGTAGCGATAATATTTATGACTGTTGGGAGTGTAATCCTGTTTTTATAATACAGTCTACAACAGAAATTTGATAATTTTTTTACATGGTATAATAAAAGAGTCTGTGTGATTAGAAAAATAAAATAAATAAAATGATTAAAATAGGGGATTACAATAAAATAATGTCAGACAGAAACCTCTTTAATCAGATTGTGTATACACCACTATCTGATGCTATTAAACTATTTAACGAACGTCAAAAAGATCCAAAGCTTATGGCGAAAGTAAAGAAATTATTAAATAGGAATATTCCAAAGGTTTTTAAAGATAAAAAATGCGGAATTATGGCAAGACAATTAGCCACTCCTAATTATGAGAACAGGAGGTTTATATCTTTAGTGAAAGAAAATGGCCTACATCCTGTTTTTATTGAATATTTTGATGATAAATTTACTTCCAATAATAAATATAAACATTCTTTAGGGCAATTACATATCCAAAATAAAATTGATAAAAATGGCAAGGAGTGTGTTGAAAAAATTACTATTATTGATTTTAATAAATCTAATGGCAAGAAATTAAAAGATATAAAAACTTTATGGGGAGAATCTTTGATAGATTTTCATAAAAAATTATTTGATTTATACAATATAAATGATGTTTCATTTTTAAATGAAATAGATTGGTATGAAAAAAAGAACGAGAAACCGATTGATTTTTATGTAAACTTCTTTTTATTAATTACTTGTTTTGGAATTTTGTTTGAAAATTTTTTGGCATTAAAAGGTGACACTGAAGCTAAATTTACAAAAGATGTGGTTTTGCCAGCCTTAGAAAAAGTTATAAATTTAACCGGTGTAAAGCCATTAATAGTTCCCTTAGAACCAATAGATATAGAAACAGATAATTTTTGGTATTACCATTTACCAATAGTTAAAAAGTTAATTAAATAGAAATATTTGATGTGATATAATTGTCACCATGAATTGGTTTTTTATAGCCTTAAGTGCACCAATATTTTAGAGTATTAATACTCATTTTAATAAAAATAAGTATAGCTCAAGTTTAATATTTAGAATATTATTAAAAAATGAAATTAAGATTTATAGTTTCAAAAACAGCTAATTTTTTCTTTTTTATTGATAATCTCTCGGAGTGGAATATTTATTATCGTAAAAAATATAACGAAGAGTGGATAAGGCAACTGGGAGAATTAACAAGACAAGAAAAAATTGCCTTAAAAAATTTTCGGTTAATAATGCAAAAATATGAAAAAATTGGTATTCCTAAAAAGATTCGAAGATGTTTTTACCAAAAATCTGATGACATGAAAGCGTCTTTCAGAAAAATAGCTAAGTTATTAAGCAAAAAAGAAGTAAATATTTTGAAAAATTCCTTTAATATTTTTCAGCCACGTTTTGAAAGAATGTGGAATGAATATTTAATAGTTCTCAATCAAAATCAGGAATTAATGTCGTTTACCTATAGAAAATTAAATAAAAAAATCAATCTAGCATATTCGAAATTAGAAAATTTCTATGGCGATAAATCGACCCAAAAATATTTATGCAGTGTCTTTTTAATAATATCCCCCAATCGTGGAGGTAAGGCAATCGAGAAAGATGTTATTTCTATTGAAACAGAAAAATTGGATCCGAAAGATGAATATAGGTTCACAAGATTATGGTTTTCAATAATGCATGAATTAGCACATGCGAGGTTTGAAAATAAAAAATATAAGAACTGGTTGAATAAATTTCTTGAAAAGAAAATTATACTCAAATCAGAATTAACAAAAAAACATAACGCTAGAGAAATTTTAAGAGAGGTAATTACTGACCTTACTAAGGTAGCCTTATATCACTTATTAAAAAAAGAAGATAGAATAAAACTAGAGACTTATAAATATAAAAAAGATTCTGAAAAAGTATCTGACTTGAGTTCTTTAGAAAAATTAATAAGACAAGAACTCAACTCTACTATTAAGAATTATTTTTCGACTAAAAGAAAAATAGACACCGACTTCCTTGAAAAATGCTGGAACTTAGTAGAAAGATATTCCTAATTTTAAAAAAGAAAGACCACTAATTTTTGATAACTAATGGTCTTTTTTAGATTATTTACAATGAAATTAAGCCAACAAAGATTCTTTCTCGAGAATATATAAAAGAATATTTTTAACAAAATCTCTGATTTCCTTACAACGATAACTCTTTGTTTTCCAGAAGTTCTTTGAATCAATAATAAATTTATTGGCAGCACAATCTCCACGACAGCTTGAAAAGGCAAAACATTCTTTGCATTCGGGAATGCTTTGACTACTAAAATCTTTAAGATTTTGATAAGATTTTTTTTCAAAGCGCCAACTATTAGTCTCTGGATCAAAATGTCCATAACTAAAAGGATTTTCGGAACTGCTATTTTCAGACATTCTGTTACAAGTAGTACATCTTCCATCTGGTGTAATCATAAAATTCCGACCAGCGATTCCGCAGAATTCTGTATTTATACCACCTAGATTTAGTACAGAAGTTCTTAATTTACAATTGAATTTTTCGGCGATTTTCAGGGATTCTAAGAATTTTTTGAAAAACACGGAATAAGAAGGAGCTCCATATTTACTATTTTGTCCACGACCGATACCAAACAAAGTCTCATATGCCTGATTACATTGAGGAAAATTTTTACCAAAAAATTCAACAGTTTCTGGTAAATCATTAACACTAAATTCAGACACCGTGGAACGAAATCCTAATTTTTTAGGAGCAATTTCATAAATCCTTTTAGCAACCTTAAACACCTCGTCAAAACTATTACTTCTGTGTGCATTTTGGATCTTTTTATTACCATCTAATGAAATGCTAATACGGTCAAGATTATCAGCAAGCCATTCTGCTTGCGATAAACTCATGCACCCGTTAGTTGAAATTGTGGCTCGGCTTCTGCAACCAATTTCAACAGCTTTTTCTCTTAGATAATTTATAGCTGTAACCATAATATCCCATGCCTGCGTTGGTTCACCACCAAACATGTTTGCATATATCAGGTTGCGGTCACTTTTCTTGGCACATTCAGCAATATAATCAATGGCAGCAACAGCGACTTCTTTTTTCATTGTTATATTTTTTTTTGGACCGTAATTACCATAACAATAAACACAGGCAAGGTTACAATGGTTTGTTAGTATAAGATTTGTTCCTAGAAAAAAATAGTCTGGAAGATTATTAACCTGTGAAGTTGAACATGAGTTATTCCCATATATATAACTTGGAATTTTGTTAGATTTCTCTTTCGATACTAAGTAAACCTTGGAAAGAGTAGGAATGAAGATTATTACTTTATCTTCATTGTTAATTTTAAAGATTTTGTGTTTACACATTTTGATTACCTCCTATTTTTTTGGTTTTACTTAATTATTTTAAAAGAAGGGGGGATTTATGTCTCCCCCCGGTTTATTCAGCTGCTGAATTACCTAATTTAACAGATACTTGAGCGTCAAAAATTCTTGTCGCTAATGTGGTCCTGAATAATTAGGGTTCATCGCAACCGCAATCTCCATCACAGCCATCGCTGTCTGAACAATCACAGATTGAATTGAACACAGCTGCTCTGCTGAAAGACCCACTGAAATCAACCGCTTTTTCCGCAATTTCTTCCAGTTCCATAAGGCTATTTACCTCATGTTCTTTCACCCTTATCACCTCCTTTCTGTTTTTTTTATTAGTTTTTATTTGTCAAAGCTGAGAACTTTTCTCAACGGACATTTTTTCTGCTTTTAGTATACCAAATTAAATAGATTTGTCAATACGGTATGATAATAAATTTGGTGGTATAATTATGTTTTATGGATAAAAAATCAAAAACACTATTAATAATATTAGTGATTATGACGGTTGCTTCTGTTGGTTATACATTTTATAAAACTATGATTAAGCAGGATTTTGAGGTTGTAAATATAGAACCACTTACAGATGAAGATATTTCTGAAGATACTTTTGAGGACGCTTCTGAAGCTGAAATGGAGTAGCAGATTATCAAGTAATTATGATAAAATTAAAAATATGGTAACGAAAAATACTCGAAAGAAGAAAAGAACGTTTTCCTGGATGAATCCGAAATTGGAAGTGCGAGATACTAAAAAATATGGTAAAGGGGTGTTTACTAAAAAAGATATCAAAAAGGATGAGATAAAAATGTTGATATATTAAAATTAATTAAATATGTCTAACAAAAGTAACAATAACTCTTCTCGGATTTCTGATTTATCAAAACCAATTGGCTATTTGAAGCAAGTTAGAGAACAGTTTGCAATTGGACCCATGGAAACAATTCCTGATTTACTTGAAGAAGTTGAGGACGATTTACAAAATGTAGCAAGAATATCTGGAAAATATAACAAAGATACATATTCTCAACTTCTTGAAAAATATGCCACATTTCCTGTTGACTCATCAAGTGATCCGACTGCTTTAGTTCGAGATATTTTAAAAGATCTTTTTGGCGGTGTGCCACTTTGGAGAAGTCCAAATTTACAATACAATGTTGGTGCAGCAGTGAATCGTGTTTCTTCAGCCTTATATTCACTGGCGCTTGATTTGAATATTTTTAATATCAATGATGGGCTTTCAGGTAATACAATCATTGCAGAACACGCCGTTACCCGTATACTCTCAGAACTTGCTGATGTAGATCATAAAAACTCATGCGGTTTTTTCACTTTCGGTGGAACTGCAACAAATCTATATGCAATTAAGCTTGCTGTGGCAAAAATATTTCCACAATCAAGAAAAGATGGAATTCCTCATAACATAAAAATTGCAATAACTGAAGACTCACATTTTTCACACCTTAATGCCTTGAATTGGCTTGGTGTGGGAGTAGGAAATGCTTTAGTGATTAAAGCAAATATGGACAGAACCAGTAATCTACAAGACGCGGAAGAAAAGTTAAGAATGGCTATTAAAGCGGGGTATAAAATCCCGGTTATCGTGGTAAATGGAGGTACTACTTATGATAACGCCATTGATGATATTAATGAGTTTATTTTGTTGCGAGATAATTTGGTAAAAACATACAAGTTGGATTACATTCCACAAATACATGTTGATTCTGTAATTGGTTGGGCGTGGTTGATGTTTAAGGATTATGATTTTGAAAAAAATATATTAGGGATAGAATCCAATACTCTTGACCTCTTGAAAAGACAATACGATAAAATTAGAAAAGTTAATCGCGCGGACAGCTGGGGAATTGATTTTCATAAAGGAGTAGGATCATGTCCTATACCCTGTAGTTTGGTCATGATCAATAAGGCCGAAACGGCTACCTTCCTTTCCTATAATGAGAAAGTGGACACTCATCAACTCGCTCGTGAATTCAGTGAATTTTCTCCTGTTGATTACACGCTTGAAACTTCTCGCCCTGCGGGTGCCGCATTAGCGGCATTAGGTGCGATTCGTGCATTGGGGAAAACTGGCTATCAAGCACATCTCGGTAATCTTGTACAACTGAATCAACTATTAAGGCAGTTGCTTTTACAGAATAAACGGAACGATGTTGATATATTAAACAAAAATTCCCCGGGATATGTCACGATGATTAGGATATATCCACCCGATCTTGCTCAAATGAAAGACATTGAGACCTCGGAATCTGATGAAAACGCCGTCGAATATACAGAAAAAGTAAATGTCTATATGAAATCGTTTTTTAAGTTTGATACAGAGCATAGAATGAAATATTCCAAAGGCGTTGAATTTTCTTACAGTAGTAAATACGTCCCCGCTTTTTCAGGAGCAAAAATGGGTGCTTTAAAATTTTACCCAACTTCTCCGTATATTAATGCTGAATACATTCGAGAAGCAGTTGAGATTTTACTTCGTCAAAAAGACACGTTTGATTCAGCAAACCGTTAAGTTTGAAAATATCATTCCAGTATAGTATTATTGTTCTATATGAGAGCAATAATACTTGCTGCTGGAACAGGAACAAGATTTAACGGAACAGTTAAAGGGTTGCTGAAAATTAACAACGAAACTCTTGTTGGTAGAATTGTTCGGCAACTAAAAGAAAATGGCCTTCAGTCAATTTATATTGTGGTCGGTTATCATGCTGAAGAATTTCTAACTTCTCCTGAGAATGTTTCTTTAATATATGATAAATTTTTTCTTGAAGGAAGAAATTCTTCTTCACTTAAAGTAGCGCTCGATACTATCGGTTATGATGATACTTTGATGCTGGATGCAGATATCATTCTTACTGATGACCTCATACCAAAACTTCTGACATCATTTGGCGGGGAATCAATCTCGCTCGTTGATCTTTCAGTGCAGGGCGAAGAATCCATGAAGTTAATTATTACCGATGGTAAAATCATAAAATACTCCAAAGAGGAAGGTATTGGGGCCGAGATTTGTTCAATTGTTTCAAAAGATAAACTAAAAGACATTTATTCAGATCTTGCTTCCGAAATGTACAAATGGTGGGGAGTTGGTCCAAATACTACTGGTTTTCGTTTTGTAAATATAAATGAAAATTCAAAATGGATGGATATAGATACTCAGAAGGAATATGAGCAAGCAAAAATAATATTTAAAGGTTGTTAAATTTATGAAAAAGTTTTACGTTACGACACCCATATATTATGTAAATGATAAACCGCATATTGGACATGCGTATACAACCATAATTGCTGACGTATTTGCTCGATATTATCGTCAAAAAATAGGAAAAGAAAATGTTTTCTTCTTAACTGGAACGGATGAACATGGAGCAAAGATTATACAGGCAGCGAAGAAAAATAACCAGTCTCCTAGAGACTTTGTTGACCAGGTCTCGAATCAGTATCAAGTGGCATGGAAAGCGCTTGGAATTAGTAATGATTATTTTTTTCGTACTACCAATCCAAATCATAAAAAAACAGTTCAAGATATGTTACAGACTTTGTATGACAAAGGATACATTTATAAGTCTCTCTATAAGGGCATCTATTGTGTTGGTTGTGAGAAATATTTAACCGAAGATGAAATTATTAATGAGAAATGTCCTCATCATCCAACAACTGAGTTAACAGAACAGGAAGAAGAAAATTATTTCTTTAAGTTACGAGACCTTACACCAAAAGTGCTTGAAGCTTTAGAGACCGAAAAATATAGGGTTCTTCCGATAGAAAAAAGGAATGAAATTTTAGGAAAAATACGTGGAGGTATTAACGATATATCGATTTCACGGACAGGGGTAGACTGGGGTATCCCCGTGCCATGGGACAACAAACACACGGTATATGTTTGGGTTGATGCGTTGTTTAATTATTACTCGGCAACACGGATCATTCCTCAAAAAGAACATTTTTGGCCAGTCGATCTTCATCTAATGGCTAAAGATATTCTATGGTTCCATGCCCTTATTTGGGAAGCGCTTTTACTCGCTCTTGATAAGGAATTGCCTAAAGTCATTTTTGCACATGGATTTTTTTCCATTGATGGTCAAAAAATGTCAAAATCTTTAGGAAATATAATTGATCCACTGGAGTTGGTGAACTCTTATGGAACTGATGGTTTACGTTATTTACTCCTAACATCATTTGCGATTGGGAATGATGGAGATATTTCTCTGTCTAAATTTAAAGAAAAATATAATTCTGACTTGGCAAACGGTATAGGGAATCTAGTTTCCCGGATCGCAAGATTGTGTGAACAGTCTAAATATAACTTTATTCCCGTTTTTGAAAAAGTAAAATTTAAACTTGATCTCTCAATTGAGAAAGCCATGACAGAATATCGGCCTGATGAAGCAATAAAAATAATTTGGAATCAAATACAGAAATTTGATAAAGATATTCACAATGAACAGCCGTGGACATTGAGCGGAGAAAAGCTTCAGAAAATACTTGAGTCTTATATAGAACGGATTATTCCCATTGCACATAATTTAAAACCATTCTTACCTGATACAGCGGAAAAAATTATTGCCATTTTTGGCACGGAGAAAATTATTAAGCCAGAATCTTTATTTAGGAGAAAGAATTTATGAATTTAATATTTCTTTATGGACCTCCAGCTGTTGGAAAACTTACAGTAGCAAAAGAATTATCTAAACTTACTGGCTATAAAATATTTCATAATCATTTAGTTAGAGATTTAGTGGAGTCTCTTTTTGATGTTAAAACTGAAAAAGGTATAAAAATAGTTCAGCAGTTAAGAGTAGACTTATTGGTTGAAGCTGCAAAAAGTGATATACCAGGTGTTATTTTTACTTTTGCCTACGCATATTCTGTAGATAATCATTTTGTAGAAAAAATACTAAAATATATTAAAGAGAATGGTGGTAGCTTATATTTAGTACAACTGTATTGTGATAAAAAGGAATTATTAAAGAGAGTTACTTTTAAAGAAAGAAAGAAATTTGCAAAAATATGTGAACCAAAAACTTTAAGTGCAATTTTAAAACAATATGATTTGTTTACGCCCTATCCAGACAAAGAACATTTAAGAATTAATAATACAAATATAACCCCACAAGAAGCAGCTAAACGAATTTTTATTTACTACAAACTCAGGCACTAAGATTTATACATCCACATGGTATAATATAGATATGAATTGGTTTTTTATAGCGTTAGGTGCACCGTTTTTATGGGTGTTTGTGATATAATAATTTTATGGATAAAAAATCAAAAATACTATTAACAATATTGGTAATTATGACGATTGCTTCTATTGGTTACACATTTTATAAAACTATGATTAAGCAGGATTTTGAGGTTGTAAACATAGAACCAATTACTGATGAAGATACTTCTGAAGATGTCTCTGAAGATACTTCTGAAGCGGAATAGCAAATTATCAAGTAGTTATGGTAAAATTAAAAATATAATAATGAAAAATACTAAAAAAAAGAAAAGAATGTTTTCCTGGATGAATCCGAAGCTGGAAGTGCGAGATACTAAAAAATATGGTAAAGGGGTGTTTGCTAAAAAGAATCTGAAAAAAGATGAAACCTTGTTTGTTATGGGCGGATATGTTTTGGATATTAAAGATGAGAATCATTTAAAGGGTTTTCCAGAAGATAAAGCAATTGAAATTTCAGAAGATTTCTCATTTTGTCCGCTTGCACCAAAAGATATTGAATTGATGCCTCAACACCATGTAAATCATAATTGTGAGCCAAACGCTGGTTGGCATGGGCAGGTTTTTATGGTTGCGATGCGTGACATAAATATTGGTGAAGAAATTACTTATGATTACGCTATGGTTATTTGTTCAAACAGAAACAGCAAAGCTTACTTCAAAATGAAATGTAAATGCGGTTCAAAAAATTGTAGAAAAATAATAGACGAGGAAGGATGGAAAAATTCAGGACTACAGAAAAAATATAAAGGATATTTTCAGTGGTATTTAGAAGAGAAAATAAATAAAAATAAAAATGTTTAATCAAATTATGTGTTCAGATGCAATTCCTGGTTTTCTAAATTTCTTTGATTTTTCAATTGCGCCGACATTGCTTTTTTATTCATATATACCAATTATTATAATTGCTTTATTTTTAAGTTTTTTTATTTTTTTTAAAAATAGATATTCATTGCAGAGTAAACTTTTATTATTGATTACACTCTCTTTTTCTGTTTGGGCGTTTGACCAAATAGTTCAGTGGACTGCAATTTATGTCAGTGCCGTTCATTTTTCTTGGCAAATTATTGCTTTATTTGAAATGCTGGTATTTATTTTTACTTTGTATTTCGTGGCGGTTTTTCTAAATAAAAAAGATATTGATTTTAAATATAAGCTACTACTCGGGGCAGTATTTTTACCCATTGTTGTTTTTTTACCAACAAATTTGAACATAAATTCTTTTGATCTTCAGCAGTGTCAAAGTAATTATAGTTTTTTATGGGAGTACATCTACATCTTTGAAGTCTCTTCAATCGTTATCATGATGTATATGTTTTACAAAAAATCCCACTCTCTTGCGAAAGGCGATTCATTCAGAAAACAAATAGTAATTTTAGCTGTAGGACTGTTTTTGTTTTTAGGAATGTTTACTGCGACTAATATTCTTGGTGATTCATTACTTGTGTATGAGTTCAATCTAATTGGCCCGATTGGCATGGTTGCCTTCGTTGCCTTACTTGCTTTTATGATAGTTAAATTCAAAACTTTTAATATAAAACTTATTGCGACTCAAGCATTAGTCTGGGGACTTGTAGCGCTTATTGGTTCACAATTTTTCTTTATTAAAGTAACTACCAATTTTATATTAAACGGTGTTACTTTTATTGGTATCATTATATTCGGTCAATTTCTTATAAAATCCGTTAAAAAAGAGATAGAACAGAAAGAAGAATTAGCAAAACTTAATATTAATTTGGAAGAATTACTCAAACAAAGGGAAAGTCTGGTGCATCTTGTTACTCATAAGGTTAAAGGGTCATTTACTCGCTCAAAATATATTTTTGCCGGAATTCTGGATGGGACTTTTGGTGCTATAAACGAAGAGGTAAAAAAGAGAGCACAACAAGGTCTTGAATCAGATGATATGGGTATAGAGACGGTGGACGTCGTCCTAAATGCCGCTA
>MFUP01000002.1 GCA_001785735.1 Candidatus Nomurabacteria bacterium RIFCSPLOWO2_01_FULL_33_24
ATAGTTGGTTTAATTAAATTAGCTTTAGTAATTAATTCTCCTACTTGAGCATAGGTATTTGGGCCGTATGCTGGATAGATAAATGTGGTTCTTTGATCACCATGAAAAGTATCTAATTCAGTTCTTCCTTCCCTTACTTGTAAACTTTTGTTTAATTGCGTGTGCATTTTATACCTCTTATGCTTATTTTGATATGTTTAGAAAGAAGAACAGGTATATAAACATTTCTATTTTGTTACTACTTTAAAAAGGCATATTACTATAAAGATTTTATCCCCAAATGTTTCCAGACTTCTTCCATACTAATTTTTTTTACTGTTGTTACTCTATCTGCTGCTCCGCTAAAGATTAAAATATGCTCTTTCTTTTCATCTAAAACAGCACCTGTCGGAAAGATAACATTGTCTACAAAACCTTCTTTTTCATAAATCTTTTTTGGTGAAAGAAATGGCGTGTTCTCATTAGACTTTGCAATAACTTTTGTTGGATTCTTTAAATCATATAATATTAAACCGGCACTATACTTTTTAGGGTAATGTTTTTTTTGATGAAATGGAAACATGTGTTTAATGCTCCATTGCTCTTTTTTATGCATTTTTTGAACACCATGATAAATTTCTAACCATCCATATTTAGTTTTTATTGGTGGAGTACCGGCTCCTGCTTTTCCTGATTCCCAGATATGGTCTCGTGTTATGGCTAGTGCTTGATCATTCCCCCAGTATTCCAAATCTTTAGAAAAAGACATCCAGACATGAGGCAAGGTAAACTCAAAATTTCCTTCTGGCCTGTGCAAGGCAGTATATCTTCCATTTATCTTTTCTGGGAAGATAACAACATCTTTGTTTTGATGCCTGAAAGTGATGCCTCTTCTATGCCAATGATAACAATCTTTTGATGCTGCAAAGCTTGTTGAAATATTACCAAAACGCGATAAAGAGACATAACTCATTAGATAACTTTTCTCTTTTTGAAAATAAACAATTCTAGCATCCTCTACACCAAGCTCGCCGTCATCTTTTGTGCCGAAGAAAGATGGCTTTGGATCAATTTTTTTTATCTTAAATCCTGATTTGTCCAGTAAAACCCTTCTAAAGTGAGAGAAATAGGTCAATCTTAAAGTCCCATTCTCAAAATAAAATCCATAAGGAGGATTCACATCTATTATTTTGTCTTTGTTAAATTTGTCTAAGATAATTTTATATCTTGTATTAGAAACAAAACGCGGAGAGTAATAATATTTGGTATCTTTCCATTTTTTAAGTATCTCTCCTACCCTTACATACAAAAGTATGTCTCCATTTTTTAGCCTTATTGCCCCTGGATTAAATGTGCCAAAGATTTCAAATAAGTTAGAAGAAGGTTTCAGGTCTTTAGGTGTTAGAAGTACCTCTTCTTTCTCAATAATAGTCATCCTAAGAAATATCAAATCTGGTCTTTATTAAATTTATTATTTTTTTGGAAGTTACAGTATAGTGGAAATTTTTGACAGCATGCTCCCGCGCATTTTTCCCCATCTTCTCTCTTAATTCATCATTTGCAAGAAGGTTAAGCGTGTCTCTTGCTAAATCATCAGTATCTGCGCGATAGGCAAATACTTTAGGAGTCTCAAATTTTATTTTTTTCTTTTCAGAAAATCCCATCCATGGATAAACCCATTCCTCTTCTAAATTAACTGTGCTTGCTACTTTAGCTAAGAATCCTGTTTTTCCATTGATAATTGTCTCTTTAGGACCCATTGCATCTATTGAAATAACTGGTTTTCCGCATGCCATTGCCTCTACTTGCAGCATGCCAAAACCTTCTAAACGGGAAGGAGCTGCGTAGATGTCAGCTGCATTTAACAAAAAAGGGATAAACTCCTGAGAATAGCATCCTTCCAAGAATGTTATTTTCTTTTTATCAAGCCCTAACTCTTCAATTAATGCTTTTTCTTCCCTATGGTGGCCATAAGCAGAATCACTTGGCCATGTTTTACATATATATCTCCATTTAGGAAACTCCTGATCAATTTTTGCCAATGCCTGCAACATTTCTTGAGCGCCTTTGCTAGTTACATCTCCACCAATTGTTAAAATCATTTTTTCGTCTTTTTTAACGCCCAACATCTCTCTAACTTTTTGAACTTCTTTCTGAGGGAGTGGTTTTGATGCATTTGTATCAATACCAATATGCATAGGAACAAAGTTTTTTGTTTCAACTCCATCACGAGCGTATGTTTGTTTTACCCAATCACTAGTTGTCAGGACTAAAGGCAATTTATTTAGTGTATCATGATAATTTGCAACCCAACCATCAGCATTATACCAAGGGATTGGAATAGTGTTATATTTCTGTTGGTCATGGACTATGATAGGGGTATTTGCCCAATATCCAATTCCTAAAGAAACATTTGGCTTAAAATTTTTTAGGTACCACATCTTCTGCAATCCTGCTTCTGGATGGCAAGGTGTTGCTTCTTCCTTATTTTCCAAAAAGCCCTTATAGAGAAAATGCCCTTGTATGCTCAGGCCATCTGGTTCAGGCGGGTATGCATAAAGGATGAGAGCTTTCATTTGATGTTCTCCATAGAAAAAGATTCTTGCTGCATATTGCAAAGATTGCTTTCGAAAATGCCTTCCTTAAATCCATATACTTCGTTGACTAATCTTTTTTTCATGATCTTAAGTGAAGAAGGAATTGTAAATACTAGATTAGCATTCTTTCCTATATTAAAAATGTCTCCTTGAATGTCATAAGAGAAATAGACTATTTTATCGCATTGTAGCTCTTTCGTTTTTAACATATTCTTTACTGCTTGGTGTATTTCTTTGTGCCTGATATGGCCATATTCCCCATTCTCACCATGCGTAAATATGTAGTTAAACTTATTTGAAGGCAGAATGCCTTTTATTTTTTGGATAACTGCATCAGTTGTAAGCGGTTGTAAAGTTTCGTCTTCAAGATCAGCAATGACGCATTTTGCTCCTAAAGATGCGCATACTTTCCTAAATTTTGGTGCCCTATCTTTGTCATTAGCCCTGCAAAGAGAGGCAACATGCCATTCCCAAGATTTGTTCTCAAGTATATAACCACCCATCCACAGAGTTTCATCATCAGGATGAGCAACAATCACAAGCGCTTTTACCATTAAATTTGGAGTATCTATCTTCTTTAAATGCTTTTTTCTTTTCAAAACAACTTAGTTAATCAAAGCTTAATCTTGCGATAAGATAAGAAATAGTTGATTCTGCTCCTTGATTAAGATTAATGCAGTTTGGCAATAATCCATCATAACAACCGCCTGTTGATTCGTCATAGACAGTTTGGTTCAGAGAGTTCTTACCTAAAAACCAATTAAATGAGATTAGTGCCTTCTCGTAATATTCTTCTTTTTTTGTTATTTTGTATGCTGATAAATATGCTTGCACCATTGAAGCTGCATCAACTGGCTGTTGATCGTAAAAAGCCCTTTTTCCATTTTTGTTGAACCAACCATTATGCCCAATTAAAACTAATTTATTGTCTAAAAGGACAATGCTAGATAAGAAGTTAAGCGTTTTTTCTGCTATCTCTAAATATCTTTTTTCTTTTGTCATGTCATACGCATAAAATAAAGATTCTGGCAACCTTCCATTTGAGTAAGTAAGATAGTCTTCGAACCATATCCAATCTTCATTATGTGTTTGCTGGTATCTTTTGAGAAGAGAGTCGCTGAGTTTTTTTACTTTTAAAATTATATCTGGATGTTTATTGATTTTATAATAGTGATACATCCCAAGTATACTAAAGGCTTTTGCTCTAGGGCTTTTTAAATTAGGAACGTGTTTTGCAGCATTATCGAAAATGAATTTTGCTAATGCCCTAATCCCTTCTGGTAATTTAGTGTTAATAATATAGCCTGTTGCCCAGAGTGTTCTTCCAAAAGAATCTTCGCTGCCTTCCTTGTCTAAAAATTTTCTATCGTAACTTAGAAGATTATGAAACTTGCCATCTTCTTTTTGCATATAGCGTATAAAGCTTAGATAAGTATTTACTAATTTTAGAGTTGCTTCTTCTTTAGTTTTCTGATAATATTTTACCGCAACCATTAAGGCTCTTGCGTTATCATCTAAAGTGTAGCCTTCTGCTCTATCGGAAAGTGTATGCTTAGCATGCTGAATTACTCCAGTATCGTCAGTAAGATTGATGAGGTGATTAAGCTTTGTTCTTGGGAATTTATGTAGGCCTATTTTTTCACTAATTTCTATGATAGTTTTATAAACATTAAGATAGCCCGCTGCAACATTATTCCAGACCATTTGTCTTCCATATTCGTATGCTTTCTTTTCCATTTCTTTCCTCTTTTCTGGATTAGAAAGAAGATAGTTAATTGATTCTGCGATTTGGTCTGAATTTCCGAAATCTACAATTACACCGCGTCCTTCGCTTAAGATTTCTGAAGCGTATAAGGATCTTGTTGCTACAATCGCTTTTCCACAGCCGACAGCATAAGCCAAAGTCCCTGAAGTGATTTGATTAGGGTCTTTTGCCGAATTAACATAAACATCTGTTGCTTTCAGGTATTTTATAATCTCTTTTAGAGTAAGGTATTTATTATAAAATTTGACATGGTTCTTTAGCTTAAGCTCTTCAACACGTTTAATCAAAAAATTTCTGTAAGATTCGCCTTCGTGTTTTCTCACTTGCGGATGCGTTTCACCTATAACTAAAAATAAAGCTTCAGGATGTTCCTTAACTATTTTAGGAAGCGCTTCAATAACATGTTCTACTCCTTTATTTTTACTTAACAATCCAAAGGTTGAAATTATTTTTTTCCCCTCTAGCCCTAAATTTTTTTTAGTTTCTTTTGCTGTAAAAGGGATTGAAGGAGTTCCATGGGGTATGCAATAGATTCTTTTAGTATCAATTTCATAATCATTTTCCAAAATCTCAATTGCTTTTTTTGCCATCACAATGATAGCATCACAACGCTTTGCTAACGCTTTTACTATTTTTTTTCTAGTTTGATCTGGATTAGGAAGAACACTATGAAAAGTGATCACAACTGGTTTTTCTAGAGTCTCTAAAAAAGGGATTAAATACAACCCATATTCTCCCCCAAAGATTCCGAATTCATGCTGGATGTTAATTAATTTAATTGTTGGGTTTTTGTTTATTTTTTTAGCCAGTTCTAGATATGCTTCAATATCCCTGTCGTCTAACTGGAATTTTACCTTCGTTCCATAATCGTAGAAGCTACTTCCATTATCATTCATCGCCAGTAATTTCGATTTCAGTTTCGGATTAAACTTTCTATCCATAGCTGTTGTTAGCTCTTTGGTGAAGGTTGCTATGCCGCACTCGCGCGGTGGAAATGTAGAAATATATAGTACCCAAGATTTATTCATCTGTCTCTTTTTTCTCCCCTTTTAGCAAATACGATGCGAGAAATTGATTCAAATAATTTTTTCCAGTTTCCCCCATAAGTTTTTCTGATTTAGTAAGACACATTCAAAGTATTTAAGTTTTATGTTTTGAGATTTGTATGCCTTTGAAATCAAACTTAAATGTGATCGGCAGTGTATCTTTTTTGATTGCTTTTATTACTTCATTTCTATTGCTGCAATAGAATAAGATAGAGCCCCCTCCAGCAGCTCCGCAGACTTTCGCTCCTAGTGCTCCATGCATTAATCCTTTTTGAATTGTTGTTTCAAGGAGGGGCGTGGTAATCTCTTTGTGGAGTTTTTTCCTAGTTTCCCACTCTTTATTCATGAGAGCTGCAAAAGTTAAAAGATCTTTTTCATATAAAGAGTCTCTCATTTGGTAAGCTATCTTTGTTATTTTTTTTAGAGATGAGATTGTCTGTGCTTTTCCTTTTAATACATTATCTATCACTTTCTTGTTGACACTTGTTGCAAGATGTGGTTTTTTTGTATAACATAGTAAAAGATGACTCTCTAATTCTTGAATAAGTTTTTTAGATAAAGAAAGCTGTGTGATCTTGGTTTTTCTTCCTTTAAATTCTAGAAAATTAATCCCGCCAAAAGATGCTGCGTATTCATCTTGTTTTCCTCCAACTATCCCGGTGGCTTGCTCAATAGAATAGACAGTTTCTGCAAGAATTTTTCTCTCTTTGAGAGAAGATGTCAGAGCAAGCCAGACTACATCCATAACTCCACTTGTCCCTAGCCCAGAGCTTGTAGGAATATCCGCATGATATTCAAGAGAGACTTTTTTATCAGTTGTAATTAATTTACCGACGACATACTTATTGATTGCTGCATTTAAGACAGCTCCGCCTCTTTTTGTGAATGGGTAAATGTCGGTTGTGCCGCCGGCAAAATCTATTCTTACAGGTGCTTTGACAATCTTTATCATTTTATTAAAGTAGATGCGCCCAATAGTCCTGGTTCATCCATTCTTGTCCAAATTATCTTTGTTTTGGTGCTATTCAGAGTTTCAAGTTTAGATTTTACTTTATCTAAAAAGTAATCGCCTGCCTCTTTTACACCCCCAGATAAAACAATAATCTCGGGATTAAAGATATGAATTAGGTTAGAGATTCCTATAGCAAGATAAAGGGTGGTTTCTTCCAAGATTTGCTGAGCTTTTTTATTTCCTCTTCTTGCTGAATCTTTTAGTTGTTTCGCAGTTAATGGTTGTCCAAGAAGCATTTTTGCTTTTTTTCTCATTGCTTCTCCAGATGCCAATAATTCAAAACTTCCGGGATTGTTAATTTCGTGATTTTTGCGTTTGTGAGGAAGATATTGTAGGATCATATGGCCTATCTCACCAGCATTACCGTTTCCAGTGCAAAGCTCGTTATTTACAATAATCCCTCCGCCTACACCAGTGCCTAAGGTGATAACTAAGAAATTTGCTCGTTTAACACCAAAGTATTTTTCTGCAAGAGCAACGCATCGCGCATCGTTTTCAAAGATAATTTTTGTTTTTATTTTCTTTTGCAATATTTTTTTAAGATTAATATTCCTAAGAGGAAGGTTTGGCGGATTTATTATAACTCCTTTCTTGTAATCAGCTGGACCCGGAATGCCAATACCAATGCCTTTTATTTTTTGGCTGTCTTTTACTTCATGAATAAGACAGACAAGCTCTTTGATGAATTCTCTTTTTGTTTTTGGGGTGCGTTCCTTAACCATCTTTATCATCTGTTCGTTATGGAATAAAGCTACACGCATAAATGTCCCGCCGATGTCTATTGCAATTTTATCCATTTTTTAGTTTCGCCTTTAATTTTTCAATAAATTCATATCTATAAGGGTCTTTCTTAAGAAGTAAGGCAAGATAGTATGCTGTTAAATCGCCAAAGTAGATTCCATAGAATGTTTTAGCCAATCTCGATTTTCCCTTTAGAAGAATGTTATGGGCATGCATTCTTCTCTGCGTTAGATCCATTTCTTTGCGAATTTCTGGATGGTCTTTTTGATCTCTTAATAAAATCGTAAAAACTTTTTTAAAATCAGATTCAATTTCATTGTGATCCATTTCTGGATAAACATTAGAGATAGCTAAGATCTTAGCATCTTCGTTAAATTGGGTTTTCCAACGCATGGCAATTGCTTTATGCTGATAAGATGCATAAACAGCTGGAATTTTGTTTTTTATCTTTGCTGCAAGGCTCTTTGCTTCTTTAATATTGATTTGTTTAACTGCTGAGATGACTTCAGGAATGCCTTTTTGTTTTAGGATAAACCACATAGGAAAAAAAAGATAGGGGATAGCATCTCTCGGTTGCATACCAGTAGGCACAAGAACTTTTTTTTCTTTTTCCTTTGCAAGCTTTCCATCTGAAGTTATTAAGACAATGTTCTTTGTTTTTTTTCTCGTTCTTCTTAGCATGTTAATAGTTTCTTCTGTATTTCCTGAATAGCTAATAATAAATGCGAGAGTATCTTTGCTAACATATTTAGGAATAGTATAAGATTGAGCAATTTCTACTGGGGTGTCTATAAGGTCTTTAAGCAAGTATCCTGGAAATCCGCTGCCACCCATACCGCAAACTAGGATATTCTTAAAAGGCTTCACAGAAATATCTCCTAAAGCATATGCTTCTGGGATTATTTGCGGTAGTTTTTTAAAAAGCTCTAACATCTTGCCTCTTTTTAGTTCTTAACTGCGCGAAGTAGTATATATTTGTTTTTATTTTCCAAAACTATTTATATAAAAACCTCTTTATATTTTTATGAAGATTAATAGCGGTTGTCAAGATTTTGATCTATTTTTAGAAGGTGGATATGAATCTGGGTTAATTACAGGGTTTTATGGTGCTGCCAGCACAGGCAAAACAACATTAGTTATGTTGGCTGCCCTTGAGCAAATAAAGAGAGGAAAAAAGGTATTTTTCATAGATACAGAGCATGGATTTTCAATTGAGCGTTTCCAACAGCTTGGAGGCAGTAAAAATAGTATGGAATCTCTCTTTGTTTTTGATATTAAGGATTTTAATGAGCAGTGCATGAAACTTGAAGAGATAGGAAAAATTAAGGATTTTAGAGGCATAGGCTTGATTGTTATCGATACCATGAGTTTTTTTTATCGCATTGCATTACAAGAAGATAAAGTTGCGAATAGCAAAGTTGCAAGGCAATTTAAAATCTTAAGTTATCTTTCTAGGGAATATGATATCCCTGTTCTTGTGACTCATCAAGTATATTCTAAAATTGAGAAGAACGATACTGAAGTAGTTGGAGGCGATATGATAAAAAATTGGTGCAAATGGCTTATTCATTTACAAAAAGGAAAGAAAAGGAAAGCTGTTCTCGTTAAACCTTTGCAGAGAGAATTTATTTTTCAGATTGCTGAGAATGGGATTCAGAAGATTTAATGGTTTTTAGATAGATTTTTATAGTTTTCTTCTCTTCTTTATTTTATGTCAGAGATAATGGGAGGAAGTGATTTTCAGGAATTTGAAGAAAAGTTAAAAAGAGACTTAGATGATTTAGAAGCTAGATCTAAACCATTAGACGAACTTGTTGTTGAAGAGTTATTTAATGTTGAAGATGTAATTAGTCACTCTTGTGCAACTTCTTTTACACCTATTTCTGAAATGATGATAGGTGGGGAATCACCTGTTTATCATGGAGGACTTACAACAAAATTAATTTTGCAAGTTACTCCTAACCATATTTCTCTTCCTGTACGCACTCTCGTCTTTCCAGGATATTCGATTGTCAAAGGCGGAGATTCTATTGTTGCAAAAATCCCGCGATATGAAATTTTTGGTGATAGTATAGCTAACGCAAATAATAATCGTAAATTTTAACCATAAAATCAGGATTATTTAATACGTAAATCAATTGCGTCTCCATTTCTT
>MFUP01000003.1:0-9750 GCA_001785735.1 Candidatus Nomurabacteria bacterium RIFCSPLOWO2_01_FULL_33_24
AGCTAATGAAAAATTTAATGCCTTGGAAGTTGGTATTTTTTCTCCTGATGAAATTCCTAGTCAATATCTTGGAGCAGGAGAGATAGGATACATTGTTACCGGTATTAAAAAACCAGGGATTGCTTCTGTTGGAGATACCATAACTTTTAACAGAAGCACTCTCTCGCCACTAACTGGGTATTTAAATCCTAATCCGGTAGTTTGGGCTTCAGTTTACCCAGAAAATGCTGATGAATTTAATGATTTGAAAATTGCCTTAGGGAGATTAAAGTTATCGGACTCATCTTTTTCTTATGAAGAGGAATCATCGGGGCTATTAGGAAAGGGATTTCGTTGCGGTTTTTTGGGAATGCTCCACTTAGAAATTATTACTGAACGCTTAAAAAGAGAATTTAAACTCAATTTAATTATTACTACTCCGAGCATTGCTTATAAAATTAAATATAAGTTAGGGCTTTCTGGGGGAAAAAAACAAGAAGAAATTATTTATTCCCCCTTTCTTTTCCCAGATGATAGTTTAATAGATCAAATATTAGAGCCTTGGGTTAAAGTTAAAATAATTACTCCAGAAGAATATCTTGGATCTTTAATGCAGGTTCTTTTTGAACATGAGGCAGAAATTGAAAATACAGAAAATTTTGGGGATAATCGCTCTACTCTTACTATTCAAATGCCCTTACGAGAGTTAATGCGAAATTTCTTTGATGAATTAAAAAGTCTTTCTTCGGGATATGCTTCTATTTCTTATAAAGTAGGAGAGTATCGATTAGCCAATGTTACTAAACTTGATATTTTAGTAGCTGATGAAGTAATTCCAGCCTTTTCTAAAATTATTTCCAAAAAGAAAGTTCAACAAGAAGCAGAAAAAGCAGTAGAAAAATTATATAAATTTTTACCCCGCCAAATGTTTGTCGCCAAAATACAAGGGAAGGCTTTGGGAAGAATTTTATCTTCTAGAACACTTAAAGCTTTTAGGAAAGACGTGACTGCTAAATTATATGGAGGAGATGTTACTAGAAAAAACAAACTTTTAGAGAAGCAAAAGAAAGGAAAGAAGAAGATGAAATCTCGTGGAAAAGTAAATATACCTCACGAGGTGTTTCTTAAAATGGTTAAAAATTAATTAAAAAATAGGAGCGTAGAGCAGAATCATACTGACGATAACTAAAATACAGACAATTGACCAGATAATTTGAATTTTCTTTTTATTTTTTCTATTGAATAACATGATGTTAATATTAATATAGATATGTATAATTATATGATATTATGAAAAAATTTCAAGAAAATAATAAATCT
The DNA here is from genome assembly GCA_001785735.1 of Candidatus Nomurabacteria bacterium RIFCSPLOWO2_01_FULL_33_24. Classification (GTDB taxonomy): domain Bacteria; phylum Patescibacteriota; class Minisyncoccia; order Phycocordibacterales; family MFUP01; genus MFUP01. The sequence continues at coordinate 1,300 of MFUP01000003.1, forward strand.
AATAAAATAATCTATTCAAGAATAATTTTGTTTTTTTTGATTCTAATTTCTATTTTTCTTGCTTATAATTTATTAGAGAAATTTAAAGATCATCAAGAAACAACCTCAGCGAAAAGAATAGCTAAAGAAAAGTTGGAAGAATTAGAAAAACAAGAAAGTAATCTTCAATCCAAAATCATTAATTTACAAACGGAACAGGGGATTGAAGAAGATATTCGGGAAAAATTCAGAGTGGGAAAAGAAGGGGAAGAATTGATTATTATTATTGAAGATCAAAACAGCAGTGAAGAAGATCTCAAAAATCAAAATAAAAAAGGTTTTTTGGATTTTTTAAAGAATATTTTTTAGTGGCGCTTCAGCGCGCGGGGAACGCCAGAACAAACTTTTAAAATGAGTTCGTTTGTGGTGTCTTTACTATACCAAGTTAGAACATATTTTAAATAAAAATCATGACCAAAACATGGCAGGCAAACTTGACCCGAGTGTGATAAAAGCAATAAAAAGAGCATGGGGGCTAACTGATAAAAATATTGTTATAGAATCTTCTGAGAAGCTATCAAATCTTGATAAAGGTCAACTAACTGGCAAGAACAGAACAATTACTTTTATTCCTTCAAAAGGTTTACAAAGAATTTTTGCAGGCAATATTGGAGGCACTTGCATTGACAGCATAGAAGAAGATTTTGCTAAAGGGAAATTTGAAAATATCACTTCCTACTCTCTTGTTTTAGATGAAGGAAAGACAACAGAAAGATTTGCCGGTGCATTTTTAGTCATAGAGACAGAAACAGAAAACAAAGAACCAACATTGGTTATTCGGAGCAACAATCCGTCAGAAAATTTGTTCTCAATGGTAGATGGCGATTCACTGATTAAAAATATTTTAGATCAAGTGAAAAGTATTGCTAATAAACGTGGAATAAAACATGTTACTGTGCCAGTTAGCGATTGTGGAAGATCATCATCAAACAGAGAGGTTATTTCTCAGTTTTATAAAACAAATTTTTCTAACAATCCTAAATTAGGGTTAGTTAAAAATAAAGAAACTGAATTTAACGGTTATCCCATTTGGAATAAAAATGGAAAAGATGCAGTTGTAGAAATTTAAGCCCGCCCCGCCAAAAAAATCCGAAAGGAAGCCCGCGCGGATTCCCTCCCAGACCCTTCCTTCCTCCGCGCGGGCAGAATTCAAATCCCCGCCGAATTTCAAAATCATTTAGTTCGTTTAAGGTGCGGGATACGGGAATCGAACCCGTGTCTCAACCTTGGGAAGGTCGTATTCTGCCACTAAATTAATCCCGCTTCTCATATAGCAATATAATATATTTTCTGATATAATAAAAACACGATGGAAGGTCAAAAAGAAGTATTAATTTATACCACCCCAACCTGCCAATATTGCGTTAAGGCAAAATCTTTTTTTAATGATAATAATATTTGGTATCAAGAATTTAATGTAGCGGTTGATATTGAAAAACGAAGAGAAATGGTGGAAAAAAGTGGACAAATGGGAGTACCAGTTATTTCTATTAATAAAGAAATAGTGATTGGGTTTGATGAAAATAAATTTCGAGAATTGTTAGAATTATAACTTTTTTATTAATTTCTCAAGATTCAGTGGATATTTTTTTAGCCTAACTTGAGCTCCCATAGTTCAACGGATAGAACAACCCCGTCCTAAGGGGTAGATGTGGGTTCAATTCCTGCTGGGAGCACCACGTTGAAAATTGCAAGTTTGAAGGGTTCGCACAAAGTGTATAATTACAGCACTAGAATAGAACTGATAGGGGAGGGCGGGATAAATTTCTCCCCAACCATTTTTTATGTTAATATAATAGTAATTATGGATCCTGAAGATAAAAAAATACTTGAAGAAACATTAGATTTAACTAGAAAAAATCATAAAATTTTAGTAAAGATAAGACGCCAACAAGTTTGGGCAAGGATTTATCGTATTTTTTATTGGATAGTGATCTTGGCTCTAGCCTTTGGTCTTTATGTTTGGTTGCAACCAAAGATTAGTAAAGTTAGCGCTCTTTTTGGAAAAGTGGGAGAAGGAATGGAAAATATATCAGACTTGGGCAAAAATTTACCCAAGGTTAATGATGTGACTAAAGTTTTTAACAGCCAATAATAATATAAAAAACAAATTTGCCGGAGTAGCCCCGACGCTACGATCGGGGTCCCGACTTCCGACATAAGATCGGGACGTCGGGACTCAGTATCAATTTACATTATGGCTTTTGTTTATATCTTAAAAAGTGAAGGTGGTAAATATTATGTCGGTAGCACAGAAGATTTAGGAATTAGATTAAAACACCATATAGGAGGTTACACACCGTCAACTAAAAGATTAGGTAAAATAAAATTGGTTTTTTCTCAAAAATACGATAGCATAATAGACGCTAGGACTGTTGAGAGAAAGATTAAGAAGTTAAAAAGAAAAGATTATATAGATAAGATAGTTAAAGATGGTTATATAAGAATAAATTCGCTTGGATAGCTTAAAATACGCCGGAGTAGCTCAGTGGTAGAGCGTCCGCCTGAAGAGCGGTAGGTCGCCAGTCCGATTCTGGCCTCCGGCATCAAAGAAAAAGAGAAAAGGGGAAAGTAAGAAAATTATTGAATTAATAATTAAAAAGGGCGTCCGCTGCCGACGTAAAGTCGGCACAAGCGCCGACGTAAAGTCGGCACAAGCGCCGACGTAAAGTCGGCACAAGCTGAAGAGAGTAGCTTGCCCCGACTAAAACGTCGGGGGTCGCCAGTCCGATTCTGGCCTCCGGCATATCTAAAAATAAAAAACCTCCTAATTAGGAGGTTTTTTATTTTTAGATAGATTTAACTTTTAGATTATTTTGTTTCCCTTTATCTATTTTAGGAATTTTAATTATTAGTAATCCGTGTTTTTCAGTGGCGTGGGCTCTGTCTGGTTCAACTTCTTCCGGCAGAATAATGGTTCTTGAAAATGCCCCCCAATAAAGTTCTCGGGCAAAATAATTTTCTTCATCAATAGTTTTATTTTCTTCCCTTTTGCCTTTGATAGTGATTGTATCTCTAGTTATATTTATTTGAATATCTTCTGGTCTTACTCCGGCGATCATAGTTTGGACAATAATTTCGGTTGGTGTTTGATGAATATCAATAGCTAATTCTGCCTCTTCGCTTTCTTCTGGGGACCACCCATCTTCCCCTTTGTCTTTATTAGACTTATTATTTAATTCAGAAATATTTCTTGGTTTTGCTTCCTCGGTTTCTGTATTTTCATGTTCCTCAAGCTTAATTCCCCCAGTTAATCTCTCAAAAAAAGACCTTTTTTTATTTTTCATCATATTAAATTCTTCCGCTCATTCTTCTTAATTTTTCGAAGAGTAATAAATTAATAATAGTTATGACCCAGAGAAAACCAAAAACAATAAAGAAATTTTCTCCACCATCTTTCATTATAAAGAAATTAAACACACTGTGCAAGGCAATCGCTCCAATTAATCCACCCAAAAGATAAAATCTTTTCTGATATTGTTTTTTATAAAAAGAGATACCAAGAACAATACCAATAAATCCGCTAGCAATCGCATGAAGAAGAGTTGCTCCCAAAAACCTTAAATTACCATTTAAAAGACTAACAACAGAGTCATTTAGAGAAAGAGGTTTAAGCAAAAATAAAGCATTTTCCAAAGCAGCAAAACCAAGGGCCACGGTAATAAAATAGATTGGATAATCTATTGGTTCGTCAAGATGAGGACTTCCGAAAACAATCAGGACAACAGCTAAATATTTAATAATTTCTTCTAAACTAGCCCAAATTACAATAGCGATATTATTATTATTAACAAAAATACCACTCACTAACTTTTCCAAAGGAAGAATAATAATAACCACTACTATTCCTAAAATAAAAGTTAGAGCCAATAGCCCCTTAGGTTCTGGTTTTTCTTTATCTTCTTTTAACCAAAACCAAAGCCAAAGGAAAGAAGGAATTAATCCGCCTAAAATAGCATACCCAATTGTTTCTAATGTTATTCCTTCCATTATTTATTCCATGGTTCAACCATTAATAAATTTTTATTATTAGGAATTATTGACCAAATTTCCTCGGTAATAAATGGCATAAACGGATGAAGAATCTTTATATTAATTTTTAAAATTTCTAAAAGAGTCCATTGTTTTGAAAGACGATCATTAATTGATCCATTTTTAATTATTTCTTTACTTTCCTCAATAATGACATCAGCAAATTTATGCCAAAAATAATGATAAACTTTTTCTCCAGCTAGATGAAAACGGAAATTTTCCATATCCGCGGTGATGTCAGTGATAAAAGTTTTTAAATTATTAAGAAGATTCTGGTCGTCTTGGGTGAGGGTTGGTTTATTATTTACATCTAATTCATTTAAATTGGATAAGACAAATCTAGTTGCATTCCAGATTTTGTTAGCGAAGTGTTTATAGCCTTTGATCCTATTTTCAGCTAAAGCTAGAGATGTTCCGGGGGTATTCCCAATAATTAAAGCTATTCGGAAAGCATCTGTTCCGTATTTTTCGGTGAGCTTAATTGGGTCAATAACATTACCCTTACTTTTACTCATTTTTTGCCCCATGGCATCAAGGACTAATCCATGAAGATAAATGGTCTTGAAAGGAACTTTATTAGTAATATATAAACTAAGCATAATCATTCGAGTAACCCAAAAAAAGATAATTTCCCCAGCGGTTTCCATAACATCAATTGGATAAAATTCTTTATAGTCCTTTGAATTAGGATATCCAAGACTAGCAAATGGCCATTGTCCAGAAGAGAACCAAGTGTCAAAAGTGTCTGGATCTTGATTGACTTCTCCTGAACATTTTGGACATTTAGTGATTTTATTTTTAATATCTACAATTCCAGAGTCGCACTTTAAACAAAGTTTAGCTGGGATCGGAATTCCCCAAATAATTTGTCGAGAGATATTCCAATCCATTATATTATTGAGCCAGTGTAAAGTTATTTTTTTATAATGAGAGGGAAGATAGGTAATTTTGTCTTTTTCTACAACCCCCATTGCCTTTTTGGCTAGGGGTTTCATCTTGATAAACCACTGACTTTTAATTTGGGGTTCAATAATGGTATGACACTTATAACAAGTTTGGACAAGATGTTTATAATTTTCCTCAATTTTTTCAACCAATCCTTTTTTCTGTAATTTTTCAATAATCATTGCTCTGGCTTTTTTTATATTGATTCCTTCGAATTCTCCGGCAATTGGGAGTAATTTTCCATCAAAATCAATAATTTGTTTTTTATCTAAATTATGTCTTTCCGCTATTTCAAAATCTACACGGCTGTGCCAAGGGGTAATAGTCATTACCCCGGTTCCAGTTTTCATATCAATTGCCTTATCTTTTATGATAGTGGCGGTGATTGGACCGTTAATCCATTCTAAATCTATTTTTTGACCAGGCTGATAATCTTTATATCTTTTGTCATTTGGGTGCATCACTACATATTTATCACCAAATTTAGTTTCTGGTCTAGCAGTACTAATAATAAAAGGGCCATATTTTAAATAATAATATTTATCTTCCTGTTCCTCATCTTTTGTTTCAAGATCTGACAATGAGGTTTGATGTTTAGAACACCAATTTATTATTTGCTTACCTCGATACAAAAGTTTGTCATCAGATAATTTTTTAAATGTTTGATAAGTTGTTTCAATAATATCTTTATCAAGAGTAAATTTTTCTCTTGACCAGTCGCAAGAAGCGCCAAGTTTTTTTGTTTGTTCTTCCATATTTTTTTTATTTTTTAGGGTAAAATCTAGAATTTCATCATATAAATCTTTTGGGTTCATTCCAAATCGTGAACGCCCCTCTTTTTCCAGTTTTTTTTCATAAACTACTTGAGTTTCAAATCCCGCATGATCGGTCCCAGGGAGCCAAAGAGATTTAAATCCAGCCATCCTTTTATATCTGATCATAATATCTTCAATAGTTAAAACTAATCCATGTCCGGCATGAAGAGACCCATTAGCGTTAGTTGGGGGCATGAGAATGGTAAAAGTTTTCTCGCGTTTCCCAAGCAATTTATCTGGATTTAAAAAACCGCTTTCTTCCCAAAGCTTATAAATTCTACCCTCTACCTCTTTTGGATCATAGGGTTTCAATAATTTTTCCGAAATCATCTCTATAATAATAACATTTTTTAGGATAATCTTAAATTTCCTTCAGCGGAAAGGTCTTTTATATTTAATGTTTTATTTTTTATTGATCTAAGATATCCAGCGATAGCAATCATTAAAGCATTATCAGTAGTCATTTCAATAGTTGGAAAAAATAATTGAATATTATTTTTTTGGCATGTTTTTTTAAAGGCTTCCTGAATTTGTTTATTGGCGGAAACACCGCCACCCAAAATGACAGTTTTTATTTTATATTCTTTAACTGCCCGTATGGTTTTTCTAATTAAGACATCAATTACGGCCTCTTGAAATTCTTTAGCGATTTCTATTTTTGTTTTATTGGTCAGTCTTGGTATTTTTTTTACTTTATATAAAACAGCAGTTTTTAACCCAGCAAAAGAGAAATCATAATCATTGGAATTTATCATTGGGCGAGGTAATTTAATCTCAGAATTTTCTTTTCCTTTTTCAGCTAACTTTGAGATTTCCGGCCCACCGGGATAGGGGAGACCAAGAAGTCGAGCAACTTTGTCGAAAGCTTCACCAACGGCATCGTCACGAGTTTGTCCAATGATTTTATATTTGAACCAATTTTTCATTAAAACTAATTCAGTATGTCCACCAGATATCAGTAAAGCCATTATTGGAAATTGGAAATTAGAAATTAAAAATTTTTCTTTGTTTTGATTAACCAAGGCGGAAAAGATATGTCCCTCCATGTGGTTGATGGGAGAAAGAGGTTTGTTCCATTTCTCAGATAATTTTTTGGCAAAATTAATTCCAGTCCATAAAGCTGGTTCTAGCCCCGGGCCGTAAGTAATAGCAATTAAATCAATTGGCGGATTATCTTCCGAATAATTAGTTTCTTTAAAAACTTCTTTTAAAATAATTGGTAAATTTTTTAGATGTTCTCTTTTAGCCAACATTGGGTAGACACCCCCGTATTTTTGATGAATATCAATTTGAGAAGAAACCTTGTTGGCCAAAATAGCAAAACTTAGCTTATCAATTGATGAACCTTTGGCCTTTACTATACTAATGGCCGTCTCATCACAACTTGTTTCAATAGATAAAATAATCATAAATTAAATTCCATTATAGATTATCCAAAGGACTTTTAATTTTTAACTTTGATAGATCTGTTATATGCGTGTAAATTTGCGTGGTTTTGATATTTTTATGACCCAATAGTTCTTGCACGATTCTTATATCAGTTCCACTTTCTATCAAATGAGTGGCGAAAGAATGCCTTAAGGTGTGAATACTAGCCGGTTTATTTATTTTTGTTTCTTTTATCGCCTTTTTGAAAACTTCTTGAACGCTTCTGGTCGTATATTTATTGCCGTTCATGCCCTCAAAAATATATTTTTTAGGTTTGTATTTTTTATAATATTCTCTCAATAAATTTAAAAGATTTTCTGACAACATAATCTCTCTGTCTCTATTACCTTTACCATTAACAATTCTTATGGTCATTCTGTTTGAATCTATATTCTCTATTTTTAAGTTTGTCAATTCTGAAACACGCAAGCCCCCGCTGTAAACAGTTGAAATAATTGCCCTGTGTTTAATGTTTTTTATCGAATCGATTATTTTTTTAACGTCTTCTTTTGCCAAAACCTTTGGGAGCTTACTTTCATATCTGTCGGGATAAATATAATTTATTTTTATATTCTTATTGTAAATCGTCTTATAGAATAATTTTATTGCGCTGACGATCCCTTTTTGCGAAGAAAAAGATATATTCTCGTCTTTTATTTTGTGTTCCAAATATCTAAAAACATCATCATTGGTAATTTCTAATATTTTCTTATTTTTAAAAAAACTTAAAAACAAGTTAATTGCTCCCATATATACTTTTCTTGTATTGGGAGAATATCTTTTTATTTCCAATAATCTACCAAATTTCACAATTTGTTCCTTGTGCATAGCTTTTATACACTAGCACAATAAAAACCAAAAACCTATAATGAAGTATGTGGATATTTACGAAACCTAGTCGAACTTCGTAAATCCGGGTGTTAGCCGAAATATTATTTACTCTCCTAAAAAATTATAAATGATTAACTTTATTTAATTATATGGATCTGAAAGAGCTAAAAGTGTTCAAAAAGGACGAAAGAGGTGTGATCTATGACTGTGGTAAAGTAAAATTTATTGCTAGAGATAAGGGCACTATTAGTGCTGACCACACACATGATGAATTTGAAATCCTTTACTTATTAAAAGGTAAAATAGAATTAACAATCGGCGATGAAACCAAAATTGTAGAGGCCCCCATCGAAATAACAAT
>MFUP01000003.1:9812-10111 GCA_001785735.1 Candidatus Nomurabacteria bacterium RIFCSPLOWO2_01_FULL_33_24
AGGGAGAGTAAATAATACATCGGCTAACAAAGAATATCTGGTTCAAAAAATTTGCCGCAGTCAAAAACTAAAATGAGAGCAAATTTTTCTCTCCCAAATCCCGCACTTTTCCGTTTTGCTGTAATTTAAGGTATAATGAGATTAATAAATAAGTAGGAATATTAAGGTTTTGTGCATTAAAACCAAAGTGCAGGACTTCAGATAATCGCGATGTTATGTCCAATTGTTTGCCCGCGCCACATTTATATACTTAAAAATTTCTTATTAAAATATGTCTAAAGTTTATGTATCAAAAGCAG
>MFUP01000004.1 GCA_001785735.1 Candidatus Nomurabacteria bacterium RIFCSPLOWO2_01_FULL_33_24
TAACTCTATTTTTATTGGTAACTTGAGCCCAATTATTTCATCAGAAAAAACAAGGGCCTCTACTAATGAATTTTCTTTTAAAAATTTTATTCCATTTCCAACGATATTTTCTTCCAAATTAAATCTTTCCCTGGGATTATTTTCTTCACAAAACCAATATTCATTTTTGTTTGGATATAAATATTTTATTTTCTTTGTTTCCATAGTAGCTTCCTCAACTTTGTCGGATTGATGAAAAGATATCTCGGTAACCTTTCCCGTTCTTAAATTTTTTAATTTAGTTTGATTGACAGGCTTTCTTTGTTGTTTTCGAAAGACATGCGAAACAAGAACCTCATAAGGTTCTAATTCGTAAATAATATATTTTCTTTGGGTAATTTCGTTATAAGTTAGCACGAATTTCTTTTTGGATTTGGTTAGCGACTTTGGAATTTTCTTTTAGAAAAGTTCGAGCAGAATCATATCCTCGTCCTAATTTTATCTCATCACTTTTTTTTCCACTCAACGGGAGATAACTATAAGAAGCCCCGCTTTTGTGGACTAATCCTAATTTTTCTCCTAAAACAAGAATTTCTCCTTCTTTAGAAATTCCCTCATTATAAATAATATCAAATTCTGTCTTCTTAAAAGGCGAAGCTACTTTATTCTTTACCACCTTTACCCTTGTTCGTGATCCAACAACTTCATCCCCCTTTTTAATTTGAGCAATTCTTCTAATATCTAATCTAATTGAAGTATAAAATTTTAAGGCCTTTCCCCCTGGAGTAGTTTCTGGGTTACCAAACATTACTCCAATTTGCATTCTAATTTGATTAATGAATATTACAATCGTTTTACTTTTAGCGACAATGGCTGTTAATTTTCTAAGAGCCTGAGACATTAAACGGGCTTGCTTTCCAATGTGGTGAGCTCCCATATCCCCCTCAATCTCATCTTTGGGAGTTAAAGCGGCGACGGAATCAATGACAATAACATCTACTTTCCGAGAACGAACTAAACTCTCGGTGATTTCTAAAGCTTGCTCCCCCGTATCTGGTTGAGAAATAAGTAAATCTTTAATTTTAACCCCTATTTTTCTTGAATATTCTGGGTCTAAGGCATGTTCGGCATCAATAAAAGCGCAAATACCTCCTATTTTTTGGGATTCAGCAATAACATGGAGAGCGAGAGTTGTTTTTCCAGAAGACTCCGGTCCATATATTTCAATTATTCGTCCTCTTGGCATTCCTCCTACTCCTAAAGCATAATCAAGTCCGATTGATCCAGTTGGGACAGAATCCACATCAACCCTAATTGCATCTCCAAGTTTCATAATTGCTCCTTCTCCAAATTTTATTTGGATTGATTTTATCGTGTCATCAAGACTGTTTGTGGTCGTTTTGTCTTCTTTTTTTGTTTTTTTATTCATAATTTTATTCTTCTTCCGCCTGATAAACTATTTTAAGTTCTTTTATTGTTTCTTTATCAAATTTATCCACGGCTTTTATAGTTATTATATTATATCCCGGATTGAGGATCAATGACTCATTAAATACTCCTGATTCGTTTATAAAAATTTTTCGATCATTTAAACTTAGATGAGCGACATTTTTAACTTTTCCCCTTATTTCAATAAAAGATTCTTTAACTAAATCACCGTCTTGAATTGTCTCAATTAAGATAATAGGTCCTTTAATCAAATTTTGAGCTTTGTAGTATGAATAACCTATTACTAAGGTAAAAAATATTATTAATAAAATAATATTTAAAATAAATTTTGTTTTATTCCTCATCCTCTTTATATTGCTCTTCGTCTATGTCAGCAGAAGGAGAATTCAAAAAATCTTCCTTTCTAAAACTTTCAAAAACTTCTCTTGACTTAGCTCCATCAGCTGGTCCAACTATTCCTCTTTCTTCTAACATATCTATTAATCTTGCTGCTCGGGCATAACCAACTTTAATTTTTCTTTGTAAATATGAAGTTGATGCTTTTCCGGCTTGAATCACCAATTCTTTTGCTTCTTCATATAGCTCGTCTTCCTCATCATCTAGAGTACTGGTAAAAATTGATTTATCAACATTTATATTTCCACTTAATTCTATCTCCGAGGGTAATTCATCTTTGTAATTTTTAAACAAGAAATTAACAACCCTGTTTACCTCATCTTCTGAAATGAAAGCTGATTGAAGACGACGAGGTTGAGACATTTCTCCCGAAATATAAAGCATATCTCCTGCTCCTAATAATTTTTCCGCTCCGCCAGTATCTAAAATAGTTCTGGAGTCAACTTGAGAAGAAACTTGAAGAGCAATTCTGGCTGGAATATTAGCTTTAATTAATCCGGTAATAATATTTACTGAAGGACGTTGAGTAGAAAGAATAAGATGGATTCCCACCGCTCGACTCATTTGAGCCAATCTAATAATAGCCGATTCTAATTCTCTTGGATAAGTTGACATAATATCAGCTAATTCATCAATAACAATTACCAGATAAGGCATTTTATCTAATCCCTCTTCCCATTTTTTATGGAAAGAAGCAATATCTCTGACCGATTCTGATTCTAGAACATCATATCGGCGCTCCATTTCTTTAATGGCCCATTTTAAAGCCAGAATTGTCTTTTTAGGGTCAGTAATCACGGGAGTTAAGAGATGGGGAATTTTGTTGTAAATAGGCAACTCTACTCGTTTAGGATCAATCATAATAAATCTTAAATCTTCGGGTCCATTTTTATAAAGCAGAGAAGTAATAATAGAATGGATAGTAACTGATTTCCCTGATCCAGTAGCTCCAGCAATAAGCAAGTGAGGCATTTTAGCAATACTGCCGAAAAGAGGATTGCCGGAGATCCCTTTTCCCAAAACAATAGTTAGTGGTTTTGACGGGTTTATAAAATTTTGATCTGAAAGAAGGGTTGCTAAACCAACGGTTGATTTAGTTTTATTTGGTATTTCAATTCCTACCAATGATCGGCCGGGGATTGGCGCCTCGATTCTTATCGGGTGGGCGGCCAAAGATAAAGCAAGATCATTTTGTAAACTAATAATTCGTGACAACTTAATTCCTTCAGCTGGTTTAAGAGCATAACGAGTAATGGTTGGACCAACAGTAATTTCATCCATCTCAACCTCAATTCCAAAGTTTTGAAGAGTTCTCTTAATAATATTTGAATTTGCTTTTATATCTCCAACATTTGGTTTTCCCCGGTCTTTTTCCAATAGGGATAATGGTGGAATAATATACTCCTTGTTTAATGTTTGATAGGGGGTTGTTTCTAGTTCTTCCTCCAGTTCTTCAGAACCGTCCTGCTCATCTTTTCCTTCTTCTTCCCCATATTCCGGTTTTTCAGAATCGTTCCGAGCTTTGTCTAAAGCTTCTTCCCCCTCTTTCTTTTCATCATCCTCATTGTTATCATTTTCTAAACCGCTTATTTTTGTTTCTTTATTTTTAAATAGTTTAAACCACATTTTTTTTATTGAAGACGGAATATCTAAATGAGTTTCAAATAACACTAAAATTGAAATTATAATTAAAGCAACTAGAATAATAGAAGTGGCAATTTTATCAAAACCAGCAATCAACGGACGGGCAATTAATCCCAAAAGTCCCCCTGACTTATTTCCAAAAATAACTTCAAGGAGACCCAACGAAGAAAGCAAAAAAATGCCAGAACTAATCCAATGTTTTTTTTCTAATTGAACAGTACTTGTTTTTAAATTAAGTACTCCCATTGAGAATAAAATAATTGGGGCGAGAAGGTATCCAAAACCAAAAAAGAATTTTAAGAAATTTTTAAAGAAAAAATCACCCATAGACCCAGCCAATCTAAAAATCGAAAGCAAAGAAAAAATAGCCAAGACAAAAAAGATGACTGCCCAAATCCCTTTTTTTGTTTCTGGTTTCAAACTATTTCTATTGTTAATATTTTTCTTTTTAGACATAGCCACATTATAAATTAAAAATCATAAATCACGAACTTATTTTTTATCAGTTTTTTGGTTAATTAGTTAATTATTTTACTCTTTGCATTTTCTTTTTTAATTTCTTATAATGGACATTATTAAATACTAAAAGACAATGAATTTACATTACTAAATAAAATTAGTCAAGAAAATAAAAGACAATAATTTATGAATAATAAAAGACATCTAGAAAATAAAGACAGCCTAATGGAGTTAATTCCTTATTCTCTTAATAAACAAGAAGGGGCAGAGATGTTTAGTTCAACTATTAAAAAAACAGAAAAATTGATTACTGCTCTTTATATGGTTACGGACGGGTTCAACAAAGATGAACCATTAAGGGCAAGATTAAGATCGTTGGGAGTAGATTTAGTCTCTGATATTCAATCATTGTCTCTTAAATTTTTAGCTGAAAGATATTTTGATATTAGTGAAATTATTGAGAAAATTAATCACATTTTATCCTTTCTTAAAATATCAGCTTCATCCGGCTTTATGTCAGAAATGAATTACCTGGTTTTAGGCAATGAATTTGAATTATTAAAAAATTCTGTTTATCATGAGCAAGAGCAAAAGGAATCAAATAAAAAAACTTCTTCTTTTACTCTTTCTAATAATTTACTTAAAAAAGAATCTTTTATTGAAGAACAAGACAGTTCATTCAATAAGATCAACACAAGTTCCGAGAAAAAAGAAAATGAGTTGTCTTATAAAATAACTTCTGTAACTAAACATAAAGGACATCCTGATAATATAATTTATAAAGGACAATCAAAAATAAACAAAAAGGATAACAAAAAAACAAAACAAGTTTTTTTGGAGAATAATTATTATAATAGAGGGCAATTAGAAACAAAGGAAAGAAAAGAGTTTATTTTAAAGCTTATAAAAGAAAAAAAAGAAATAATGATAAAGGACATATCAAAAATTATTTCTTATTATAGTGAAAAAACAATCCAAAGAGATCTTCTTTCTTTGGTAAATAGCGGGATAATTAAAAAAATAGGGGAGAAACGTTGGAGTAAATATAGTTTAACTTAAATAATGACAAATCCTAAATAAAGCATTTTTTAGAGACAAATATTCTTTATTTTGACAGAGACACATATATGTGTTATCTCGTTATTTTGATGTAATTTGTTTATTATTGTGTCGTCATATAAGATGTATGTGTGGTTTATCCACATATATAGTTTTGTGGCTAGAGCCACAAATAATATAATAAGCACACAGATAGGATGGCTGATTGCTAGACTATTTGTTAATGTGTTTTTTGGCACAGCTAGTTTAGGTTCAACATTAAAAATTATTAACAATTAATAGGACCAGTCGGAACTAGGTTAAGTGCAAAAAATATCAAAATTTATATTTTAACCGGTCGAACCTCCCTAAGTATTTGTATTTATCAAAGAGAAAAACTAAGGGAAAAAGTTAAAATTTAGAATTTGATTTATAAAAATTAATTTTAAAATGATTAAAACAATAAATTTAAAAGCAATCATGATTGGGATTCTCATGGTTTCTTTTGTATTCTTTGGTTTAGGAATTGCTTCTGCTAATGCTTTCACCATGTCTGAAATTGATGGCATTTGTGTGATTTTCTCGTGTAGCACAACTCAAAGAGCTTCTTTGGAGGCTTTAGCTACTGACGCAGGAACAACTTCTACCACTACCTTGGGCGCTTACTCAGGGTTATTAAAGAAAGGAAGCAAGGGAACGGCTGTTTCTAGTATGCAACAAGTTCTTCTTGATTTAGGCTATAACCTAGGATCATACGGAGCTGATGGTTCCTTTGGTTCTATGACGGTAGCCGCTATTAAAGCTTATCAAGCTAATAAAGGTTTGACCGCTGACGGAGTTGTTGGTCCAGCTACTTGGGCTTCTTTGCAAGCTAGTTCAGGAGTAGTAACACCAGCTCCAACCCCAACTCCAACCCCAACTGGATCTATGTCAGTTGGTTTAGCTGTTGACAATCCAGCCGCTACCACTTATGTGGCTACTCAAGCAACCGCTGATTTAGCCCACTTTACCTTTACTGGTTCTGGGACAGTAACAAATCTTGTTTTTCAAAGAATCGGTGTTTCTGGAGACACCACCCCCTCAAATATTTATTTATTTGATGGCGTGACTCGTTTAACAGACGCCGCTTCAGCTACCAATACTGGGACAGTTACTTTCAATGATCCATCTGGTATTTTTACCGTAAGTAGTTCTAAAACTATTTCTATCAAGTCAGATATTCTAACTGGAACATCCGGTCAAACTCTTGGAATGAAACTAGTATCTTATACAGTTTCTGGAGCAACAGCCGCCACGACAGTTAATATTTCCGGCAATCTTCACGCTATCGCTAGCGCTACTCTTGCCAGTATTACTGCCGGAACAGTTACTCCATCAGGAGCCACGGTTAACCCAGGAGCTGATATCACTCTTTGGCAGTCAACCTTAACAACTTCAACTAGAGATATCACAATGAAGAAATTCGCCTTGCGGAACATTGGTTCGGCTCCAGCTGGATCATTTGCCAACTTTAAATTATATGTTGGTGGAACTCAAGTAGCGACTGCTAGTGGTCTTGACAGTGACGGATATGTCACCTTTGATATGACCTCTGCTCCTGTTACTTTATCTGCTTCAAAAATTGTTAGAGTAGATGGTGATATTGTTTCTGGTGCTTCTAGAACAGTTCAATTATCACTACGAAACGCCGCCGATATTGACCTCTATGATTCAAGTTTTGGAGTGACAATTGTTCCTACTTCTACTCCTTGGACACCTTCTTCAGCTTCTACTATTAGTGGAAGTTCAGGTGGAACTTTGACTATTGCCAAAGATTTATCTTCACCTTCAACCAATCTTGTAGATGCGGCTAGTGATTCAATCCTAGGAATATTTAAGGTAACCGCTTATGGTGAACCTATTAAAATAGGAACCATCAGGGCTACTTTTACTTCTAGCGATGCCACTATTACTCAATTGAGAAACGGAAGAATTTTAATTGGTGGAACTCAATATGGTTCAACCGCCACCTTGAATGAGGATAGTCACGGAACTTTAGCTTATACTTCTTATACTTTGAATTATACGGTTAACCCAGGAACCCCAGTCTTACTTGAAATAAGGGCTGATATCTTTGATAACGACGGGACAAACAGCATTACGGCCGGAACTGACACTGTTAATGGAACCATTGCTATTGGTTCATCAAATGCTCAAAGAATTGATTCTCTAGGTTCATTTAATGCTCCATCTTCAGCTACTGCTTCCAACACCCTAACAGTCGCCTCAACGGCTATCACTCTTTCTAAGAATTCAACCTATGCTAACCAAAACACCACTCTTCCTATGTCCGCTTACAAAATTGGTGCTTGGAATATAGTAGGTAGTTCCGCTGAAGGAGTAACTATTTCCACTCTTTCATTTGATGTGGACGAAGTCACTGTCTCTGCTGACGACTTCAACGAAAGTGATATTACCAATATGTATGTGGTTATTAAAGATAGCGCTGGCAATATAGTTGCTCAACCCTCACCTCTTTCTACTGTTTCGGCGACTGATAATAATTACTCTCTCAATTACAACTTAGCCAAGAATACTAGCGCTCGGATTGAACTTTATGGTGATCTTGGTTCAACAGTGACTGTTGGAGAGAAATTCAAGACTGATTTGACGGTTACCGGGACTTCTGACAACGGAACAGCTGTGACCGCCACTTCCGCTGATACCGATGGTCAAACCTTTACTTATGCCGCCGCCACCATCATTGCCACAATAGACGCTTCTTCTCCAGTAGTTGGTATTGTTTATGACAATCAAACTGTTACTTCAGCCGCTTACAAATTTGTTACCACAACAAGTCCTTTTGTAGTTACTGATGTTACCTTGACAGTCGGAGCTGGCGCTGCCACCGCTGTTTCTTATGTAATGCTTTATGACGGAACAACATTATTAAAGACAATCTCGGGTGGTTCAACCACAATGACATTTACCGGCCTTAACTTTAATGTTCCAGCTAATAGTAGTAAAGTTCTAACTGTTAAATATGAACTTGTCACAGTTGGTCCATTTGCCGGTACTTCCGGATCTTCTCTGGCTACCACGATGACGGTCTTTACTTCTACCACCGGAGGGGTGTCAGATGCTTCTGCTAATGACTCTGGGCAATCTCAAGAAAATAACCCAGCTTCTGCTATTACTACTGTTCTGGCTTCTGTTCCTACTATAAATATCACCCCATACGTTGGGACATCCACCTCTCTTACAAATGGAACTAATAAAAATCTTATTAAGTTCACTATCACTGCCAATGGTGGTCCAATTGAATGGAATTTTATTACCTTGAAAGTAGTTAAGGATGATGCGACCACAGTAGCCACAGGAGCTAATGCGGGGATTGCTCTTTATGATGTCACTAATGGTGGAAATACCTTAGTGGCAGGTACTTTCGTTGTCGGTTCAGATGTCTATGGGGCGGCTGTTTGTACCGGAGGTGGCGCTACTTGTGATATCAAGTTTACTCCAACGGCCGTAGAATCAATAACAACAGCAAAGACTTATGAACTACGAGCTACGATTGCTGCTTCTGGAGCTGCTGGAGATTTCGTTTCAGTGACCTTAGACAACGATACCACCGATGCCTTTGTTGCTCTTGATCAAGTTACTGACATAGATGCTGACACAGATGCTCCGATTATTTGGTCTGATTTGTCTGAAGCATCTCATGCTACTACCACCGATGACTGGACAAGCGAATTCGGTATTAAGAGTCTTCCAATCTCTCAAACTTTGAATTACTCTACTTCTTAAAGTTCAGGAGAAACTATGTGATAGAGTCGAATATCTATTCACAAATAAAAATCCCCGCTTAGCGGGGGTTTTTATTTTGTATTTTTCAGATTTGTATTATAATAGAGAAATGAAAATCAATAATCTAACCAGAAAACAAATAGTGATATCAATGATAATTGTTGTCCTGATAGTTGTTGGGGTTATTTATTCTGCCGTAAGCATAAGTAAGAACGAGGAAATAAACAGTGAAAATGCCAAAATTCCTGTAGTGGTGGATGATGAAAATCCCAATCTTGATAATATTGTAGATCAAGAATCATTAATTTCTCAATTAAATCAAGACAATTTAGGAGAAATCGGGGAAGAAACATCAACCGCCTCATTGTCTGCTAATGAAGAAAGATTTAGTTTTGCTATGAATAATGCCAGCAAGGCCTTTGGAAAAGGAGAATATGATCAAGCTATCTCTTATTACAATGAAGCTCTTTCGCAAGGGAGTAGTAAAGAAGATATTGTTTATGCCGGTCTTTCTACTGTTTATACTGCCCAAAACAACATAGAGCAAGCCAGAATCGCTATTGACAAAGCGATAAAGTTTAATCCGTTATATACTGAATATTGGATATGGAAGCTAGGCTTGTTAGATGAAAAAGCTAATCTCTCTTTTGCGGATTTAAAAAGAATCTATGAAGAAGGATTAGAAAAATGCGATTCAAGGACAAAAATAAATTTAGTTACTAGCTTTGCTAGACTGGCTGAAAATAACGAAGAAAACGACGAAGCTATTTCTGCGTGGGAAGATGCCAAAGAGATTTACCCGCTAAACAAAGCTATTTATCAAGAAGAGATAGACAGATTAGAAATAAATCCCTAATCTACTTAAGTTATAAATACAATTTTAAAAAGGACATCTAAAGGACAATCTAAACTTGTTTTGATTAAGAATTAGATACAAGATAATTTAAAAAAGTTAATAAATAGAAAAGATAAAGATTTTATTAAAATTATTTAATTTTAATTTTTTGATCTGATAATTTTGAATTTTGATAAAAAAATAGTTTTCCCCAACAATTATTTTTTGTTTGTTTTTCTAAGTTCTGTTATAATTTTAAGTAATCGCTGACTATTAAAAAAGCGATTTGATTTAGCTCTCTAAGTTTTAACGAAGAGAATAAAAAAGGTCGAGCCTTTATTATCCTCCGATGCATAGGGGATAATAAAAAAATTATTTAAGTCGAAAATTATAAATTTTTAATTTTAAAAAAATGATAAATATATTTAAATTAAGTTTAATTGGAGTTTTTACATTAGCTCTAATTTTATCTTTTGCTCTAATTGGGATTGGATCTGCTAACGCAGCTTTAACTATTGGGGCATCTAGTGGATCTTTCAGCGCCATTTCAACCTACGGAACAGCAGCTGGAGATTTTACCATTGAAGCAGGAACAACGACCCCCGCTTCTCTTATTCTGATTTCCGACGAAGACTCAACTGACGCCATTAATATTGATGCTACCGCTGGCGGGATGGATATTGATGCGGTTGGAGCCGCTGGTCAAGATATTAATATTTTAAACACGGGTGGTTCACTTGTTATGTCGGCAACGGAAAGCGCTATTGACGCCATTGATATTAACGCTACTGCTGGTGGTATTGATATTCGCGCCTCGGGGGCGGCTGCCGGCGAAGATATTGATATTACCGCTACCGGTTCTTCTGTAAATATTACCGCTACCGAAGCGATTACTACCGCTATTGTCTTGAATGCCTCAACAGCTGCCGGAGGAATTGATATTACCTCAAATGAGGACATTGACATTACCACCACTGGTGCCGCTGGTGAAGATATTACTATTACTAACACCGGGGGATCAGTAAATATTTCCGCTACCGAAGATGATACGGCGGCGATAGTTATTTCAACCACCGCCGGAGGGATAGATATTTCAGCTACGGGGGTAGCAGCTGATGATCTAGATATTTCAGGTGTTCTTACCTCTGTTAATATTTCTTCTACCGAAGCGGTTGATGATTCTATTGTAATTAGCGCTACTGGGACAGCCGGAGGAATTGATATTACTTCCTTAGGAGACATTGACATTACCACTACCGGCGCCGCTGGTGAAGATATTACTATTACTAACACAGGTGGTTCTATTGCAATCTCTGCAACAGAAAACGTTTCAAGTGTAATTGCAATTACATCAAATGGTGGAACATCTGAAACTATTGTTATAACAAATACACTAGGTACAGGAGCAGGAGCTATAAGTCTTATTGCTTCTGCTGGTGGTATAACTTTGACTCCAGTTTCTACTGGTGTTGTTACTGTTACTATTGGTGATGTTAGTCTTACTGATGGACGTCTTGTTATGGGAACTGAGGGACTTACTTGTTCTTCTGGTTTAGTTATAGACTTAGCAACTACAGCTAAAGGTATTATTACAACAACTGGTGAGACAAATACTGCATGTGCAATTTCATTTACAAATGGTGTTGCAGGTGAATTTGTAGTATTGAGTCATGATTACAACGGTACAGGTGTAATTACTTTTGCTGATGTTACTGGTTTTGATGCTTCATTTACTCCTGTTACAGCTCTTTGTACAGGTGTTGATGCTGGGGTGACTGCAGCCAATAATGATCATTTCTATCTTTCTGGTGTTATGACTTCAGCAACTGAAATTATGATTCTTGGATGTACTTATTTTAACGCTGCTTAATTTAGTAGTTTCTTAATTCATTTAGGATAAGGTTCGTGACAACCTATAAATAAAGGTCGACGTTGCGAACTCTTCTCCTAAAATTATCTGAATAAAAATCAATAATAAAAATATAGAATGATAATAAACAAATTAAAAATTTCCTTAGCGTTAGTTATTAGTTTGGTTTTAGTGCTAGCTGTTTTTGGAGCTTGGTCTGTCCAATCGGTTTTGGCGGCCGCAGGCGATGTCACTTGGGAAGGAGCAGAAACCGTTGATCTTTCTTCCCCTGACATGAATCTTACTATTGCGCTTGGCTCTACGGCTGAAAGTATTATTTATAATACTGGAACAGTCGTTCCAACTCTTGCTTCCGGAGATGTCTTTACAATTTCAACGGCGGCCGCTGGAACTATTGCCGTTTCTCCAACTACCGGAGTCGTTATTACTTGTAATTCTAGCACCATTGATACTGCGGTTATCACCGCCACGGGAAGTCAGGCCTATACTATTACTCCCACAACTACTGCTTGTTCTTATCTAGCTCCAAGTGGAGGAGGAGGTGGTTATATTGACACCACTCCCCCAACCAATACTTCTATTTCCATTAATAATGGTGATTTAAGTGTTACTTCCACTACTGTTACTTTAACTTTAGGAGCAACGGGAGCTTCCAATGTAATGCTTTCTAATGATTCCAGCTTTACTAGTGGTGCTTGGGTGTCTTATACTACTCCAAAAACTTGGACTTTATCTGGAAGCGATGGACTAAAGACGGTTTATGCTAAGTTCAAAGATAGTTCTGGCAATGTTTCCACCGCTATTTCTGATACTATTACTCTTGGTGCGACCACTACTACCGGAGGATTGACCACTACAACCACCACCACCACAGATACAACCGGAACAACCTCTACCACTACCTTAGGCGCCTATTCAGGTTTGCTA
Source organism: Candidatus Nomurabacteria bacterium RIFCSPLOWO2_01_FULL_33_24 (assembly GCA_001785735.1). Classification (GTDB taxonomy): domain Bacteria; phylum Patescibacteriota; class Minisyncoccia; order Phycocordibacterales; family MFUP01; genus MFUP01. The sequence goes on from MFUP01000004.1 coordinate 12,384, forward strand.
AAGAAAGGAAGCAGTGGAACAAATGTTTCCAAGATGCAAGAAGTCCTTCTTGATTTAGGTTACAACCTAGGTTCATGGGGAGCGGATGGTTCATTCGGAGGAATGACAGTAACCGCTATTAAGGCTTATCAGACTAGTAAAAGTTTAACTGCTGACGGAATTGTTGGTCCAGCTACTTGGGCTTCACTTCAAACCAGTTCAGGAACAACTACTCCTGCAACAACAACTACTGACACCACCGCTTCAACTTCAGGATATGTCTTTTCTGGATCAACTCCTTTGAAGGTTGGAAGCAAGGGAACAGAAGTAACAGAACTTCAAACTCTTCTCAATGGAGTGTCTTTGGGTTGCGGAACAGCTGATGGAGTCTTTGGAACCAAGACATCTAGTTGTGTTAAAGCTTTCCAAATTCTTAAGAATTTAACTGCCGATGGAATTGTCGGATCAGCTACTAGGGCAGAATTGAATAAGTTATAAAAGAAAATTTATTCTGACACAAACACATAGGGTCTCTTTGAATTTAAAAGAGACTCTTGTGTTGTGTTTTAGGATGTGTATAATAAATTATTATGACTATGAAAAAAATCAAAATTATTTTAGCAGTCTTGATTATAATCTTTGTTATTTTGGTCGTTTGTTTTCTTATTCGTTGGCAATTATTAAAGCATTATTCAGTTGTTTATATTTGGTCCGGAGCCGCTCCAGACACTTATGTTGGAAGATTTACTAATATTCCAAAACCAACTCTTTATGATGCTTATGTTTTTACCTCTAGTTCTGACCCCGAAAATAAAGAAAAAAATTTAAGACTTTCTCCAATTGGAGGAGATCTTTTATCTCTCAAAAAACTCAATTTATCCAGGGGTCAGATTATCTTTACTTCAAGGTTAGCTGACGATAGTAAAATTGTTGGTTCAATAAAAGAAGCAAAAAAATAATCAATTCTTAAAACAAACAAAAATCCCCGCAATGTGGGGATTTTTGTTATAATATAAAATATGTTCAATAAGCACTTTTTAAAAACTCTTTTGATATTTATAATTTTAATCATCATTGGTTTAACTGGACTTTTTTTTATTAATAGATATGTAGAATCCACTACTGTGAATTTTGATATTCCAATAGTTGACAGTTATAGTTAAATTATGATAAGCTTTCTTCATAAGCTGTAGAAAATAGGCGAACAAATAAGTCCTATTGAAGCGAAATCTCTTTTTAAAGAGGTGAACTTTACGGCCTAAAGCCGTTTTTTATTATAGAAATTTTATATTATGCCGATAACAAAAGATAAAAAAGTAGAAATTATTAAAATTTTAAAAGAAATAACAGCTAAAGCAAAATCTTTAATTTTTGTTAATTTTCATGGACTTTCTGTTTCTAAGATAAGTGATTTGCGTAGAAAACTAAGAGAGCAAAAGGTAGGTTATCGGGTAGCTAAAAAAACTCTTATCAAGAAAACATTAAGTAATTTAAAAATAGAAGGGAATTTACCTGAACTAGAGGGCGAAATTGCTTTAGCCTGGGGAGATGACTCTATCGCCCCAGCGAGAGGAGTTTATGAATTCCAGAAAAAATATAAAGATGGAATAAAAATTATTGGTGGTATTTTTGAGGGAAAATATATGAATCAAGTAGAAATGAATGAGATTGCTTCAATTCCACCTCTTCAAGTTTTATATGGTCAGTTTGTTAATATTATCAATTCACCGATTCAAGGGCTAGTAATCGCCCTTAATCAAATCGCGGAATCAAAAGAGTCGTAAAATTATTAAAAATTAAGTCAGATTATTAATTATGGCAGAAAACAAAAAAGAAGAAGAAAAAACAGAAGCAATTGAAGAAATTAAGTCTAAACCAGAATCAAAGATCGAACCAAAGATTGGAGAAAACGAAAAAGTTGAAGTGCCAGCTAAATTTAAAGATTTGGTTGAAAAAATTGAATCAATGTCTGTTCTAGAACTTCATGAATTAGTAAAACTTCTTGAAAAGAAATTCGGGGTTTCAGCTCAAGCCATGGCGGTCGCTGGTCCTAATGGAGGCGGGGAAGCAGAAGAAGAAAAAAGTTTATTTACCGTTAAACTTATTTCTGACGGAGGAGCCAAAATTCCTGTAATGAAAGTAGTAAAAGAGTTAATGGGATTAGGGCTGAAAGAAGCTAAAGATTTAGTTGAAGGAGCACCAGTTGATATTAAAGTTGATATTAAAAAATCGGAAGCTGAAGAAATAAAGAAGAAAATAGAGGAAGCTGGAGGGAAGGTTGAGCTAAAATAGGATTATTTTAGTGAAATCCTGATCAAAATTGAAGGGTTGAATTAAAGTAAAAAACAAATCTCAAAATCCCGCTCAAAGTGGGATTTTTTGATGACTTGATCCTTTAGAGGCAGTGCGATATACTTAGGCATTATGGATATTTTAGCAAAGCTTTTCAGCAGTGAGGCTCTAGTAAAAATTATGCGTCTTTTTATTCTTAACCCAGATCAAGGGTTTGAAAATAAAGATATCTCTAAAAGAAGCAAAATCAAGTTAATATCTCTTCCTGTCGAAATTAATCTTTTAAAATCAATCGGGTTTATTAAAAAAAAGAATTTTTTTAAGGAGGAGGAAAAAAAATCTAGAGCTAAAAAACGAAAAAAAACTCCTCCAATAATTGTTAAAAAGAAAGTATCTGGTTGGTTTTTGAACTCTGATTTTAAATATCTTGCTCCCCTTAAACTACTTTTAGTGGGAGCGGATTTAGTTTCTAAAGATAATATAGTTAATCAATTTAGAAATGCTGGGAAAATTAAATTATTACTGATTTCTGGGATTTTTGTTAATTATCTAAATAGCCAATTAGACCTTCTGATAGTAGGAGATCAATTAAAACAAGGAATTATCGATAGTACCATTAAGACCATTGAGTCCGAAATAGGAAAAGAATTAGCCTATGCTGTTTTTGATACCCCAACCTTTTTATATCGTCTTGAAATGGGTGATAAATTAATTTGTAATACCTTAGATTTTCCCCATAAGAGAATCATTGATGTTCTAGAATTCTCTCGCTAGAGGATTTTTGTGGTTATCCACATAAACTTTTAAAATCACTTAGAAATTGATATAATCAAATTAGTATTTTAAGAAGGTCGAAATTTTAAGTTATTTATAGGTTTATTTTAAAAAGTTATGTTAATACAAGATTGGGCAGTAGTGCTAAAAACATCTCTCCAAGGATTAGGAGCTGGTTTTATTGATTTTGTTCCCAAACTTATTATTGCCATTATCCTTTTTATTCTTGGTTGGGTATTGGGATCAATAATTGGCAAATGGGTTGGACAACTTATTACTGCTTTAAAAATAGACAAGTTATTTAACGGAACTAGCTTTGACGAGGCTTTAACAAAGTCAGGATTTAAATTAAATGTCGGTTCTTTTATTGGAGGAATTATAAAATGGTTTATAGTTATTGCTTTTTTAATTCCTTCTTTAGAAATATTAAACTTGAATGAAGTTAATCTTTTCTTGACTGATAAAGTTCTGCTCTTTATTCCAAAGTTATTTGTGGCTGCCCTAGTATTGGTGGTAGCGACTCTCATTGCTGATATTGTTAAGGTCATTGTTGTTAGCGCTGCTGAAACAGCCAAGATTAAATCAGCTAATTTACTTGGAGTTGTTACTAAATATTCTATCTGGGTTTTTGCTTTTATTATTGCCTTTCATGAACTTGGGGTGGCTCCTTGGTTTATGGAGACATTATTTATGGCAATAGTTTACATGATTGGTTTAGCAGTTGCTTTGGCATTTGGTCTAGGAGGAAAAGATGCCGCCGCTAGGAGTATTGAAAAAGTAAAAAGTGAAATGACTCGTCATGGAGGTAATTAATTTCGGTCTTTAAAGACAATATAGCTTATCAATAATAAAGACCCCCTATCTAGGGGTCTTTATTTGTTAAAAAAGATTGACACTATTTTTTATTAGTATATACTTGAAGAGCATATGAATAGTATTAAGAAAATTATTTCAAAGAAGCGGCCATAGTTGGTTATCCTTTATTTTTTTGAGGCCGCTCCAAAGCGGTTTTTTTGCTCTTAGGAGCGCCAGTCTCTGACTGGGAATACAAAGCATATGAGTTTCCTTAAAAATTGAAACAAAAAAGCAAAATTTTATAAAAATGTGGTTTTTAAATTTCCTAATAGGAAGTTTAAGAGCATATGGTGGATGCCTTGACTCTAAAAGGCGACGAAGGGCGTGGCTTGGCTGCGATAATCTTCGGGTAGGTGCCTAGCAACCGTTAATCCGAAGGTCTCCGAATGGGGAAACCCGGCTGGATTTATATCTGGTCATCAAGCACATAATGTGGTTATTCAAAAAGAAGATAATGGATATTCACATTATGTGCTTGAAGTATACCTAGGGAAGTGAAACATCTCAGTACCTAGAGGAAAAGAAAACAATAGTTATTCTCTTAGTAGTGGCGAGCGAAAAGGGAGAAGCCCAAACCGAGCGCATAATTTATTATCTGCTCGGGGTTGTAAGGTAACAACTTTATTTTTTCGGAAATAAAGAAAGTCAAAAAATATATTATTAGTTGAAATTGTTGGAAAGCAATGCCATAGACGGTGATAGCCCCGTAAACGAAAATAATACATCTTTCTTGTTGTTATTCTTGAGTACCCCAAGACATGAGTAGCTTGGGGGAATCTGCCAGAACTAACTGGTAAGGCTAAATACTTTTAGAGATCGATAGTGAACTAGTACCGTGAGGGAAAGGTGAAAAGAACCCCGATTAGGGGAGTGAAATAGACCTGAAACCATATGCTTACAAAGAGTCAGAGCCGAGCACATAGTGTACATTAGTCATCAAAAAGTGATTAGTGTTTACTATGTGCTCGGTCATGGCGTGCCTATTGAAGAATGAGCCAACGAGTTTATATATGTGGCTGGCTAAGTTCCTGAGGGAATGAAGCCATAGGGAAACCAAGTGTTAATAGCGCGAAATAAAAGTCGTATGTATAAGACCCGAAGCCAAGTGAGCTTACCATGAGCAGGGTGAACTTCGATGAAAATCGAAGGGAGGCCCGAACCGGTTGGTCGTGTAACGCCATCGGATGACTTGTGGTAAGGAGTGAAAAGCTAATCGAACTTGGTAATAGCTGGTTCTCTCCGAAATAGCTTTTGGGTTAGCGTCTAGCGTACCTTCTGGGGGTAGAGCACTGGATGATTCGAATAGGGGGAAACCTCGTCTAATCAATCAAACTCCGAATACCAGAAATTAATTACTAGGCAGTTAGACTATGGGGGCGAAGCTCCATTGGTCAAAAGGGAAACAGCCCAGATCTCAAGATAAGGTCCCTAAATCTATACTAAGTGCGAATTAAGGATGTAGAATTTCTCTGACAATGAGGAGGTTGGCTTAGAAGCAGCCACCCTTTAAAGAAAGCGTAACAGCTCACTCATCCAGAGATTTTGCGCCGCAAATAATCGGGGCTAAGTATGGTACCGAATCTGAGGATGTCCTACTTTTAGTAGGGCGTGGTAGGAGAGTATTCCACTCTGCATTGAAGGCAAAGGGGTAACCCATGCTGGAGCGTGTGGAAGTAAGAATGTTGGCACAAGTAACCGCAAGGCAGGTGAGATCCCTGCCCGCCGAAAGACTAAGGTTTCCTTGGCAATGATAATCAACCAAGGGTTAGTCGGGCCTAAGGTAATAGCGAAAGCTGGAACCGATGGACACATGGTTAATATTCCATGACCTCTATCTCGTGCGATGAGTTGACGGAGTGTTGTACACTTTGCGTATTATTGGATTTACGTTTGAATCGTGAGGAGTATCTGTAGGAAAATCCGCAGATAATTGCTCCAAGCGGATCAAAGACCCTGAGCTTCGGCAAGGGGGATAAAGTGGAGCATGCTTCCAAGAAAATACTCTAAGCATAACGAGATAGAGTCCGTACCACAAACCAACACAGGTAGTCAGGTCGAGAAGACCAAGGCGAACGAGTGATTGTTCCTCAAGGAACTCGGCAAAATAGCAGCCGTAACTTTGGAATAAGGCTTGCCCAATGCAAATTGGGTCGCAGCTAAAGAATCTCTGGCAACTGTTTACCAAAAACACAGCTCCCTGCGAACTCGCAAGAGGATGTATAGGGGGTGACGCCTGACCAATGCCCGAAGGTTAAATATTGAGGGTATAGTTCTGCTTGCAGAATTATGCTGATTAATATAAGCCCGGGTGAATGTCGGCCGTAACTATAACGGTCCTAAGGTAGCGAAATTCCTTGTCTAGTAATTTTAGACGTGCACGAATGGCGTAATGACTGGAGAACTGTCTCGAGGAACAGCTCGGTGAAAATACAATACCGGTGAAGACGCCGGTTACCTGCAGTTAGACGAAAAGACCCCGGGAGCTTTACTATAGCTTGATATTGGGTGTGTTTTTTAAATGCGTAGCATAGGTGGGAGACTTTGATATCTTGTTTTCGGATAAGGTGGAGTCGTCAGTGAAATACCACTCTTTTAAAAGGCACATTCTAATCTTAGTGGAAAAAACATTAAGAGACAGTATCTGGTGGGTAGTTTGAGTGGGGCGCTCTCCTCCTAAAGAGTAACGGAGGAGTCTATTAAGGTTAGCTAGGCGCGAATGGAAACCGTGCCGATAGTGCAATGGCATAAGCTAGCTTGATTGTGAGGCGTACATGCCGAGCAAGTGCGAAAGCAGAGCATAGTGAACACTAGGTTCCCTTTAGATGGGGCCTATGATTAACGGATAAAAGCTACCCCGGGGATAACAGGCTGGTTCCGCCCAAGAGTTCAAATCGACGGCGGAGTTCGGCACCTCGATGTCGGCTCAACTTATCCTGGCGCTGGAGAAGGTGCCAAGGGTTTGGCTGTTCGCCAATTAAAAAGTTACGCGAGCTGGGTTCAAACCGTCGTGAGACAGGTTGGTCTCCTATCTACTGCAGGCGTTGATTCTTGAGAAGATTTGCTCCTAGTACGAGAGGACCGGAGTGAACTAACCTCTGGTGTGTCGGCTGTCGCGCCCGCGGCATTGCCGAGTAGCTATGTTGGGAATGGATAACCTCTGAAAGCATCTAAGAGGGAAGCCAACTTCAAGATTAGGAATCATTAAGAAACCTAGGAGATGACTAGGTTGATAGGCTCTAGGTGTACGCACAGCAATGTGTTTAGCCGAGGAGTACTAATTTTTCGATTCCTATTAGGAAATTTGAAAATTATCTCGACTCGCGATTAAAATCGTGATCGAAGATTTGCGATCCTGATTTAAAATTAAGGACCGGGATGTTTTTATAAACTTTGCTTTTTTATGTTTTAAGATCGATTTTTCTGTTCTGGTGGTTTAAGACAGTGGTCACACCTGTTCTCATTTCGAACACAGAAGTTAAGCACTGCACTACCGATGATACTCTTTATGGGGAAAGTAGGTAACTGCCAGAACAGAGGAATCGATTAATCAGAAAAACAGACTTAATTCATAATAAGCCTGTTTTTTGCTATAATTTTATTATGTCAATTTGGGCTATTAAAAGACAACTCTTTTATATATCAATTATTGTTGGGATTTTAGTTATTTTTTTTCTTATTTTTATTCTTCCTAAACTAATTAAAGAACCAACTTGTTTTGACAACAAAAAAAACAATGAAGAAACAGGCATTGACTGCGGAGGTTCTTGTCAAAAAATTTGTTTAAACGATATCAGTAATTTGTCTATTCTTTGGAGTCGGTCTTTTAATATTTCCAAAAATATTTACAATTCCTTGGCTTATGTTGAAAATATAAACTCCAACTCGGTTGTTCCTAAAATATCTTATGAGTTCAAATTGTATGATGAAAATGATGTCCTAATTACCAAAAGAACAGGGAATACTTTTATTGGATCAGGAGGAAAAATGGCTATTTTAGAAGCTAATATTAATGTTGGTAATAGAACTCCTAAAAAGACCACTTTTCAATTTATGGAACAAGCAACTTGGAAACAATTAGATAAAGAAGCCATCAGCTCTTTATCAGTTTTAATTAAAGATAAAATTATTGAAAATGAAACCGATCGTCCCAAACTTAGCGCTTCTATTATTAATAATTCAATTTACGATATTTCTGATATTGAAGTTATTGCTATCATTTATAATGACAAACTTAATGCTATCGCTGTTAGTAAAACCATGGTTGAAATATTAAAAGGAAGTTCATCACAAAAAATTTATTTTACTTGGCCAGAGCCATTTGAGGAAAGTGTTTTTAAAATAGAAATTCTTTCAAAAATTAATCCCTTAATTAATAACTTTTAATTAGATTTTATGTTTTCCTCACTGGGAAAAAGAATTGATTGGCTCCTTTTTCTTTTTTTGTTGCCTATTTTGGGCGCTGGTTTAATTACCATGAAATCATTTGTTGGTGTTGCTAATTTATTTGAAAAGCAAATCATTTGGATTATTATTTCTCTCTGTTTATTTTTTCTTTTTTCCTTTATTGATTTTCGTTTTTTGCGTCGGACAAATATCCTCGTCGCTATCTTTTTGGTGTTTTCTGCCCTTCTCTTATTTCTTTTTATTCTTGGCAGTACTGTTAAAGGAGCAACCAGTTGGTTTGATTTTGGTGGTTTTTCTTTCCAACCATCTGATTTAATGAAACTGGTGGTAGTAATTATTTTAGCTAAGTATCTTTCTCGTCGTTATGTAGAGATTGCTCATCCTAAACATATTTTTATTTCCGGATTATATGCTTTTGTTCCTTTTGTTTTAGTTTTTTTACAACCAGATTTTGGTTCGGCCGTTATTATTTTTTTAGTTTGGATAGGAATGATGTTTGTTTCTGGGATATCAAAAAAACATTTACTTTTAATATTTTCCATCATTGCTTTTGTTTTCTTATTTATTTGGCTTTTTATTTTTCAGCCGTATCAAAAAGATAGAATTATAAATTTTATTCATCCCTTGGCAGATATTCAAGGATCTGGTTATAATGCCTATCAATCAACGATTGCCGTTGGCTCTGGTCAAATTTTAGGAAAAGGTATTGGTTATGGAACTCAATCTCGTCTTCAATTTTTGCCGGAGCATGAAACCGATTTTATTTTTGCCTCTTTTGCGGAAGAATGGGGTTTTCTTGGAGTTTTAGTTCTCCTCATTCTTTTGGGTTTGGTCATTTGGCGGATATTAGTTAATGCCTCTTTTGGTGTTTCTAATTTTGAAATTTTATATGGGCTGGGAGTGGCAATATTATTTACTAGTCAGATGGTTATTAATATTGGTGTTAATATTGGACTTCTTCCTGTTACTGGGACTACTTTGCCATTTTTAAGTTATGGTGGCTCTCATTTATTAACTGAATTTATCGCTCTAGGAATATTAATGGGGATGCGTGGGTATTCTAGGGCAACTCACAAAGATGACACCAAACATGAATTTTTAGGAATATGATTATTGATGGAAGAAAAATTAGTTATGAAATTCAAAAAGAGGTCCAGCAAGAACTCAAAGGCAACAATACTTCCTTAGGAATAATTTATCTTGGTTCTAACCCAGTTATTGATAATTTCATAAAAATTAAAAAGAAATTCGGAGAAGAAATTGGAATTCCAGTAGTAGTATATAAATTTAAATCTATCACCGAAAAAGATGTTAAAAAAATTGCTGATCAGCATCCTGGAATTATTATTCAATTACCAATCCCGGGCAATCTTTCTACAAGTGAAATTTTAAATTTTATTCCTGATAATAAAGATATAGATGTTCTCTCAAAAAAATCTGTCGCTTTGTTTGAAAATGGAAAACTAAGCATTCTTCCCCCAGTAGTTGGAGCCATAGTTGAAATTTTTAATAGACACAACATTAAAATTAAAAATAAAAAAGTGGTTATTGTTGGAAAAGGAAAATTAGTTGGAAAACCAATTTCAATCTGGTTTCAATTGCAGGGAATTAATCCAATTATTTTAGAAGAGGGAGATGATATTATAAAATCAATAAAAATCGCGGATATTATTATTAGCGGAGTTGGAGAACCCAATCTAATCAAACCTGAAATGATAAAGAAGGGAGTTATTTTAATAGATGCTGGAACCAGTGAATCAAATGGTAAAATTAAGGGTGATGCTGATCCTGCTTGTGCAGAAAAATGCAGTCTTTTTACTCCTGTTCCGGGAGGAGTAGGACCTATTGTTGTGGCTACCCTTTTTAAAAATTTGGTATTTTATGCCAAAAAAATAAAAACATTATGATAAATATCCAACTATTTCAATTTTTAAATAGTTTAGCCTCACGGTCTTCTTGGTTAGATACCCTGATTATTTTTTTTGCCACCAGTTTTAGTATTATTCTCATAGTTATCACGATAGTTTATATATTTAAAAATTCAAGCAATGATAGTTTTTTCAGGAAAATTTTAATTATTTTTGGTTCCGCTATTTTAACTTATTGTCTTGTAAAAATAATAAAAAATCTTGTTTTTACTCCTCGTCCCTTTCTTTCTTTAGATAGTGTTAATCTTCTTTTTAAATATGGAGATTATGACTCTTTCCCCTCAGGGCATACTGCTATTTTTTCTTCTTTAGCCATGGCTATTTATTTTTATAACAAAAAAGCAAGTATTTTGTTTTTTTTTGGAGCTTTAATTATCGGAGTCGCTCGGGTTATCGCCGGGATTCATTTTCCAATAGATATTTTAAGTGGTTTAGGATTAGGAATAGTAATTTCCTCAATAGTTTACTTTTTTACTAGAAAGCGGTAATATAAGACCATATTATGAAATTTAGGATTTGGGCGATTGTTATATTAATATTTGGGATTGGAATATCCTTTTTTGTTTTTCAATCTGAGCCAAGCTTGAGACTTGAGCAATTACCAGCCCCAGCTTCTTTAGAAAAACCTTTTAGGCTGGGTCTTGATCTTTCTGGTGGAACTCACCTTGTTTATCGAGCGGATCTATCCAGTATTTCTTTAGAGGGCAAAAAGGATTCCATGGATTCTTTAAGAGATCTTATTGAAAGAAGAGTGAATATTTTTGGAGTAGCAGAACCAAATGTTCAAATCCAAAGAGGTAATTTTATTAACCAAAATGAAGAAAGATTGATTGTTGATTTGCCGGGAGTAACAGATATAAATCAAGCAGTAGAAATGATTGGGCAAACACCGGTTCTTGAATTTAAAACAGAAAATCCAAATTTTAATCCTAAAGATCTTGAAGGAATAGAGGTTAAGGTTGGCGATGACGGACAAGTAATTTTGCCTGAAATTGATATTCCTGTTCCTTATTTAAATACTGGTTTAACTGGACAACACTTAAAGACAGTTACTTTAGAATTTGATCAATATGGACAACCTAAAGTTTCTTTGGTTTTTAATCAAGAAGGATCTGATCTTTTTGAAAAAATTACCAAAGAAAATATTGGTAAAACAGTCGCTATTTATTTAGATGGTTATCCTCTTTCTACTCCCGTGGTTAATGAAACTATTTCTGGGGGAAAAGCTCAAATCACCGGGGTTTTTACTCCCGAAGAAGCCAAACTTATGGTTGGCCGAATGAAACAAGGGGCTCTCCCTGTATCAATAGAACTTATTTCTACCCAAACAATTGGTCCTTCATTAGGAGGAAAGGCTATTACTGATGGAGTAAAATCGGCCATGGTTGGTTTTTTATTGGTGGCCCTCTTTTTCCTTCTTTGGTATCGTCTCCCGGGTTTGATTGCTATTGTCGCTCTAATAATTTATTCAGCTATTATGTTTACTGTCTTTAAATTAATCCCAGTTACTTTAACAGCGGCTGGAATTGCTGGATTTATCATATCAATTGGGATTGCGGTTGATGCTAATATTCTTATTTTTGAGCGCATAAAAGAGGAACTAAAAGAAAAGGCTGAAATCAAAGAAGCTATCAAAAATGGTTTTTCTCGAGCCTGGCTCTCTATTCGCGATTCCAATCTATCTAGTATTATCAGTGCTTTCTTCCTTTTTTTACTTGGCTCATCCTTAGTCAAAGGATTTGCTCTTATTTTTGGAATTGGAGTTTTGGTCAGCATGATTAGCGCTATTACTATTAGTCGGGTGCTTCTTTTGGCTCTAGATGCTCGACGAGAAAGTAAAATTATGATTTTTTTATTTAATTCAGGAATAAAATAATATGTTTATAATTAAAAACAAAAAAATATTTATAATAATATCAACAACCTTAGTAGTCTTGTCAATTGTTTTTTTGTTTACCTTTGGACTCAATCTAGGAATTGATTTCAAAGGAGGAGCTCTGTTAGAAGTTTCCTATCCGGCAACGGGGAGACCGAATATTAGTTTACTTAAAGAAAAAGTTGAAGAATTAGCATTAGGAGGAGTAATTATTCAACCAATAGGAGATTTGAGTTACGGTATAAAAACCAAAGCTTTAACAGAAGAAGAACATTTTTCTTTGCTTAAAACTCTTTCTCTTGATGAAAAATACGGAGCTAAAGAAGAAAGTTTTACCTCCATTGGTCCTAGTGTTGGAAAAGAATTAAAAACAAAAGTAATTCTTGCTTTAGTAATTGTTATTCTGGCCATTATTTTGTTTATTGCTTTTGTTTTTAGATCTGTCTCTAAGCCAGTTTCTTCTTGGAAATATGGACTGATTGCTGTCATCACTTTGATTCATGATATTTTAATTACCACTGGGTCTTTTGTTGTTATTAGTTATTTTACTGGGGTTGAGACTGACACTTTATTTATTGTGGCTCTCTTGACAATTCTTGGTCTCTCAATTAATGATACAATTGTTGTTTTTGATCGAATTAGAGAAAATCTCAAAAATGGGATTTATAAAGAGTTTGATGAAGCAGTTGGACGAAGTATAGACCAATCCTTTTCTCGTTCCATCAACACCTCTTTAACTGTGATTATAGTTTTAATTGTCCTATTTTTTATTGGACCAGAAACAACAAAATATTTTGCTCTCACTCTGGCGGTAGGGATGTTTATTGGTACTTATTCTTCCATTTTCCTTGCTTCACCACTCTTGGTTTTATTAGAACAGTGGCAGAAAAAATAAAATTTACTTTTATCTGATTTTTTGATATAATAAAAAGGTCGGTTTATTGTCGTAAGCCGGGTTTAATTATTTTTTATTTAATATTATGACTGCAATTACTTGGGTTATTTTAGGTGTTTTAGCGGTTATTATTCTATGGTTTGTTGGTGGATACAACCGTTTTATCAGATTAATTATCAGAACTAAAGAAGCCTGGGCGGATATTGAGGTTCAGCTCAAACGGCGCTATGATTTGATTCCCAATTTGGTGAATACTGTTAAGGGTTATGCTACGCACGAACAAGGCACGTTTGAAGCTGTTATTTCAGCTAGGGCGAAGGCAACCCAAATGACAGTTGATCCTTCAAATATTACACCAGATCAAATTAAGGCTTTCGGTGCATCACAGATGGACCTTTCTCAAGCATTAGGGCGCTTACTTGCTTTATCTGAAAACTATCCAGATTTAAAAGCAAATCAGAATTTCATAGAACTTCAAAAAGAACTTTCTGATACAGAAAATAAAATTCAAGCTGCTCGTCGTTTCTATAATGGGAACGTTCGTGACTTGAACATTGGCATTGATTCTTTCCCTAACAATATAATTGCCAACATGTTCAAATTCAAAAAAATGGAATTCTTTGAACTTGAAGCAGGATCTAACGAAAAAGCCGTCCCAGAAGTAAAATTTAACTAATGATCCCGATTTTGATTTATCAAAATATGAGGATCCTCGACCTATTGTCTTAGGTCGGGATAATTTAAAAAAATATTAGAGTTTAATAAAAAGTTTATGCAAAGTAAAAACAATATCATAATAATCCTTCTTGTTGTTTTGATAGCGTTATTAGCTTATTTTGCTTTCTTAAAACCTAAAAGCGCAAATGATAATTTTCAAATTCCGGCGGGGGATACGGTGAATGAAAAAGATAATTTAGAAATTCTTGGCAATAAAGAAGACCTAGTTTCTTTTTCTATTAGTCCAGGACAAGAAATGAGTGGTGTGCAAAAAATAACCGGAGTAATTAAGGGAGCGTACTTTTTCGAAGGAGAAATGAGTTTTGGCATTAAGGGTCAGACGATAATCAAGACAATGTCTGAACCCCATGGATTTGCCACAGCGACAACTGACTGGATGACTGGCGATCCAGTTTCCTTTGAAACAACCATTGATTTTTCTAATTTTTCCAAAGGCCCGGCCTATATTGAGATTCATAACGACAACGCTTCCGGTTTGCCGGAATACAATAAATCAATCCTAATACCCATCATAATAGAGTAAAACTTTTGTTTTACAAATTTGAGTGTCAAATATGATACGCTATCGCGTTTTAAATCTGACATGTGAAAATATAAGGGAATATGATGGAGTTGATTTTATGCGAGGTTAATGTATTATATACACATGCAAAATAAATTTTTCAGCTCAAAATTAAATACTGTTTTCTTGTTTATTCTGATTATTTTGATGATAATCGCCTTTCGAATAATGTTTAAGAATAAAGAAATTTATTTTTCCGAAATTGTTCAGAATCAGCAGGTAGAATGGGTAAGTTCTAACTTCAAAGGCATTTCTTATTATGCTGTCGATATTTGGTATCCTAAAAATTATACTTTTAACTGTTGTGGTGATTCAGAAGCTGGAACGTATCATAGTATTATTCCTCCAAAAGGAGGGGTAAGTAATTTTATTGAAATTATAGAAGGTGGTGATTTTTGTTTTGATTATAGCAACTATGTAGGAACAAATTGCACCACGCCGGATGTTTTTTACCAAAGTGATTTAAAGAATGGGAAGAAGACAGAAATTGATAATTTTACCGCGAAGAACTTAGGTGTTTCCGTGTTTGCATTTAAGGGACAAGACCCAGGTGTTTATGGTAGCGTTGAAGGTATTCCATACGAAGAATATATTTTTAGGTTAAAAGACCAAAATTCTAAAGAAAAGTATTACACTGTCAGTTTTTTTAGTCCCCAAGAATTTAGTAAGGATTTCAAATCAGAATTCTTAAATCGTTTAGAAATCTGGAAATAGTTTTTTATGGCCACGCTTTATACCGAGCAATCGAAAAATATCACTAAAACTTGGATCTCAATGTCTGCGTTTTTCGTTTTAATCGTCGCGATTGGTTTTGTCTTTGCTCGCGCTTACGGCAATCCAAATATTTTATATATTTTTTTCGCTTTCAGCTTAATCATGAATTTTGTCAGTTTTTGGTACTCGGACAAAATCGCCCTTAAAATGACCGGCGCCAATCCCGCCCACGCCCAAGCGGAGAATATGCTGACCAGCGCCCTGAAGTTGCTCTTTGCCGTATCCGAGGCCTCTCCGGATTTGAAAGCCAATCAGAATTTTCTTTATCTTCAGCAGGAGCTTTCCGACACTGAAAACAAAATCCAGGCCGCCCGCCGCTTTTATAACGGCAATGTTCGCGACCTAAACATCAGCATTGATTCTTTCCCGAATAATATTATCGCCGGAGTGTTTAAATTCTCCAAAAAAGAATTCTTTGACATCCCCGATGCCGGCCCCGAATCCAAGCCGGTGGAAGTAAGATTTTAAGTTTCCCAACGTCGGACATCCGGAAACAATTCAAATTCCAATCGTGATAGAATAGAATAATGGCAACTTTATATACCAATCAAGCAAAAAATATTAAAAAAACTTGGATCCTAATGACTACATTCTTGGTGGTCATTATTGGTTTAGGTTGGTTTTTTAGTTACTACCTTCAAAGTCCTCTAATTTTAATTATCGCTGTTATTTTTAGTATTTCTATGAATTTTATCGCTTACTGGTATTCTGATAAAATTGTTTTAAAAATTTCTGGAGCCAAACTAATCAATAGAGAAGAAAATAGAGATCTTTGGAATATTGTTGAAAATCTTTCCATTACTGCTGGGTTACCAATGCCTAAACTTTATATAATCAATGACCCTGCCCCTAATGCTTTTGCCACCGGACGCAACAAAGAACATGCTATTGTAGCCGTCACCACTGGACTACTATCTGTCTTGGACAAAAACGAACTAGAAGGAGTAATTGCCCACGAACTTTCTCATATTGGCAATAGAGATATTTTAATTTTAACAGTGGTAGTTGTTTTAGTTGGTTTTATAACTCTTCTCTCCGACCTTTTTTTAAGAATGACTTTTTTTGGGAAAAGAGGAGGAGGAAATCGTGATTCTGGAAAATTAGAAATAATATTAATGATGATTGGGGTAGTTCTTGCTATTTTAGCCCCTCTCATTGCTAGTTTAATTAAATTAGCGGTTTCAAGAAAAAGAGAGTTTCTCGCTGATGCTTCAGGAGCTCTCTTGACTCGCTTTCCTCAAGGATTGGCAAGCGCCTTGGAAAAAATTTCCCAACACAGCCAAAAAATGGAAAAAGCCAATCGAGCTATTGCTCACTTGTTTATCGCTGATCCTTTCGGTCAAAATAAGAAAATGGGATTTATTCACAAAATGTTTTTAACTCATCCTCCCGTAGAAGACAGAGTAAAGGCTTTAATGGGAAAATAACTTGACAGACTACTCGATTCTGTTGAGTTTGGCGACAAATTCTTTCCGGAAATTTTTTGAAATATATTCTGGGACAATACCCAAATTCAAATATCTCTGTTGAACAACTTGTGGCAAATATTTAAAATCACTAATGCGATGCCGACAATTTTTACTTCCGCCTCATCGGAGGATGTGCCATGGAGGCGCAAGGCGACGCTCCTCCCATAGATTAAAAATAACCTATTTTCTCTTTATTTTCAAATGAAATAAAAAAGCCCCAAATGTGACA
Organism: Candidatus Nomurabacteria bacterium RIFCSPLOWO2_01_FULL_33_24; assembly: GCA_001785735.1. Lineage (GTDB taxonomy): Bacteria > Patescibacteriota > Minisyncoccia > Phycocordibacterales > MFUP01 > MFUP01. The sequence goes on from MFUP01000004.1 coordinate 29,159, forward strand.
AGGGGCTTTTGGGGTGGTTGACAACAGTAGCTGAACCACTTATTTTTTTTCTTGTGCCTTTTTCCCCCACAATTAAGGGGATGAGCGCAAGAAACGATTGATAGCGCATATGCCACTATCAATAAATAAATAACTATTTTTTTCATATAATTTAATTAATTTTTTAATTAAATAATCAGGTAAACCTCTACCTTTAAGATACCACATTAGTTCAAGAAAATCAAGGTTTGGACCTAAGCAAAATCGGACTGCCGTTCCCGCAAGAACATGGCGGTGTCTGTTTGAAAATATCCGAACGGAACTGGC
>MFUP01000005.1 GCA_001785735.1 Candidatus Nomurabacteria bacterium RIFCSPLOWO2_01_FULL_33_24
AATTAAAAATAATCCTTAAGACATTTTTATCTAGAGTGTTATAATTAATTTATAACACTCTATTAATTATGTATATAAAAGAAGATCAACTTGAAAAATTTATTTTAGAATCAGGACTAGTTTCTAAGAATGATGTTGATACTGCTCATAAAGAAGCCAAAAACAAAAAACAATCACTGGAAGCCATTTTACTTAACCAAGGAAAAATTTCAGAAATTGATCTTAAGAGAGTAGAGGCTTATATTTTAGGGATACCTTTTATTTCTTTAGTTGGAGAAAAAATTGATCCAGATATTTTATCTTTAATCCCTGAACTAGTTGCCAAAAATCATAATATTATTGCTTTTAAAAAGACTTCCAACGGATTACAAGTAGCGATGCTTGATGTTGATGATTTAAGGGTAATTGATTTTGTTAAAAAGAAAGTTGGCATAAAGATAATTCCTATGTTAACTGATGATAAATCAATTAAAGAAGGATTATTACAATATAAAAGAAGTTTAGAAGCTGAGTTTGATGACATTATCAAAAAAGAAACTGGCTCAATCAAAACAATTGCTCTTAATCAAGACAATGAAACTTCTGAAACTGATTTAAAGAAATTGGCCGAAGATCTGCCCATTATTAAAATTGTTGATACTCTAATTTCTCATGCCATTTTACAAGATGCTTCTGATATTCATATTGAACCGGGAGAAAAAGAACTTGTTATTCGTTATCGAATTGATGGTATTTTGCGCGATGCGATGGTTTTACCTAAAAAAACATCTTCCGGAGTAACCGCTCGTGTTAAGGTTTTATCTAATTTAAAACTTGATGAAAAAAGATTACCACAAGATGGACGATTTAAAATTTTAACAGAAGATAACCAAAAAGTTTCTTTTAGAGTTTCAGTTATTCCATCTTACTATGGCGAAAAAACTGTTATTAGAATATTAAAAGCAACTTCTTATGGATACACCTTAGAAGATAAGGGTTTCCACGGGGAAGGATTGGAACGAATTCATGATAGTCTCAAGCAAAGATCCGGAATGATTTTAGTAGCTGGACCAACCGGATCAGGAAAAACAACCACTCTCTATGTTGCTTTAGATATTTTAAACACACCAGATGTTAATATTTCTACCATAGAAGATCCAATTGAATATCAAATGCCCAGAATTACTCAAACCCAAATAAAGCCGGACATTGGTCTTTCTTTCGCTAATGGGTTAAGATCTCTCTTGCGACAGGATCCAGATATTATTATGGTTGGAGAGATTAGAGATAACGAAACCGCTTCTCTGGCCGTTAATGCTTCTCTCACCGGTCATTTAGTTCTCTCTACTATTCACACTAATTCAGCGGCCGGTGTTATTCCTCGCTTAATAGATATGGAAGTAGAACCATTTTTGATTGTTTCAACCCTAAAAACTATTATTGCTCAAAGATTAGTTAGAAAACTAGGTGAGAGCAGAGAAAAATATTTTCTTTCCCCATCGGAATTAAAAGTTTTATCAAAAATAGTTAAACTAGACAGAATGCTTGAATTACTTAAGGAGGGGAAAATAATTGGCCTCAATGATACTTGGGAAAAAGTTCCTTTTTATAAACCAAAAAAAAGCAAAGACTGTATCGATGGTTATGGTGGACGACTTGGTATTCATGAGGTTCTTAAAGTAACTTCCTCAATCAAAGAATTGATTATTAGAAGCGCTTCAACAGATGAAATAGAGGAACAAGCAAAATCTGAAGGAATGATGACGATGGTTGAAGATGGAATATTTAAATCTGTTCAAGGGCAAACAACCATAGAAGAAGTTTTGAGAGTTGTTTCAGAATAGTTATGAAATTTTCTTATAAAGCTCAAGATAAAAAAGGTGAAATAATAGAAGGTTATTTAGAAGCCGATGATAAATTTTCTTTAGCTAACCAACTTCGAGGGGAAGGGCTAACTCCTATTTCAGTTGAAGAAACGAAGAAAAAATCAAAAATATTATTTTTGATAGATAAATTAGATAATCTAATTGGGTCAGTTAGTGTTTATGAAAAAATTACTTTTACTAGGAATTTAGGAGGAATGATTCAAGCCGGTCTTTCTCTTCGCCGAAGTTTAGATGTCTTAGAAAAACAAACAAAAAATAAAAAATTTAAAATAATAATTAATTCTTTATGCAAAGACATAGATGAAGGTGATTCTCTAAGTGAAAGTTTATCCAAATTTCCTAAAGTTTTTTCTGGCCTTTTTGTCTCTATGGTTAAAGCCGGGGAAGAATCAGGGAGTTTGGCAGAGTCTTTAAAAGAAATAAGATCTAACCTTGAAAAAGTTTACAAATTAAACAAAAGAATTAAAGGAGCGCTTATTTATCCAATAATTGTTGTTTCGGCTGTTGTTATCACTGGTATTCTTATGTTTATTTATGTTGTCCCGACCTTAACCAAAGTATTCAAAGATCTCAATGTTGAGTTGCCTAAGACAACCAAATTAGTTATTACTCTAAGTGATTTTTTATCGGAAAATACTACTTTAGCTTTTTTGATCTTGATTGCTTTTATTATTTTTATAACTTTCCTCTTTAAAAGTAAAAAAACAAAGATTTTTATTGATTTTATAATATTAAGACTGCCAATGATTGGAGTTATTGCCAAAGAAGTTAATTCAGCCAGAACCGCTAGAACCCTCTCCTCTTTATTATCTTCAGGAGTTGATATGACCAAAGCGCTTTCTATTACTGGAAATGTTCTTCAAAATATTTACTACAAAAAAATATTAAAAAATGCTGAAGACTCCGTTAAACAAGGAATTCCCCTTTCAAAATCTTTTAAAGAATCCGGAAAATTATATCCAATTATGGTTGGGGAAATGGTAGAAGTAGGAGAGGAAACAGGAAATTTGGCAAAAATGTTTCTAGATATTGCTATTTTTTATGAAGAAGAAGTTGATAATAAAACTCAAAATCTATCAACAATTATTGAACCGGTGATGATGATTATTATTGGAATAGCGGTTGGTTTTTTTGCTGTCTCAATGATTACTCCTCTTTATGGTGTTTTGGAATACATGTGATGATTAAAAATTTTAAAATTCAAAAAGAATTTATCCCCGCACCAAAATATATTAAACAAAATTTTGGCATAAGTTCGCCAAGCGAGCGGGGATTTACCCTAATAGAAATATTCATTGTTCTAGCAATTTTAGTCATCTTAGCGATTATTACTTTACCATCTTTCTCTTCTTTTAAAAATGAACAAATAATAAAAAGCGAAACAGAAACAATCATTTCTTTTATTGATCAAGCTAGGTCTAAAACCCTTTCTTCCCAGGGATTATCACAATATGGTGTTCATTTTGAGAGCGCTAAAATAGTTTTTTTCAACGGAGATACCTTTTTGGAGTCATCATCACTAAACGAAGAATTTATTATTAATCCAATTATTACAATTTCTGATATCAATTTAAATAATAATGGCCATGATGTTATTTTTGAAAGGTTAACTGGTTCAACCGATCAATATGGTGTGATTAACATTCAAGTAATTTCAGACCCAACCATAGAAAAAACAATTACTATCACCCAAACAGGAATTATCAGCAGTAATTAGGATATATATCAAGTATTATGAATAAAAAACTACCAACTACTAACTACTCACTACTAACTAATAAAGGAATTGTTATGGTAGAAATTATTGTTGTCATTACTGTTATCTCGATTTCTCTTTTAGCCCTAGTCTCAGTTTCTAAAAAAGCTGTTCAAGTAAGTAGAAATTCACTTAATAAGATTCAAGCTAGTTTTTTATTAGAAGAAGGAGTGGAGGTGATAAAAATAATAAGAGATAATGATTGGGATAATATCTCTAATTTATCATTTAATTCTGATTATTATTTGAGTTTTTCTTCTGGCTCTTGGTCTTTATCCTCCTCTGCTAATTTAATTGATAATTTTACTAGAATAATCACTGTTGAAAATGTGAATCGTGACAGCAATGATGACATTGCCGTTTCTGGAACTATTGATCCTGGAACTAAATTAATTACTGTTTCTGTTTCTTGGCCAGATGGTAATCAAACCATCAATGAATCACTTCAATTTTATTTATTAAACATCTTTGAATAATTTTATGAAAACACAAACCAACAAAGGGTTTTCCATTATAGAAATAATTATTTATCTTACTATTTTTTCCATAATGACTGTCCTCATTATTAATTCGCTATTTTTAACTATCCGATCTTTTGCTGAAATAAGAATAAATAGAGAGTTGGCTGAATCAGGGTTTGTCTCAATGGAAAGAATTACTAGAGAAATAAGAGAAGCCCAGGGAGTTAATATGACAGATAGTATTTTAAGCACTAATCCCGGAATTTTAAAGCTTAATTCTTTAGACCAATTAGGGAATCCTAGAATTATTGAATTTTATGTAGATAATTTGATTTTAAAATTAAAAGAAAATAATATTTTAGCTGGAAGTTTAATAGGAGAAAATGTGGAAATAACTAACCTTATTTTTGAATTAATTACAACTAATCAAGGAGAGGCAATTAAAACAGAAATGTTCTTACGGAGTAAAAAAGAAAATAACCAAATCAAAAATTTTTATAACACAACTATTTTAAGAGGAGAATATTAATTTTTATGAAATCACAATCTATAAACTATAAATCCGGACAAACGATGATGATAGTAGTTATCTTCTTTCTTTTTATTTCTCTCGCCATAGTTTTATCTTTAATCTCTCCTACCATCAGAGAATTTAAAGTTTCCAAAGATTTATTGAGTTCAAAAGAAAGTTATTTTTTAGCTGAATCAGGAATTGAAGATGCTATTTATAGATTTAATTCAGGTAAACAAATTTCTTCCAGTGAAAGTATCACTGTCGGACAAAATACAGTGATGACAAATATTGTTAGTTTTGGGTCAAACGAGAAGGAAATAGTTTCTTTGGGCAATGTCTTAAATCATCAACGAAAAATATCATTAACTTTAAAAGTAGGGACAGGGATATCTTTTAACTATGGGCTACAAGCTGGAAATGGCGGGTTTGTGATGAAAAATAATTCTGGCGTCTATGGGAATGTTTATTCCAACGGAAATGTTTTTGGTTCTAGTGGTGTTTTTATTACCGGCTCTGTGATTGCTTCTAATTATTCCTCCGTTGATAAAATAGTAATCGGTTCGGCTGGGGTTGGCGATGCTTGGGCTAATATAATTACTAACTCAACCATTACTGGCAATTTGTATTGTCAAATAGGAAATAATAATAATAAAATTTGTAATACTTCCCAAGCTGATCCTAATCCTCAGCCCTTTCCAATTACTGATGATATTATCAATAATTGGAAAGCAGTCGCTGAAATTGGGGGAACAATTAGTGGCAATTATACTCCTTCAGGGTCGTCTTCTTCGCTTGGGCCTAAAAAAATTACCGGAAATCTAAATTTGCCCAACGGTCACAAATTAACTTTAAACGGGATTGTTTGGGTAGAAGGAAATATTAATATTTCTAATAATGCCGAAATTCACCTAGCTTCTTCTTTTGGGTCTAATGGTGGAATACTTTTAGCTGATGGTTATATAGATTTAAGCAATAATATAGAATTTTTTGGATCAGGAACAAATGGAAGTTATATTTTAGTAATTACTACCAGTGATTGCCCGACGAGTTCTTATTGTAATGACTATGATGCCATTACAATGGGAAATAATTCAGAGATAGTGGTTTTAAATGCTCAAAATGGAAAGATTAATCTTAATAATAACGCCGGAGCTAATTCTGTAACTGCCGATAAGATATTTCTTAATAGTAATGCGACGGTAACTTACCAAACCGGTTTAGCTAATTCAAATTTTATTACTGGTCCTTCGGGAGCTTGGAAGATAGATACTTGGGAAGAAATAGAATAATTGTTAAAATAAATATTATGAAACAGAAAAAACTAATAATTGGAAACTGGAAAATGAACCCCACTTCTCTTAATGAGGCTAAAAAAATTTTTACAAATATAAGAAGAATAGCTTCCAAAACTTCAAAAGTTCAAACGATAATCTGTCCTCCTTTTGTTTACTTAAATGATCTTCAAAAGTTAGTAACAGGACCTAGATGTGTTTTGGGATCCCAAAATATTTTTTGGCAGTTTCAAGGAGCCTACACCGGAGAAATTTCTCCTGCCATGATTTCTGATTTAGATATTAAATATGTAATTCTTGGTCATTCAAAAAGAAGAGAACTCGGGGAAACTAACGAAGAAATTAATCAAAAAGTAAAATTATGTTTCAAATACAATCTAATTCCAATTGTTTGTGTTGGAGAAAACAAAAGGAGTGGTAGTATAAAATATTTTGATTTCATAAAAAAACAATTAATAGAATCACTTCAGGGAATTTCTAAAAATCAAATTAAGAAAATTGTGGTCACTTATGAACCAATTTGGGCGATTGGGAAAGAGGCCGAGAGAGAGGCTACCCCAGAAGAAGCAACAGAAATGTCTATTTTTATCCGTAAAGTTTTAAGTGATATTTTTGATTTAAAATCAATAAGCCAACTCCAAGTTTTATATGGCGGATCGGTAGATTGTCAAAACGCTGAAGGATTTTTAAATCAACAAGGGATTAATGGTTTGTTGTTAGGAAGAGTAAGCTTAATTTCAGATAAATTTAATGAAGTTCTAAAAATCGCTCAAAATTTATGAACCTTTTTTCTATGCAAAAAGTGGAACATTGGCAAGGAAAAAAAGTTCTGCTCCGAGTAGATTTTAATATTTCTTTAGGAGAAAATGGGGAAGTTGATGAAAACGAAGATTGGCGAATAAAAAAAATTCTTCCCACCATTACTTTTTTAAGAGATCGAGGGGCTAAAATAATCATTTTAAGTCATTTGGGAAGAGAAAAAAAAACACTTAAACCAATTGCTAATTATTTAAATAAGTTTTTTAAAGTAAAATTCATCCCAAGTATTTTAGGAGAAGTAGTAAAAGAAGAAATAAATAAATTGAAAGATAGTGAAGTTTTGCTCTTAGAAAATCTTAGACAAGATGAAAGGGAAGAAAAAAATGATCAGGGTTTTTCTAAAGAATTAGCAGAATTAGGCGATCTTTATGTTAATGATGCTTTTTCTGTTTGTCATCGTAAGCATGCTTCTATTGTTTCTCTCCCTGAATTTTTCCCCAGCTATCTTGGTTTGCAATTGGAAAAGGAAATAGAAAATCTTGAATTAATTATAAAAAAAACAGAACACCCATTTCTGTTTATTTTGGGTGGGGCTAAATTTGAAACTAAAATACCTTTAATAGAAAAATATTTAAAAATAGCTGATCAAGTTTTTATTGCTGGAGCTCTCATGAATAATTTTTTTAGAGAAAAAGGGATGAATATTAAAAAATCAATAATTTCAGAAGGAAATTTTAACATTAGAGGTATTATTAATAATCGAAAATTAATTTTACCAGATGATTTAGTTTGGAAAAATGAAATGATTGTTGATGTTGGGGATAAATCACTACAGAAATTAGAAGAAGATATTAAAAAAGCAAAAATAATTTTATTTAATGGACCGATTGGTTATTATGACCAAGGTTCTGAAGAAGGGACAATTAAATTATTAAAAATGCTCACCAAAAGTAAGGCTAAAGTAATTATCGGAGGAGGAGACACTTTAGTTCTTGTTGAAAAACTTAAACTACAAGATAAGTTTTATTTTATATCTACTGGAGGAGGAGCCATGCTAGAATTTCTTCTAAAAGGAACCTTGCCGGGGATAGAAGCTCTTAGAGGTTAGTTATTATTTTTTGAGCATTACTTTCAAAGTCCAGAGAATTAGACTGGGAATTATTAGGCCAAATCCAAATGTGAGCATGAGGAACTTCATCTCCATAAATTTGAGACCTTATCATTTCTGTTCCAAAAGCTTTTTGTTGAGCTAAAGCTATTTTTTTAACTACCTTAAAATATTCTCCAACATCGTCAATGTCCCAAACCCAACGATAATGTTTTTTGGGAATTACTTGAACATGGCCCGCTTCTCGTGGATTAATATCCAAAAAAGCCAAAAAATTTTTATCCTCATAAATTTTATAGGTTGGTATTTTACCCTTGACGATTTTACAAAATATGCAATTTTGATCATTCATCTCAATAGTATATGCTAAAATCTATCTATGAACAATTACCCAGAACTAACTCTTAAACTTTTGGCTAATCGTGGAATTACTACTAACGAAGACATTAAAAAGTTTTTGAGTCCGTCTTATGAAGAAGATCTTCATGATCCTTTTTTGATAAAGGGAATGGAAAAAGCGGTAGTAAGGATTTTTGAAGCCATTGAAGGAAATGAAAAAATTATTATTTATACTGATTATGATTGTGACGGTATCCCCGGAAGTGTGGTGTTTTATGATTTTTTTAAAAAAATAAATTATTATAATTTTGATATTTATATTCCAGATCGCCACAAAGAAGGATATGGGCTTAATAAAGAAGCTATTAAAAAATTTAGTAATAAAAAAGTAAAATTAATAATTACAGTTGATCTTGGAATTAATAATGTTAATGAAGTAGCTCAAGCAGAAGCCCTGGGGATTGATGTCATTATTACTGATCACCATCTTCCCCCAAAAAATCTTCCTCGCGCTTATTCAATTATTAACTCTAAACAACTAGATGATAAATATCCATTCAAAGAACTTTGTGGGGCGGGAGTTGCTTTTAAAGTTATCCAAGGATTTATTCAAAAATATAAAGAATATTTTGATATTAATAATGGTTGGGAAAAATGGCTTCTTGATATGGTTGGAATAGCCACTCTTTCAGATAGAGTTGTTTTAAGGGGGGAAAATAGAGTTTTGGCATATTTTGGGTTAAAAGTATTACAAAAAAATAAAAGAATAGGGCTTCAGCAATTATTTAAAAAAGCTAATATAAATTCATATTTTGCTTCCGAAGATGATATAAGTTTTACTATTGCTCCCAGATTAAACGCTGCCTCTAGAATGGATCATCCCCAAAAAGCCCTTGAACTTCTAATTGTTAATAATGAGATAGAGGGGAAAGTAGTTTCTGATTATTTAACAAATATTAATAACGAACGAAAAATAATAGTTGCTCAAATTATGAGAGAGATTAATAAAAATATTCAACACAGAGAAAAAAATGAATTGATTGTTGTTGGAAATCCTAAATGGCGAATTGGGGTATTAGGATTGGTAGCTACTCGTTTAGTTGAACAATATCAAAAACCAATTTTTGTTTGGGGAGTTGAGGGCGGAGAAATAATAAAAGGTTCTTGCCGATCGGACGGAAGTGTTAATTTAGTTGAATTAATGAGAAAAATACCCAAACAAATTTTAATTGATTATGGCGGACACGAAATGGCTGGTGGTTTTTCCGTTGTTCATGAAAAAATTCATTTTTTAGAAGACGAGCTTGTTAAAGCTTATAATGTAATAAAGAAAGCTGAAAATGAAATTATTAATAAAGATATATTTATTGACAAAGAGATGTCTTTAAAAGAAGTAATAATGGAAAATTATTCCCAAATAGAAAGACTAGCTCCTTTTGGCGAAGGAAACCCAAAACCAATTTTTATGTTCAGAGATTTAAAAATTGAAGAAATTAGAATATTTGGAAAAAATAAAAATCATTTAGAATTATTATTAATGGATGATAATAAAGACAAAATCAAGGCAATAAGTTTCTTTTCTAATGCTGAAAGTTTTAAAATTCCGTTGGAAGATGGAAAAAAGATAAATTTAGTTGCCAATTTTGAATTATCTCGTTGGAATGGGAATGCCGATCTTCGTTTGCGAGTAGTTGATATAATATAAAAATGAAAAAAGATAAAATAACAATTTACACAGACGGGTCTTCTCTTGGTAATCCAGGACCGGGTGGTTGGGGAGTGCTTATTCAATTAAAAGATAAAAAAATAATAGAACTTGGGGGGCGGGAAGAAAAAACCACCAACAATAGAATGGAATTGATGGCGGTTATTAAAGCTTTTAAGTATCTTAACGATAGTCGGTTAGGAAATAATGGTTTAAAATTAATCCTTGATTCCGAATATGTAAAAAAAGGCATTACCGAATGGATTTATGGGTGGGTTCAAAATAACTGGCGGACCAAGAACAGAAAACCAGTTTTAAATCAGGATTTATGGAAGGAGTTAATTATTATAGTTCAAGAATATGAAAAAAAAAATAAAATAGAATGGGAAAGAATAGATAGTCATACTGGAGTTGCTGGCAATGAACGAGCTGATCAAATTGCCGTTTCTTTTGCCGAAGATAAACCTACCCCATTAAAGGATGAAAGATGAAGTTTTTTATGTAATAGTATTTGGTTTTACCCTAGGAATATTTTTTCGGTCATTTTTTAACTGGGGCTGGAGCTGGATTGCTTTTTTTCTTCTTCTTTCTTTTTTTCTATTTTTTTCTTCCCTTATCTTAAAAAATATAAAAAACGTTACCATTCTCATTTCAGTTTTTGTTTTAACTTTTGGTTTAGGAGTTTGGCGTTTTTATATATCTGATATTAAATTACCACCATCTTTAGAAGAAAAAATTGAATCCCGGGTCAAATTTGAGGGTTTAATTATCAATGAACCTGATCAACGAGAAAATAATACTAAATTAACAGTTGAATTACAAAAGGGAATTAGAGTTTTAATAACTACTGATTTATATCCAGAATTTAAATATGGAGATTATATTAAATTTAATGGTACTTTTAAAAAACCAATCAATTTTACAACTGATGTTGGGAAAGAATTTGACTATATTAACTATCTAGCTAAAGATAAAATTTATTACCAAGTTTTCTATCCAGAAATAGAAATTATTTCGTCTGGCGGAGGTAATTTTATAAAGAGCAATCTTTTTAATTTGAAACACTCATTTCTTAATAAAATCAATAAACTTATTCCAGCCCCAGAGTCATCTCTATTAGGAGGATTACTTTTAGGAACTAAGCAAGCTTTGGGAGGAGAACTTCAAGATGATTTTATTAAGGTTGGCATTATCCATATCGTTGTTCTTTCTGGTTATAATGTTACTATTGTGGCCGAATCTTTAATGAGATTCTTTAAATCTTTTTTGCGCAAAACCGTAGCCACTTCTCTTGGGGTAATAAGTATTGTTTTATTCGCTATTATTACTGGGGCTGGGGCCACTATTATCAGAGCTTCTATTATGGCTATTCTTGTTTTATTAGCACGAGCTACTGGAAGAACTTATGATATCATCAGGGCCTTGCTGTTGGCGGGATTTTTAATGCTTATTCATAACCCTTGGATTCTGGTTTTTGATATCTCTTTTGAATTATCTTTTTTGGCGACCATTGGTCTTATTTATTTAACTCCAAGGATAGTTGAATATGTTCAATTTTTACCCAAAACATTGGATCTAAGAGGAATTTTTTCGGCCACTATCGCTGTTCAGTTTTTTGTTTTGCCTTTCATTTTATACAAGATGGGGACATTATCTCTAGTGGCTCCTATTGTTAATCTTCTTATTTTACCTCTTATTCCTCTGACGATGTTGGTTGGCTTTTTAACTGGTGTTTTAGGTTTTATTATTTCCGTTCTCTCGGTTCCTTTTGCTTGGATTTCTTATCTTTTGCTTCATCTTGAAATTTCTTTGGCCCAAATTTTCGCTAACTTTTCTTTTGCCTCAATGACAGTGAAATCCTTTCCTTTAATTTTGGTAGTTTTAATTTATCTGTTTATTGGTTGGTATTTAATAAAACATAAAAACAAAGATGAAAGAATTTTACAAGAATCTTAAATGGTATTTCTTAATTTTACTTTTTATGGGAGTAATGTTTATTTGGTATACAATTTTCCAAGAAGACAAAGAAAATTATTTAATGGTTGCTTTTTTAGATGTCGGACAAGGAGACGCAATTTTTATTGAAGCTCCTAATGGAAATCAAATATTGATTGATGCTGGTCCCAACAGAAAAGTTTTAGAAGAACTTGGGAAAATAATGCCTTTTTATGATAGATCAATTAATATGGTTATTGTCACTCACCCTGATAATGATCATATCGGGGGATTACCAAGTGTGCTGGAAAATTATAAGATTGATAAAATAATAAAATCAGATAGAAAATCCGATACTCCTAATTTTCAAGCCTCAGAAAAAATAATTGAAGAAACAAAAATTGAAAAAATACTGGGGAAAAGGGGATTAAAAATAATATTAGATAATAAAAAAGAAATTTATTTAAAAATTTTATTACCAGACAAAAAATCAAATGAATGGAATGATAATGATTTTTCACTGGTAACCCAATTAATTTATGGAAAGAATAAGTTTTTAATGACAGGGGATATTTCACAATCGATTGAAAATTATTTAACCTATATTGATAGTGATGAACTAGATAGCGATGTTCTAAAAATTGGTCATCACGGTTCTAAAACTTCTACAAGTGAATTATTTATTGAAAAAGTATCTCCCGAGTATAGCATTATTTCAGTTGAAAAAGATAATAATTATGGTCATCCTCATCAAGAAACCCTAGATACTCTGAATAAATTTAAAACAAAAATCCTCTCTACAGCAGAAGAGGGAGTAATTATTTTTAAATCTAACGGAGAAAAATTATATCTCAAATAAGACCAGCTTTTTTAAGAGTAGCATAGGCGCCATTTTTGTTAATGGTTTTTATGGCTTTAGTTGAAAGTTCTAATCTAATAGTTTTTCCAGTTTCTGGAATATAAATTCTTTTCTTTTGAAGATTAGGATATTTTCTTTTTTTACCAGTTGGGTTGAATTGAGTAGCTCGAACACGATTACTGTATCCACCAGTCATCTTCGAACCTTTTTTAGTTATGAGACATGTTTTGGCCATAATTATAAGGTCATGTTATCATATAGATATATTCTATGCAAGAAATTTTTACTATCGTTATATTAATTATGTCGGTAGTTATTCACGAAATGTCCCATGGATATACTGCCTTGGCCTTTGGTGATCAAACGGCTAAATATGCTGGTCGATTAACTTTAAATCCCCTTAAACACCTTGATCCTATTGGATCAGTTATTGTTCCATTAATTTTAGTCCTTCTCCCTGGAGGTTTTGTTTTTGGCTGGGCGAAACCAGTTCCTTATAATCCAAATAATTTAAGAAATTTAAAATGGGGAACAATTTCAGTCGCTTCGGCAGGAGTTTTAGCTAATCTTTTTCTAGCTTTAATTTTTGGCTTATTAATTAGAATAGTCCTGTCTTCTTCCTGGGCTGTTCCTCAAAGTTTTTTAATCATTACGGGGATGATTGTTTTTATAAATGTTTTATTAGCTATTTTTAATCTTATTCCCGTTTCTCCTCTTGATGGGTCAAAAATATTTTTTTCGTTGCTTCCCGATAATTATAGATATATTGCTAAATTTTTAGAACAATATTCCATTTTTGTAATCCTATTTATTATTTTTTTCTTGTGGGGTTATATTCAACCGATTATGTTTTGGTTGTTCAAAGTATTTTCAGGAATGTCTGCTTTTGAATTTTTTAATTTATTGCAAATAATATGATAAAAGCTAAATATATAATTATTTTATTTTTTCTCTTAGTGTTTTTACCATCACCAACCTTAGCTGAAAATATAGATAACACTTATTATCGAGCTCAAGTTATTGAAGATAGTTCTTATCTTAATTTTAATTGTGATACTTATTGTAATGTAACAGTTAGTGGTTCTGAATTAACCGGTTATGCTTGGAGTGAAAATTATGGTTGGATAAGTCTTAATTGTAGTAATGATAATTCTTGTGCTTCCAGTAATTTTAAAATTTCTAATAATGGGAACGGAACTCTTTCTGGTTATGCTTGGGGAGAAAATATAGGATGGATTAATTTTGGTCCTCATAGTGGATCAAGTACATCCCAAGTGTCTATTAGTAATGCTGGTGATTTTAGGGGTTATGCTTGGGGAGAAAATATAGGATGGATATCTTTTAGTTGTAATAATAATAACTCTTGTGCTACTCCAACTAACGGGACTAATGACTGGGAGGTCAGAACATATTGGATTCCTACTAGTGTAAGTAGCGGAGGAGATAGTGGTCCTGGTTCAACCCCTGACCCAACCCCTGACCCAATCCCTGACCCAACCCCTGACCCAACCCCGACTCAGGGTGCTTCTTCTGATGGAAGTTCATTGGAAACTATTCCTCAACCGGTATTATCCGAATTGCTTTTAGGACAAATAAAAACTAGTTTTGAAACAACTATAAAAGCAATTTCTTTTGCTAGTCAAGAATTAAAAAAAATTGTAAATAATCCCACTGGAGATGCAATAACAAAAATTGTTTCTACCACTGGAGTTGTTACAGGAACGACTGTCTCTGTTGCCTCGGCCCTTTTTCTAAATCCAATTTCTTTCTCAGAAATTATTCTAATACCAGCTAGACTCTGGGGGCTTCTAATGACCGTTTTTGGTTTAAAGAAACGTCGACGACCATGGGGAACTGTTTACGATAGTATCACTAAACAACCTCTTGATCCAGCCTATGTTGTTCTTCAAGACTTAGAAGGTAAAGAGATAAATACCTCAATTACAGACCTTGATGGTCGTTATGGATTTTTAACAACTCCAGGAAAATATAAAATTTTAGCTAATAAAACAAATTATAATTTTCCATCAAAAAATCTCTATGGAAAAATCAGAGATGAGTTATATAATGATCTTTATTTTAATGAAGAAATAGAAATAAAAGAAGATGGAGAAATTATTAATAAAAATATTCCCTTAGATCCAATTAATTTTGATTGGAACGAATTTCAAAAGAGAGAACAGAAATTAATGAAATTTTATTCTCGTCGAAGTTTATTTTTAGCTAGATTATCCGGAACCTTTTTCGTTATTGGTTTTACTGTCGCTTTATTGGCCGCATTTTTGGCGCCCAAAACATATAATATTATTATTCTTGGTTTATATTTTGTTTTATTAGTTGTGCGTCAAGTTGGATTGAAGCCAAAATCTCAAGGAGGCATTACGAGCAAAGACACAGGAAAACCAATGCCTTTTGCGATTTTGCGTATTTTTAATACTGCCATGGACACAGAAATTGCTCATAAAGTTGCTAACCAAACAGGAAGATATTTTTGTCTAGTTGCCAATGGAACTTATGGTATCAAGGTTGAAAAGAAGAATGAAGACGGGTCTTATTCATTGGTTTATACATCAGAATTAATAAAAGTTACCAATGGAATTATTAATAAAATGTTTGAGGTTTAAAACTATTTTTTTCTATGTTATAATCCAAATATAAAAATATATTTATGGCAAGAAAGGTATTAAAAACGAAAGATATTTTAACTAAAAACAAGATTTTTGCGATATTTTTTCTTTGTTTTCTGCTCTTTGTTTTTGTTACTCAAGTCTTGGCTGTTCCTCCCATTAGTGTCTATGCTCCCGGAGCTTCCTTAAATCCAAACTGTGCTCCCGGAAGCACTAATTGTACCACTGGATCTCTCTATTACAGCGGAGGAACAGATATTGCTGTAGCTGATGGGGGAACGGGAGTCTCAACTCTAACAGATGGTGGAATATTGCTTGGTTCTGGAACTAGTGCTGTCACCGCTACTAGCCAACCAACTAATGGACAACTTTTAATTGGAAGCACAGGAGTTGATCCAGTTTTAGCAACTATAACCGGTGGCACAAATTTAACTACCACCAATGGATCAGGAACAATTACTTTAGATGTTGATGATTCTTTTATATTAAATACAGGAGACATCGGAACAGGAGTTTTTGATTTTGGAGGAGCAACTTCAATTGAAATTGTAAATGGGACTGGTCCCACAGTAGATACTACCGGAGAAATTGCTATTGACACAAACGCTGATGGTAATTATATAGATCAAGGCTGGCTTACTTATTATGATGGAACACAAATTATGTTTGTTCCCGCCTTTGATGCGATTGGAACTCCATCAGAGAATGATGTGATTACTTATGATGCTACTAACGACAAATGGGTCATTGAAGCTCAGTCCGGGGGTTTGTCAAATATTGTGGAGGATACAACGCCACAACTTGGTGGTGATTTAGACGCTAATAGTTTTGAAATAAAAATGGTTAATGGTGATGGGATACTTGATGTTAATGGTGATGAAATTGTTGAATTTAATACAAATGGAATAGCTTTTACAGGAGCAAACTTTATCCGACTTAGTTCTGCGGCTACTGGTGGCGATGTTGGAATACTGGCAGAAGGAAGTGATAGTAATGTTGGAATAACAATTGATTCTAAAGGAACAGAGACAATAGACATAGGAAGGAATGGAGGAGGAGTTAAACTGGGAAATGGACTGTTGTTGTTTCCAAACTCAGATGGGGTGGCTAATACTTATTTGACCACTAATGGCTCCGCTACCCTTTCCTTTTCTGTTTTAGATATTTCTCATGATACTTCCCCTGCCCTTGGTGGTGATTTAGACACTAGCGCTAGTGATATTGATATTTCTGCCGATAGTAATTTATTTTATAGTGTTTCCACCTTAACGACGATAACAGGAAATTCAAATGACTGGGCAATAGGTGATGGTGTCTATTTTAGAGTAGCTTCTAATGAACTCGGCGTTTATCAGATAACAGGAATAGCTGGGGGATCCGATGGAAGAGTAATTTATATTACCAATATTAATACTATTGGTGGTTTTAGCGGTGATTTAACTTTAAAAAACGAAGATGCAAACAGCACGGCCGCCAATAGGTTTGCTTTTAGCACAGGAGCAGATATAAATTTGCGAGAACAAAGCACTTATGCGTTTATTTATGATTCAGTAATATCAAGATGGAGAGAGCTAACCATTGTTCCTTAATTATTTACCACGAAGAATTGGCTATTTGACAAGTTTTTGTATTTTGCTACTATTAAAAAAGCTCTTGAGAGCTTTTTATTTTATGCCAACGACTAATCAATTAACTAAAAATAAAAGAAAAAAAATTATTAAAAGATCAAAAGCCGTTGCCCTGGCTCGTGGTTTTAATGAAAAAAAAAACAGACCCGTTTTTTATCCATCTCCTTTTAAAAGGGGAGTTTGTCTTAATGTTAAAACCATTACTCCTAAAAAACCAAACTCCGCTCTTCGAAAAATTGCTCGAGTTCGTTTAACTAACGGAACAGAAGTAACCGCTTATATTCCGGGAGAAGGACATAATCTTCAGGAACATTCAGTAGTTATTCTTCGAGGAGGAAGAGTTAAAGATTTAATTGGAGTTCGTTATCATATTGTCCGAGGAGTCCTTGATACAACTGGGGTAGAAGGAAGAAAAAATTCTAGAAGTTGTTATGGAACAAAGAAACTAAAAGATAAGAAATAAAAATGAGAAGACCAGTAAAAAAAATAAATAAAATTCAACCCGATAGAGTTTATAATTCTGACAAATTATCTAAATTCATTAATTACATTATGCAATCTGGCAAAAAAGCCACTGCTCAAAAAATAATTTACCAAGCTCTTGATGTTATTAAAGAAAAAACTAAAAATCCTAATCCATTAGAAATTTTTGAATTAGCTCTTAAAAATACCACCCCTTTAATGGAGGTTAGATCGCGTAGAGTTGGGGGAGCTAATTATCAAGTTCCTCGAGAAGTTAGACCCGAGAGAAAATTAATTCTTTCGATGAGATGGATTATTGAAGCGGCTCGGGCCAAAAAAGGAAAATCTATTTGTTTAAATTTGGCTGAAGAAATTATTTTAGCTAGCAAGAACGAAGGGGAGGCAGTTAAAAAAAGAGAAATTACCCACAAAATGGCCGAGGGCAACAAGGCTTTTGCTCACTTCAGTTGGGGAAAATAAAATATGGACAGAGATTATCCTTTAGAAAAAGTTAGAAATATTGGAATTATTGCTCATATTGATGCCGGGAAGACTACTGTCACCGAGCGTATTTTATATTACACAGGAATTTCTCATAAAATTGGTGAAGTTCACGAAGGACAAGCGATTATGGATTGGATGGAACAAGAAAGAGAGAGAGGGATTACTATTACTTCGGCGGCTACTACTTGTTTTTGGACTCCAACTTATTCTAATAAAGAAGATAAATCAACTAAATATCGTTTTAATATCATTGATACTCCTGGTCATGTTGATTTTACCGCTGAAGTAGAGAGATCTTTAAAAGTTTTGGATGGAGGAGTTGTTTGTTTTGACGGAGTAGCTGGGGTAGAACCTCAATCAGAAACAGTTTGGCGTCAAGCTGATAAATATAAAGTTCCTAGAATTTGTTTTGTTAATAAATTAGACAGAACAGGAGCTTCTTTTGAATATTCTTTTAAAACTATTTTAGATCGATTGACAAAAAATGCTGTTCGAATGCAAATTCCAATCGGAGAAGAAGATAAATATGAGGGTTCAATTGATTTATTAACAATGAAAGCCTATCGTTTTGAAGGGAAGATGGGAATTGAAGTTAAAGAAAGTGAAATTCCCGAAAATTTAAAAGCAGAAGCAAAAAAATATAGGACTGAACTAATTGAAAAAATTGTAGAAAATGATGAAAAATTAACTAATCAATATTTAGAAGGAAAAGAGATACCGCTAAAAGATTTAAAGAAAATTCTTAGAAAAGGAACAATAGATAATGAAATTTTCCCGGTTTTTTGTGGTTCTGCTCTTAAAAATAAAGGAGTTCAACTAGTTCTTGATGGAGTGGTTGATTATTTGCCAAGCCCGATTGATATTCCTCCAATAAAAGGTCTTGATCCAGAAACCGAAAAAGAAATTGAAAGACAAACTTCAGATAACACTCCTTTTTCTGCTCTGGCTTTTAAACTCCAAACAGATCCTTTTGTTGGCCAACTAACTTATTTTAGGGTTTATTCTGGAACTTTATCTGCTGGTTCTTATGTTTATAATCCCAGAACTGGTGACAGAGAAAGGATAGGACGAATTTTAAGAATGCATTCTAATTCCAGAGAAGAAGTAAAAAAAGTTTTTGCCGGTGAAATTGTGGCGACTGTTGGTTTAAAGAATACCATCACCTCCGATACTCTTTGTGATGAAAATAATCCAGTTATTCTTGATCGAATCGAATTTCCAGAACCAGTTGTTTCTCTTAGAATTGAACCAAAAACCAAAGCTGATCAAGAGAAAATGGGGATGGCTCTAAATCGTTTAGCTCAAGAAGATCCTACTTTTAAAATTACCTCTGACCAAGAAACAATGGAAACTATTATTTGGGGAATGGGAGAACTTCATTTAGATATTATTATTGATCGAATGAAAAGAGAATTCAGCGTTGAAGCTGATGTTGGAAAACCACAAGTTGCTTATAAAGAAACAATTACTGGTAAATCTGAAGCTGAAGGTAAATATATAAAACAATCTGGAGGACGTGGCCAATATGGTCATGTAAAAATTAGAGTCAAACCTCTTGAAGAAGCTCCAGAGAATTTACCTAAAAATACTAAACGATCAGAAGGTTTCGAATTTATTAACAACATTAAAGGAGGAGTTATTCCTCATGAATATATTCCGGCGGTTGAAAAAGGATTAAAAGAAGGAATGAGCAGAGGAGTTTTAGCTGGTTTTAATATAGTTAATATTTCTTGTGAACTTTTTGATGGATCTTATCACGAAGTTGATTCTTCGGAAATAGCTTTCAAAATTGCTACTTCTATGGCTCTCCAAGATGCTGCTAAAAGAGCCAAGCCAGTTTTACTTGAACCAATGATGAAGGTAGAAGTAGTTACTCCAGAAAAATTTATGGGAGATGTTACTGGAAATTTGAGTTCCAAAAGAGGAATTATTGAAGGAATGGAGGATCGGGGGATGAATAAGGTCATTAAGGCCATAGTCCCTTTATCTGAAATGTTTGGATATATTACTACTCTCCGAACGATGACTGAAGGACGGGCTAATTTTACTATGGAATTTTTGCGTTTTGATATTGTTCCTAAAAATGTGGCTGATGACATCATTGCTTCCAGAAAATAATAATAACTATTAGGGCTTGCACTTATTTTTTAATTTGATAAGATAGAGATGTCGCTCTTTAGCGATTTTTATTATCAATAAATAATCTAATATAAAAATATTATGGCAGTAGAAGAATTTAAAAGAGATAAACCCCACGTAAACGTGGGAACAATCGGTCATGTTGATCATGGAAAAACCACTTTAACAGCGGCGATTCTTCATGTTCTCAATTTGGCTGGGAAAAAGGTTAAGCTTCGAGGGGTTGATCAAATTGATAACGCCCCCGAGGAAAAAGAAAGGGGGATAACAATTGCTCTTTCTCATAATGAATATGAAACTGATGCTCGTCACTATGCTCATATTGATGCTCCTGGGCACGCTGATTATATAAAAAATATGATTACGGG
This sequence comes from Candidatus Nomurabacteria bacterium RIFCSPLOWO2_01_FULL_33_24, assembly GCA_001785735.1. Classification (GTDB taxonomy): domain Bacteria; phylum Patescibacteriota; class Minisyncoccia; order Phycocordibacterales; family MFUP01; genus MFUP01. The sequence goes on from MFUP01000005.1 coordinate 20,322, forward strand.
AGCTGCCCAAATGGACGGAGCCATTATTGTGGTAGCGGCGACTGATGGGGTAATGCCTCAAACAAGAGAACATATTTTGCTTGCTCGACAAGTTGGTGTTCCAAAAATTATTGTTTTTATAAACAAAGTTGACATGGTTGATGATAAGGAATTAGTTGATTTAGTTGAAGAAGAAATTCGTGAGCTTCTTACTAAATATGAATTTGATGGTGTTAACACCCCAGTTATTAAGGGATCAGCTCTAAAAGCCTTGAACGCTCAATCAATTGATGATCAATGGGCTAAGAATATTCTTGAATTAACAGATGCTCTTGATAAATATATTCCAGTTCCAGAACGTGATATTGAAAAACCTTTTCTTATGCCCGTTGAGGATATTTTCTCAATTGAAGGACGAGGGACGGTAGCCACAGGAAGAATTGAAAGAGGAATTGTTAAAGTTGGAGAAGAAATTGAAATCGTTGGAATTAAGGAGACATCAAAAACAACAGTTACTGGTATTGAAATGTTTAACAAACAACTTCAGGAAGGAATAGCTGGAGATAATGCTGGTGTTTTACTTAGAGGAATTAAAAAAGAATCTCTAACACGAGGACAAGTGTTATCAAAAGTAGGAAGTGTTACTCCTCATACTGAATTTGATGCAGAAGTATATGTTTTAAACAAAGATGAAGGTGGACGGCATACCCCATTTTTTACTGGTTACAAACCCCAATTTTATATTAGAACCACTGATGTCACAGGAGAAGCTTTTCTTCCAGAAGGAACAGAAATGGTAATGCCGGGAGATACAGTTCAATTAAAAATTAAATTGTCTGTTCCTATTGCTCTGGAAGAACAACAAAGATTTGCTATTAGAGAAGGAGGGAAAACTGTTGGAGCCGGAGTGGTCACAAAAGTTATAGCCTAAAAAATTTATAAGTATGGCAACAAAAACGACAAAAAAATCTAGTGCCCAGAAAACCAAAATAAAAAAAAACACAGACAGCCCAAAAAACAAAACTAAAATAGCAGCTAAAGATAAATCTGATTTTTTGTCTAAGGGAGATGACTTAATAAAACTTCGCATTAGAGTCCGAGCTTATGAAAATAAAATACTTGACGCTTCGGTAAAACAAATTATTGATACTGCCAGTCGTTATGATGCTGATATCATTGGGCCAATACCATTACCAACAGAAAAAAAGAAATATACAGTTAACCGATCACCTTTTATTTTTAAGGATTCTAGAGAACAATTTGAAATTAGAGTTCATAAAAGAGTCATTGATATTTCTAATCCATCCGCTAAGATAATTGATGCTTTAACCAACTTAAATTTACCATCAGGAGTTGATATTGATGTCAAAATGCTCTAAAAATAACAGTCTCTTTATTGACGGATAGCATATTTTTTAATCCGCTAGAAGTTGATCTATTAAAAATTTGGTTGACGAAGGCGGGTTATTGAGATAATTTTTAAAAATATATGAAATTTATATTGGGAACAAAACAAAAGATGGTTCAATATTTTAATGAAGAAGGGAAAGCTTCTCCAGCTACTTTAATATCAGCTGGTCCTATTGTTGTTACTCAATTAAAAGATAAAGAAAAAGATGGATATAAAGCTATTCAAATCGGTTATTTGGAGAAAAAGAAGCAAAATTCTAAAAGTAAGTTGGGGCACTTAAAGAATCTTGGTAATTTTAAGCACTTAAGAGAATTTATTACTGAAAATGATGAAAAATTAAAATTAGGAGATACTATTGATGTTTCTGCCTTTGAAAAAGTAAAAACTGTTGTCATTAGTGGTGTTTCTAAAGGAAAAGGATTTCAAGGAGGAGTTAAACGACATGGTTTTCATGGAGGACCGCGGTCTCATGGGCAAAAACATTCCGAACGTGAAGTCGGCTCAATCGGGGATGCTGGGTCACAAAGAGTTTTTAAGGGCAAAAGGATGCCTGGCCGAATGGGAAGTGATAGAATAACCGTAAAAAATTTGGTTATTCTTGATATTGATAAAGAAAATAATCATTTGTTAGTCAAAGGAGCTGTTCCCGGAAGATTGGGGACTATTTTAGAAATTAGAAGTCTAAAAATTAAACTATAATGGAAGCAAAAGTATACAACCAAAAAGGGGAAGAAACTGGAAAAGTAAAACTACCAAATGAAATCTTTGGATTAAAATGGAATGGTGATTTAGTTCATCAAGTTACCACAGGAATGCAAGCTAACCAAAGAATCAATATTGCCCATACCAAAGATCGAAGTGAAGTTTCTGGGGGAGGGAAAAAACCATACAGGCAAAAAGGAACTGGCCGAGCGCGACATGGCTCAATTCGATCTCCAATTTGGAAAGGTGGCGGAGTTACTCATGGGCCATTAAAAGATAAAAAATATAGAGAGAAAATAAATAAAAAAATGAAAATTAAAGCTCTTTATACAATTCTTTCAGAAAAGTTAAAAGACAAAGAAATATTGTTTATTGACGATATAAAATTAAAAGAAGTAAAGACAAAATTAGCTCAAAAAATATTACTATCTCTTAGTAAAGTATCTGGTTTTAATAAATTAAAGATGAAGAAAAAAAATAATATTTTTCTATCTTTAAATAAGAAAGATGAGATAATCAGAAAAAGTTTTAATAATCTTCCCCAGATATATCTTGATCGAATAGGGAATATTAATCCCTTAACAATATTAAAATATAGATATTTAATAATTGTTGATCCAGAAAAAAGTATAAATTTAATATTGAATAAGATTAAATAATGAAATCTATTAATAAAATAATTAAAAGACCTAGAATTACAGAAAAAGCATCAATGTTAACAGAAAACTCTGTCTACACTTTTGATATTGCCCCCAAAACTACCAAAATAGAAATTAAAGATGCTATTAGGAAACTTTATAAAGTAGATCCAATTAAAATTAGAATTGCGTCTGTCCCAGCTAAAAATGTTTTTATTAGAGGTAAAAAGGGAATCAAAAAAGGAGGCAGAAAAGCAATGGTTTATTTAAAGTTAGGTGATAAAATTGAATTTATTTAATATATGAAAAAATATAAACCAACAACTCCATCAAGAAGACAAATGTCTACTGTTTCCTATAAAGGGATTATAACTACTTCCAGTCCAGAAAGAACCTTAACTAAAGGATTTAAAAGAGGAACTGGAAGGAATAATCAAGGAAGAATAACCACTCGTCATAAAGGAGGCGGACATAAACGTCGCTATCGTCTTATTGATTTTAAATATGAAAAAATGGATATTTCTGCTAAAGTTAAAACTATTGAATATGATCCAAACAGATCATCCTTCATTGCCTTAATTTCCTATCTTGATGGAGAAAAACGTTATATTATTGCTCCTAAATCAATAAAAGTAGGCGACAAACTAATTATCTCCGAAGAGGCTCCTTTGAATGTTGGCAATCGTTTGCCTCTTAAAAATATTCCAGTAGGAACTTTTGTTTATAATGTTGAAATAAAACCTAAAAGTGGAGCTAAATTCGCTCGCTCAGCCGGTAATTTTGTTCAAGTTTTAGCTAATAGCGATGGTTATACCCATTTAAAAATGCCATCATCAGAAATAAGAAAAGTTAATGAAAAGTGTTGGGCTTCTATTGGGGAAGTTTCTAATGAAGAACATAAATTAGTTAATATTGGGAAAGCGGGCCGATCAAGATGGTTGGGAATTCGTCCGACAGTTCGCGGATCAGCGATGAACCCAGTTGATCATCCTCATGGTGGTGGTGAAGGACGACAAGGAATTGGTTTAAGAAGAGGGCCAAAAACACCATGGGGTAAATTAGCTTATGGAGTTAAAACTGGCAGTAAGAAGAAATATTCTGCTAAACTTATTGTTTCTAGACGGAAACCAAAGAAGAGAAAAAAATAAGAAGAAGTAATTGACTTTATTTTTCAACCTGATAAGATAAAAAACAAGCTCTATCGAGCTTGTTTTATTTGAGATGACTAGATCACTTAAAAAAGGTCCCTATGTGGACGAAAAATTACTAAAAAAGATAGAAGGGAAAAAACCAGACCAAGTCGGGGTTATTAAAACATGGGCTCGAGCATCCCAAATATCACCCGAAATGGTTGGTTTTACTTTTGGGGTTCATAATGGAAAAAGTCATCTTGAAGTTTTTGTTTCAGAAGATATGGTTGGCCATCGTCTAGGAGAATTTTCTTTAACTAGAAAATTTATTAAACATGGAGGTAAAATGCAAAAAGAAATTGAACAAAAGAAAAGAGAAGCTGAAATTACCCAAGCTAAAGCGGCTAAAGCAACTAGTGATTCTAAAAAATAATATTTAAAATATGAAATCATTTCTAAAAAACCACAGACAAGCTCCTCGAAAAGTTCGCTTAGTAACAAATTTTATTAAAGGTAAGTTAGTCAATGTTGCTCAAAATGAACTTAAATTACTTCCTCAAAGAGCCGGGATGGTAGTAAAAAAGCTTTTGGGATCAGCGGTCGCTAATGCTAAACATAATTCTGAGGTTAGTGAAGATAAATTATATGTGAAAGATATTATTGTTAATGAAGGATCAACCCTAAAACGATTTAGACCAAGGGCCATGGGAAGATCTTCAAAAATTAACAAACGATCAAGTCATATTACTATTATTCTTGCTGAAAAAAATTATGACTAAAACAGTCCATCCATATGCCCACAGATTAGTGATTTTACGAGACTGGAAGTCTCGTTGGTTTTCTAATAAAAAGAAATATAAAGATTTTCTTAGGGCAGATGTTTTAATTAGAAAATTTTTAGAGAAAAGATTGAGAGGATTTTATGTTTCATCTATTGAAATAGAAAGAAGTAGAAAATTTTCTAAAATTATAATAAAAACTTCTCGTCCGGGGATGATTATTGGCCGTAACGGAGAAGGAGCAACAAAACTTAAAGAAGATTTATTAAAAATTATGAAAAAAAATGAAATTACTATTTCTGAAGAATTTAAATTAGATATTATTGAAGTTATTTCCCCGGATTCTGACGCTTCTCTGGTTGCTTATTCAATTGTTGAAGCCATGGAAAAGAGATTGCCTTATCGTCGAGTTATCAAACAAGCTCTCGAGAAAGTTATGGCGGTTAGGGAAGTAAAAGGAGCCAGAATTGTTGTGGCTGGACGGCTTGGTGGTACTGAAATTGCTAGGACCGAAGGAATAAAAGATGGTAATATTCCTTTACAAACACTAAGAGCTGATATTGATTTTGCTCGAGAACGAGCTCGTTTACCTTATGGGACAATAGGAATTAAAGTTTGGATTTACAAAGGAGAAGTTTTTAATGATAAGAAAAAATAAATATGCTTTTCCCTAAAAAAGTAAAATTTAGAAAGTGGCAAACTCAAAGAAAAAAGTTAAACAAGATTAATTCTGCCACCAGAGGAACAGAACTAAGTTTTGGTTCCTTTGGTTTAAAATCAGAAACTGCCGGGAGAATTCGATCTAATCAATTAGAAGCGGCTAGAAAAACAATGACTAAAAAAATATCAAAAGTTGGAAAAATCTGGATTAGAATATTCCCTGACAGACCTTACACTGCCAAAGCGGCTGAAGTTGGAATGGGAAAAGGAAAAGGAGATCCTAAAGGATATTGTGTCGAAGTCCACCCCGGAAGAATTATTTTTGAGGTTGATGGTGTTTCTGAAGAAATAGCCAGAGAAGCTCTTAGAAAAGCTGGAACAAAATTACCAATTAAAACTAAAGTTACTAGTCGATCATGAAATTAAAAGATTTTAAAGATGGGGAACTTGAAAAAAAATTAGAAGATAAACAAGAAAAACTTCGGCAGTTTCGTTTTGGTGTTTCTGGGAGTAAAACTAAAAATGTTAAGGAGGGAAGTCTTTTAAGAAAAGAAATTGCTCAGATTATGACTGAAAAACGAAGAAGAATTAAAAATTAATTATGACCAAAAAGATTTTAAAAGGAATAGTTGTTTCAGACAAAATGGACAAAACCATTGTTGTTTCAGTAACTCGTTTTGTTAAACATCCCAAATATAAAAAATATAGTAAAATTAGTAAAAATTATAAAGCTCATGATGTTGAAAATAAGTATAAAACAGGCGATAATGTTCAAATTGAAGAAATAAAACCTTTATCAAAAGAGAAAAATTTTAAAGTTCTATGATCCAGCCAGAAACAAAAGTAATAATCACAGATAATACCGGTGGCAAAATTGGTAATGTTTTTAAAATATTAGGAGGATCCAAAAGACGTTATGCCAGAATTGGTGACAAAGTAGTAATATCAGTTAGAGTCGCTGATCCTAGAAAAGGAGTTAAGAAAAAAGATGTTCATCAAGCAGTGGTTGTTCGTCAAAATAAATCCTTCAGAAGAAAAGATGGTTCTTATATTAAATTTGATGACAATGCCGTGGTTATTTTAGAAAAAGACAAAAAAGAACCAAAAGGAGGAAGAATTTTTGGCCCAGTTCCAAGAGAATTAGGAGAAATGGGATATCAGAAAATTATTTCCTTGGCTCCAGAAGTTTTATAAATTATATTTATTATTTACTAATTTTTAAAAAATGAAAGTGAAAAAAGGAGACAACATTATAGTGATTACCGGGAAAGATAAAGGGAGAAAAGGAAAGGTAATAAAAGCTATTCCGAATCTAAGCAAGGTGGTGGTTGAGGGGATTAATATGAAAAAACGTCACCAACGACCAAAAAAATCAAATGAAAAAGGTCAAGTTTTAGAAATAGCTTCTCCGATTGATGTTTCAAATATAAAATTATGGAAGAAATAAAGAAAAAACAAGATAAATCTTTTGAGCTTTTGAAAAAAAACTTCAATTACAAAAACAAAATGTCTGCCCCCAAGTTAGTTAAAGTTGTGTTAAGTTCAGGAACGGGTTCTGGCCTCAAAAGAGACAAAAAAATAAATGAAGTAGTGTTTGATCGATTGACTAAAATTACTGGACAAAAGCCATCATTGCGAAAAGCCAAAAAATCAGTCGCTAGTTTTAAAATTCGTCAAGGAGACCCAATTGGAGTAATGGTCAATTTAAGAGGGGAAAGAATGTATTCCTTTTTAGATAAATTAATAAATATTGCCTTTCCTAGAACTAAAGATTTTAGAGGTTTGAAAACAAGCGCGGTAGATGAGGCTGGGAATTTAACAATTGGGATCAAAGAACATATAATTTTTCCAGAAACTTCTGACGAAGAATTAAAAGATGTTTTTGGATTAGCAATTACTTTAGTTAGTACCGCTAAAAATAAAAAAGAAGCCACCGCCTTTTTTGAACTTATTGGGATACCCTTTAGAAAATAAGTTTCTAATTGACAAATCATCTTAAATTGATATAGAATGAAGTCATAAATGGCTTACAAAATAATAATATTTTCAATAATTATTTTCCTATTTCTATTAATTACTCCTTTCACTCAAGCGGCTTACAACGCCAGCGATTGTTTGGGGCAATTGGATTCTTCCAATGCTTGCGTATACACCAAAGGATTAACTAACAATAGTGGTGGGAATAGGGGATTAAATGGCGTTAGATATTCAGAAATTGATATCGTTAATCACCGTCTTTTTGTTTCTGATCAGTTAAATAACCGCGTTTTAATTTACAATCTTGATTCCAGCAACAATCTAATTGACCGAGTCGCCGATAAGGTCTTGGGACAACCTAATTTTACTACTAACATTCCCGCTGTTACTCAAAATGGAATGACTCAACCTTTGGGATTGGCGTATGATGCCACCAATAATCGTCTTTTTGTGGTGGAACCTTCGATAAACCGCATCCTTGTTTTTAATGTCGCTTCTATTACTGACGGCGAAAGCGCGGTGAATGTTTTAGGGCAAACAGATTTCATTTCCAGCGCGCCGGCTGTTACCCAATCGGGTCTTTCTATTCCTAATGATGTTACATATGATTCCGCCAACGACCGTCTTTTTGTCGACAATTTGGGTTCTCATAGAGTAGTGATATATAACACTGCCATAATTACTGACGGAGAAGACGCCGTAAATGTTCTAGGTCAAACCGATTTTATTTCAAGCACTCCGGCAACAACACAAAATGGAATGTGGGGGCCAAGGGGGGTTACCTACGATTCCGTCAATAATAGGTTAATTGTTGGCGATAGGGTCAATCATCGCGTTTTGTTTTTTGATATATCTTCTATCACTGACGGAGAAGACGCCGTAAATGTTCTAGGTCAAGCCGATTTTACTTCCCAAACAATAGCTACCACTCAATCCGGCCTTCATTTTCCATATGGTATTGACTATGATTCTACAAATAATCGTCTTTTTGTCGCTGACTTGTTCAATAATCGTGTTATGGTCTTTGACACCCGCGTAAAAGTTCATTCGGCCTCGGGTTATTTCTATAAAGATGTTGACGGAAGCAATACAGTTACGGCTTCGGATATCCGTCATTCATCCGCGATTTCTGTTATTTCCGCGTATTCAGCGACCGGCGCAAACGAGGTAATAGTTGTTGATACGACCCTTACCGACAGCAGTGATGAAGTTCTTTCCTTTGGAACAATTACTACCGGCCAAACTATCATTCTTACCGAGACCGGAGCGGACACCAATACCATCGGAGCCATAACCGGAACTTTAGTTTCAACCGGCGGTTTTACCTGCACCGCCTATGACGCGGATAATGGCGGAGGTTCTTCTACTACCGCTATGGCTTCAATTCAATCTGTAAAATGTATAAATGGAAGTGCAAATGTGGTGGTTTTTAATACAGACACGGATCTTGTAACAGATTTAGTGGCCGAATCTACGACCATTACTTTAATCACTTCAACTTACGCTTCCGGCGCCACCGTAGCTTCCACCGATTCCGACCTCGGTTTAACCGTTTCTTTCACCAATGCCAACGGCTACAACGCTGATAATGTTCTGGGGCAGAGTGATTTTGTTTCTAGCACTGCAGCCACAACACAATCAGGAATGTCCTCCCCAATAGGTCTTGTTTATGATTCCGCCAACAACCGTATTTATGTTCCTGATTTAACCAATAATCGCGTTTCTATCTTTGATGTCGCTTCCATCACCGATGGAGAAAATGCCGTTGATCTTCTCGGGCAATTGGATTCTAGCGATAGTCCGGTTTATACAACGGCTTACACTAATAATGTAACGACAAATAATATTGGATTTAATATCACCCACGGGGTTGTTTTAGACACAATCAACCATCGTCTTTTTGTTTCTGACCGCGATAATAACCGTATTTTAATATATGAACTTGACGCTAATAATAATTTAGTTGATCGGCTTCCTGAAAGAGTTTTAGGTCAAAGTAATTTTACCTCTAACATGGCCACTACCACCCAAAGCGGATTAAGTTCTCCGCGATTTTTGACTTATGACTCCGCCAACAATCGCCTTTTTGTGGCGGAGGTAGGGAACGATCGGATTCTTGTTTTTGATGTGGTCTCTATCACCAACGGAGAAAATGCCGTCAATGTTTTAGGGCAAGCAGATTTTACTTCTAATAGCACGGGAGTAACTCAAAGCACGGTAAATAATCCAGCTGGGTTAGCTTATGACTCCACTAACGGCAGACTTTTTGTGACTGATAACACTAACAACCGTGTTTTAGTTTTTGATGTTGCTTCAATTACTGATGGAGAAAATGCTGTTAATGTCTTGGGCCAAACAAATTTTACTTCCAATAGCACCGCCACCACACAAAGCGGAATGAATAATCCTAACAGCTTAGCTTACGACTCCGCCAATAACCGTCTTTTTGTTAGTGATTATATCAACAATCGTGTTCTTGTTTTTGATGTTACTTCCATTACTAACGGAGAGAATGCAGTCTATGTTTTAGGGCAAGTTGATTTTACTTCTTCGGCTAACGCTCTTGCGGCTTTCGGGAATTTAAATATTCCGTGGTATGTGTATGTTTTAGTAACAATCCTATTAATAATCCTGTTGTTATTTACATCCAAGCATTTGCCAAAATGGGTCGCGGTTGTTATTACCATCTTGATAATCCTTCTGATTATTTTCGGATTTCTTGTCTATGTGGCTTTTGGGGGGTTAAGCCAGATGGGGATGAGTAATCCTTCGGCTCCATCTTATGATTCAGTCAATAATCGTTTGTTTGTCTCTGATAATTCCAACAATCGCATTCTTCTTTTTGATACCACCACTATTAATAATGGAGAAAATGCAATCGCTATTTTAGGACAGGATGATTATGTAACGAATACAGCAAAGACAACCCAAGATGGGATATATTCTCCTTCCGGACTAGCTTATGATTCTTCTCTTAATCGTCTTTATTTTTCAGATGGCACCAATAGCCGCGTCCTCATCTTCAACTTTATTCGTTCTACTTCATCTGTTACTAATACTACCGTTGGCGATACTTATTCAGAAACATTATCTAGTACTAATAGCCAAGGAACAGTTACCTGGGCAGTTTCTAGTGGGTCTTTACCACCCGGTCTTTCCCTAGATTCTTCCACTGGAATAATTAGTGGCGCTTCTCTTATTGCTGGAACAACCACTTTCTCCGTTCAAGCCACAGATACTACCGCTACCGGGACATTCTTATCTCCTCCCCACCCTTTAACTATTATTGTTTCTGAATCACAAGGAACCGGAGCAATAGCTACCCCAGAAGAAGCCAGACAAGACCCTGCCGGAGGCAGTGAAAGCGGAGCGCCTGATTCTGGAGGAGAAGCGATTTCTTTCTATATCAACAACGGAGTCCCGGAAACAAACAACTCTAAAGTTACTCTTAATTTTTCAGCTGTCACTAATCCGGAAATTAAATCATTAACTATTTCAACTAACCCAGATCTTGAAGATTCTGTTATTCAAGATTATCAAGATAATTTAATTTATAATCTCTGCCAAAATCAAGAAACTTGCCAGGAAGGAGAATATACTTTATATACAAAACTATATACCAAGTGGGGAAGAACAACTGATATTCTTTCAGATTCCATTTATTACCGACCTCAACCCAATAGTGACCAATCTTTAGTTAAAACTAATGAAAAAATAATTAATTCCCCAATAATAAAAGAGGTTAAAAACGAAGTTCCTCAAAATACAAAATCATCAAAAACAATTTTTATTGTTCAACCATGGAGTAATGAAAATTGGGTTAATTCTACTCTAAGCGGTATTGCTTTCCAATCTAACCTCTCCATCAAAAATGTTCTTAAATTAAACCCTGAAATTACCAATAGAGATCTTGTTAAAGTAGGACAGAAGATTATATTAGGAGATTGACAATAAATGTGAATTTGTTAAGATAAAATGAAGCTCGAGAGAGCTTGATTTTATTATATTATGGCAAAAACATCAGTAATCGCACGATCAAAAAAGAAACCCAAATTTAGTACCCGAGCAGTAAATCGTTGTTTCAAATGTGGTCGAAAACGTAGTTTTATGCGTGACTTTGGTCTTTGTAGAATTTGTTTTAGAGAACTTGCTAACGAAGGAATGATCCCGGGAGTTCGCAAATCTAGTTGGTAGTTCGCCAAGAACACTATAAAAAATTATGGATACAGTATCAAACATGTTAATAGCAATAAAGAACGGAAGCAATGCTTCCCACGAGTTTGTTTCAGTTCCGTATTCAAAATTTAATCATGCTATTGCTGATTGTCTTGTCAAGAATGGTTATCTTAAATCTGTTTCTAAAAAACAAAAGAAAAAATTCCCAGTTTTAGAAATTGGCATTGCTTATAATAATAATGTTCCAAAAATTAATGATGTTAAGAGATTTTCAAAACTATCAAAACGTCTTTATTTGGGAAGTAAAAACATAAAACTAGTTAAAAGTGGTCATGGATCCATTATTTTAACAACTCCCAAAGGAGTTATTACTGGCGAAGAGGCAAGAAAGAAAAAAATCGGAGGTGAGGCCCTTTTTAAAATTTGGTAATTATGAGTCGTATCGGTAAACAAGAAATAAATATTCCTAATGGGACTGAAGTTGCTAAAAATGATAATCTTTTGATTGTTAAAGGACCAAAAGGAGAACTTAAAAAAGAGTTTAAGGATATCATTGATATCAATATCAAAGATAAAATAATTACTCTTAAACCCCGAGTAAATAATATCGCTTCTAAAGCTCTGTGGGGAACTTATGCTTCCCATATAAAAAATATGGTTGATGGAGTAAATAATCTTTTTGAAAAGAAATTAATTGTAGAAGGTATTGGTTTTAAAACAGAGATTAATGATCATAAACTGGTATTATCCGTTGGTTTTTCTCACAAAATTAATATCTCTCTCCCAAAAAATCTTAATGTTTCAGTTCAAAAAAACATAATTACGATTTCTGGTGTTGATAAAGAATTAGTAGGTCAATTTTCTGCTAAAATAAGATCATTAAAAAAACCAGAACCATACAAAGGAAAAGGAATTAGATATGAGAATGAAATTATAAGAAGAAAACAAGGGAAGAGAGCGGTTACCTAAATATAAATTATAAAATGAAAGATATAAAAAATATTAAAACTCAAAAAAGAACTAGAATCAGAAAGAAGATCAGGTCTAAAATAATCGGGACTAAAAATATTCCTCGTTTGTCTGTGTTTAAATCAAATAGACACATTTATGCTCAGTTAATAGACGACGAAACAGGTAAGACTTTATGTTCTTCTTCTGATCTTTCTATAAAAAACGAAAAAAAAGAAACGAAAGCAAAAAAAGTTGGTAATTTAATCGCCAATAAAGCGAAGGAACAAAAAATGAAAGAGATCGTTTTTGACAGAAGTGGTTATAAATATACTGGCCGAATCAAATCTTTAGCAGAAGCTGTTCGCAAAGCCGGTCTAAAATTTTAATATGATTAAAACAGATAAAAGAAACAAAAGAATATTTAAAGATAAAGTTAAATCAGAATTTGATCAAAAAATTTTAAATATTAGAAGAGTAGTTAGGGTGGTTAAAGGGGGAAGACGTTTTAGTTTTAGTGTCGCTATGATTTTAGGAGACAGAAAAGGGGCAATTTCTCTTGGAGTAGGAAAAGCTTCAGACACTGCTTTAGCTATTCAAAAAGCTGTCAGAGATGCAAAAAAAAATATGACCAAAATTAAATTAACAAAAGAAATGTCTCTTCCCCATGAAATTAAATCAAAATTTTGTAGTTCTAAGGTAATCCTTATGCCTAATAATGGGAAAGGGCTGGTGGCTGGTGGATCAGTTAGAGATATTTTGGAGTTAGCTGGGATAAAAGATGTTAGTTCAAAAATTATTTCTAGAAGTAAAAATAAATTAAACAATGCCCAAGCAACTCTAAAGGCTCTTAGAAAATTTAAAATAAATTATGAAAATACACCAAGTAAAAAGAAATAACAAAAATAAGAAAAAGAAAACCATCGGAAGGGGAGGTTCTCGAGGAAAAACTTCTGGGAGAGGAACTAAGGGGCAAAAATCTAGGGCTGGTCATAGTATTCGTCCAGAAATAAGAGACATAATAAAAAAAATCCCTAAAAAAAGGGGATATCGGTTTAATTCTATTAAAGATAAACCTATTGTTATCAATCTTTCTGTCATTAATAATGAATTTAATAATGACAGTGAAATTAATCCCAAAGTTCTTATCGAAAAATTGTTGATTAATAAAAAAAAGGGATTTATCCCAAAGGTAAAAATTTTGGGCAACGGAGAAATAGAAAAGAAAATAATTGTTTCAAATTGTTTGGTTTCTAGTAAGGCTCGAGATAAAATAATAAAAGTTGGTGGTAAAATTATAGAATAATTAAAATGCAAAATTTTTTACATAAAACAAAAATAGTATTACTTGATAAGAATTTACGAAACAAAATATTATTTGTTCTATTGGCTCTTATTATTTTTAGAATTTTTGCTGCCATTCCGATCCCTGGGGTTGATTCTTTGAAACTAGAACAATATCTATCTAATAATCAATTTCTTGGCATTTTAAATATTTTTTCTGGAGGAGGTCTATCAAGTTTATCAATTGTCATGCTTGGAGTTGGTCCTTATATTACCGCTTCAATTATTTTGCAACTCTTAACTATTATGATTCCGAAATTAAAAGCTCTTTACCATGAAGAAGGAGATGCTGGACGAAAAAAGTTTATTCAATATTCTAGAATTTTAACTGTTCCTTTAGCAGCTATTCAAGGATTCGCTCTTATAAGTCTCCTTCAGCAACAAGATATTATTGCCCAATTCTCTCTTTTTAATCTTTTAACTAATCTTTTAGTTGTTGTTGGTGGGTCAATATTAATTATGTGGCTTGGAGAATTAATTTCTGAATATGGGATAGGAAATGGAGTCTCTATGATTATTTTTGCTGGAATTGTTGCTTATATTCCTTCCCAACTAGGACAATTGATTTATACTTTTGATGTTTCTCAATTAACGCTCTATATCGGCGCTCTCATGACCGCTCTCTTGATTATCATTGGAGTAGTAATTGTTTCTGAAGGAGAAAGACCAATTCCTATAACTTATGCTAGACGAGTTAGAGGATCAAAAGTATATGGCGGTGTTTCTACCTATCTTCCTTTAAGAATTAACCAAGCCGGAGTAATGCCAATCATTTTTGCTCTCTCACTTCTTTTATTTCCTCAAATGATTGCCAATTTTTTTATTGCTATGGAAGGAGCTGTTTTTCAGAAAATAGGTTCAATTTTAAATACCTTCTCTCAAACCACCTGGCTTTATACAACCTTCTATTTTATTCTTGTTTTCTTGTTTACTTATTTTTATACAGCGGTAACTTTTGATCCAAAATCACTAGCTACTAACTTACAAAAAAGTGGAGCTTTTATCCCAGGAATTCGGCCGGGACCGTCCACTGTCTCCTATATTGATAAAATATTAAATAGAATAACTTTAATGGGAGCGCTTTTCTTAGGATTAATAGCTGTCTTGCCGTTGATTATGAAAACAATTACTGGAATAACCGCTTTGGCTATTGGGGGGACAGCCTTGCTCATTGTTGTTTCTGTTGTTTTGGATTTAATGAAAAAAGTTGATGCTCAAATTTCAATGAGAGAATATTAAACTATGGAGATAAACTCTTATATATTTTTTGGAAAATCAGGATCAGGGAAAGGAATTCAATCCGGTTTATTAATTAAATTTTTAGAAGAAAAAAAAGACAGAAAGACACTTTATGTTCAAACAGGTCAGATTTTTCGTGAGTTTGGCAAGGAAAATAATTATACTAGTCAATTAACTCAAGGTGTTTTAGATAATGGCGGTTTACTTCCGGCTTTTATGCCAATTTGGGCTTGGACCGATTTTTTAATAAAAAATTTTAACAACCAAGAAGATTTAATTTTTGATGGAGTTTGTCGTAAATCAAAAGAGGCCCCGGTTCTTGATTCGGCTCTTGGATTTTATAAAATAAAAAATCGTTATCTTATTTATATCAATGTTTCTGATAAATGGACTACTGAAAAATTAAAAGCGAGAGGAAGAGATGATGATACTGATAAAGAGATAAAACATAGGTTAGCTTGGTTCCAAAAAGATGTTATTCCTTCTATTGAATATTTTAAAAATAACCCAGAATATATTTTTATTGAAGTTAATGGCGAACAAACAGTAGCGGAAGTTCAAAAAGAAATTCTAAACAAAATCTTCTAATGATAATAATAAAAACACCCAAAGAAATAGAAATTATTAAAGAAGGAGGAAGGCGATTAGCAACTATTTTAGGTAAAATTAGTAAAAAGGTTGTTCCTAATATTAACACTAAAGAGCTTGATATTTATGCAGAAGAATTAATTAGAAGCGAAGGAGACACCCCTTCTTTTTTGAATTATAAGCCAGAAAAATATGGTCAAGCTTATCCAGCTAGTCTTTGTGTTTCAATAAATGATGAAATAGTTCATGGTATTCCAAATAAAAATACTATTTTAAAAGAAGGAGATATTGTTTCTCTTGATTTGGGATTAAAACACCAAGGTTTTTATACTGACATGGCGGTGACAGTTCCAGTTGGAAAAATAGATAAAAGACTAAAAAAACTTATTCAAATCACTAAAGAATCTCTCCATTTGGGGATTTTGTCCGCCAAATCTGGTAATCATGTTGGCGATCTTGGTTTTGTTATTCAAGAATTTGTTGAAAAAAATGGGTTTAATGTTATTCGTGATTTAGCCGGACATGGAGTCGGAAAAAAAGTCCACGAAGATCCACTCATTCTTAATTTTGGGGAAAAAGGTGAGGGGACAGAATTAAAATCGGGGATGGTTTTAGCTTTAGAACCAATGGTAACTTTAGGAAGTCCAGAAATAGTCCTCTCTAATGATGGTTTTACTTACCAAACAAAAGATAAACAAATTAGCGCTCATTTCGAACACACCATTGTTATTACTGATAATGGTTCAGAAATTTTAACAAAAGAATAATCAAAAACTCCGCTAAAGCGGAGTTTTTGATTAAAAATTAATTATCTATATTAAGAAATCGCTTCCTCTAAAGAATTTTCGCTTTCCCAAATAAGTTTTCTAGCGCCACCTACTAATGTTGTGATAGTTCCGACTACTTGCATTACTTGAGCTGGGCCACCAGTTTCAAGGCCAACAGTTTTAAATCCTTCAATAATTTCCATTCCAATACCTGTTGCTAATACTGCTCCACCCAATATCAAAAGAGCTTTCCCCCACTTTAAGGTAAATTTTCTAATGATCCTTGTCGCCCCAATGGCTTTTTCAGGATTATTTTCTAAGTCCATATTTCCAATATCTTCTTCTAGCCGGGCACTAGCCTCCTCAATATTAATTAACACCTGATTTGGAGTTTTTTCTAAGACATCAATATTTTCCCTTTCAAATTTCATAATGATTTTTTATATTTTAATTTATAATTTAAAGCGACCTTATTTATATTTTTTTTAAATCATCTCTTGTTTGATTTAAATTTTTTAACAATTCATTTAAAAGTTTGCTGGTTTCCTCTTTAGTAGCGTTGCCACTTTTAATTTTTTCAGCTAATTTTTCTAATTCTTCTTGATCCATATTATTTATTTCCCATTTAAGGAAGAACATTAAGTAAATAAATCGACTTTTATTAATAATAATATAATTTTATTAATTTACCTAATCCCCCTAAAGAGTGCCTATATTATATACTATAAAAGTAATATTGTCAAGTCAAAAACAAAGGCAAAAAAACTATTTAAATTAAGCTCTTATGATATAATTTTTGTATGGCTGAAGGTTTGTATTCCAAAGAAATACCTAAGTTTAAAAATCCAGAGGAGGAACTTTATTTTTTGCGTCGTCAAATAGCCGAAAAAGAACAACAACTTGAACAGCCACCAACTGATCTTGATCGAGAAAAAATAACCAAAGATATTTTAGTTGAATATTCAGCAGTCAAACCAGAGGAGATATTAGAAAAAAAACAAATCATTAAATTTTCCGAAACAGATGAAATTGTTTTGCGCCTAAGTCCAGAAACTCATGATGAAAAGATGGAAGAAATGTTGGGAATTTTATTAGAAAAAGGAATAAAAAACTCTTTAGCTATTTTGGAACAACTAAATAATCCCCATCTCAATGATGATTTTCACCGATTTCTAATTCAATATCTTAATTCGGTGGGAAAGATTCCGGGAGTAAAAGAAGAAACACCCCTTTTTAAGGTCTTACATATGAAATTATTTGAAATCACTCTTCCCTCCGGAGAAGGGGATGAATCCCATAGCTTTAAAGAGCTAATTTCTGCTATGGAACATTTTTTTGCTGGGATGCAGTCAATTGCTGATGGAAGAGATAATAAAAAAAAGGATTATTTTACTATTGAAATTGCTCTCTCTGAAAATAGTAATGAAATTATTTTTTATGCGTCTGTTCCAACTTCCAAGGCTGATTTATTTGAAAAACAAATTTTAGGCGCTTATTCTCAAGCCAAAATAAAAGAAGTAACTAATGATTATAATATTTTTAATTTTCAAGGCGGTTCGGCTGGATCTTTTGCCAAATTTAGTTCTCCAGAAGTTTTCCCTATTAAAACTTATGATGAATTTGAAATTGATCCAATTAATATTATTTTAAATATATTTTCTAAACTAAAAGAAAGGGGAGAAGGAGCTTCAATCCAATTAATAATTAGACCATCTGGTGAGAAATTTATTCAAAGATATAATCGAGTTCTTAATGATGTTAAAAGTGGTGTTTCGGTAAGAAAATCACTGAAATCGTTCTCGGTTGGGCATAGCTTGTTTGAGGGTCTTAAAGATTTCGCCTCCGGTCCTTCTAAAAAAGATGACAGAAAAGAAGACAAAAAAATTGATGACCGAGCAGTTGAATATATTACCGGGAAATTAACTAGCACCATTGTGGCTGTTAATCTCCGCATTATTTCCTCGGCTGAAAACCAAAACCGAGCAGAAGCTATTTTAAATGATTTGGAATCAGCTTTTAATCAATTTTCAAAACCAAATAGCAATAGTATTATTTTTGAAAAAGTAAAAGGACGAAATTTATCAAATTTCTTTCGTGATTTTTCTTATCGATTTTTTTCGGAAAAAAATATTTTACCAATGAACTTAAAGGAAATTACTACGATGATTCATTTTCCTGTTAATGTTTCCACGGCCCCTCAACTTCGTCAAGCTAAAGCAGGAATTGCTCCTGCTCCTTTAGAAATGGGGAAGGAAGGAATTCTACTTGGAATAAATGATTACCGAGGAAAAGAAACCAAGATATTCTTTAAAAAAGAAGATCGGGTTCGTCATTTTTATACTATAGGACAAACTGGCACTGGAAAAACTACTTTTCTAAAAAATATGATTATTCAAGATATTAAAAATGGAGATGGTGTTTGTTTTATTGATCCCCATGGGTCAGATGTCCAAGATATTTTGGCTCAGATTCCCAAGGAAAGAATCGATGAGGTGATTTATTTTGATCCCTCTTATGTTGATCGACCAATGGGATTAAACATGCTTGAGTATGATTATAATTTTCCCCAACAAAAATCATTCGTGGTAGATGAATTATTTGGTATTTTTCAAAAGTTATATGGAGCCAATCCCGAATCTATGGGACCAATGTTTGAACAGTACTTTCGAAACGCTACGATGTTAGTTATTGATGATCCAGAAAGCGGGAGTACCCTATTAGATATTTCCAGAGTACTCTCTGATGAGAAATTCAGGGCTTTTAAGCTTTCTCGTTGTAAAAACCCGGTAGTGATCCAATTTTGGCGGGAAATCGCTGGAAAGGCTGGCGGAGAGGCTTCTTTGGCCAACATTGTCCCCTATATTGTCAGTAAATTTGATGTTTTCTTGGCTAATGAGATTATGAGACCAATTATTGCCCAACAGAAATCAACCTTCAATTTTAGACAAGTAATGGACGAAAAGAAAATATTGTTAGTCAATCTTTCTAAAGGTAAATTGGGTGACATTAATGCTAATCTCATCGGTCTTGTTTTGGTTGGGAAAATTTTAATGGCTGCTCTTTCTCGAGTTGATCTAGTGGGACAAGAGGAAATAAATGATTTTTATCTTTATATTGATGAATTTCAAAATATTACCACTAACTCTATTGCTACTATTCTTTCTGAAGCGCGAAAATATCGATTAAGTTTAAATATTGCTCACCAATTTATTGCCCAACTAGATGAAAAAATAAAAAATGCTGTTTTTGGCAATGTCGGGTCAATGGCCGTTTTTCGAACAGGATATGATGATGCTCAATATTTAGAAAGCCAATTTAAACCGACTTTTTCTGCTTCTGATTTAATAAAAATTGATAATTTTAATTCCTATGTAAAAATGTTGATTAATGGTCAGCCGGTTAAACCATTTAATATGAAAGTCATTCCCCCTGACAAGGGGGATAAAGAAATGATTGAAAAGATTAAAGAACTTTCTTATCTAAAATATGGCCGAAACCGAGCAGAAGTAGAAGCCGAAATTATAGAAAAATATAAAAAGGAAGTATAATCCTATCTATGAATCATCCTAGAGAAGAAAAAACTTTTTTAATGATTAAACCTGACGGGGTTAGAAAAGGTTTGATTGGTGAAATTATTAAACGTTTTGAACAAAGAGGTTTAAAAATTGTTGCCCTAGAAATGTTCCATCCAGATAAAAAGCAAATCGATGAACATTATCCTAAAGATAAAAAATGGATTAGTCGGATTGGAGATAAAACTCTCGCTACCTACCAAAAATACAATATTGACCCTAAGAAAGTTCTTGGGACTAATAACAATCACGAAATTGGAAAAATAGTTCGAAAATGGTTGTTTGAGTACCTGACCTCTGCTCCCTCGGTAAAAATAATTGTTCAAGGAATTCATGCGGTAGATGTTGTTCGAAAGATTACTGGGCCAACTATGCCTTATTTAGCTGATATGGGAACGATCAGAGGAGATTTTTCAATTGATTCTCCTGCTTTGGCTAATTCAGAAAAGAGAGCAATAATGAATTTGGTTCATGCTTCGGAAACACAAGAAGAAGCTCTCCATGAAATTAAGTTTTGGTTTGACGATCGTTCACCCTTTGGATATAAGCGTTTTGGGGTTGACGAATAAGTAAAATTATTTCTTAAATTTTTTGAATTTGGAAAAAATATTTTCATGATATAATTAAAATACGGTTATTTGGCATATCACCTAGATCAAAGTAATATCTTTAGGGAGATTGTATCATCATGGGCCGTGGCTTATGGCGTGCAACACCCACCTGATGTTTTACACTAGGGTGATATAGAAACCAGATAACCGTCATAAAAAATCTCTGTTGAAACAGAGATTTTTTATTTTAAGGTATAATAATTTTATATGGCAATATCTAAAGATAAATTTTTTGTTAAAATATTTTGTCTTCTTCTTTTCATTTTAATTCTTCATATCTTAGCATTATTTTTAAAATTATATTTTATTGTTTGGTGGTTTGATATTCTAATGCATTTTTTAGGAGGACTTTTCATTGGTTTATTAATTCTTTGGATTTATTTTTTATTAGAACACCAAACAAAATTATCAAATAATATTCTTATATTTTTTATTATCCCAATAGGTGTTTTAATTATTGGTCTCCTTTGGGAAATCTTTGAAGCACTAATAGGTGTTTATAATGTTTTTGGAGCTCAAACATTTTCTGATACAATTAGTGATTTAGTATTTGATTTAATAGGTGGTTTAGTTGGAGTCATCTACTTTATTAGAAATAAACAACTATGGCTAAAAAAATAAAATTAACTTTTTGTTCAGGCACGGGATCAGTAACAGGAGCTAATTTCCTTTTAGAATGGGAAGATAAAAAAATATTAATTGATTGTGGATTAATTCAAGGATCTAAATTAGCCGATGAAGAAAATTGGAAACCATTTTCATACCAACCATCTTCCATTGATTCTTTAATTATTACTCATGCCCACCTTGATCATGTGGGGAGAATTCCTAAATTAATCAAAGAGGGGTTTAAAGGAAAAATATTTTCTACTCCTCCTACTAAAGATTTAGCTCAATTAATGTTAGAAGATTCTGTCCAGATTTTATCCAGAGACAGAGAAAATCAATTAAATCTTATTTATAATAAAAAAAATATTGATCAAGCTATTAGTCAATGGGAAGGAGTGCCTTATCATCAATTAATTGATTTGGGTAAAGGATTGAGTATTTCTCTTAAAAATACGGGTCATATCTTAGGTTCCGCTATGGTTGAAATTCTTTACAACGGAAAAAAGTTGATTTTTTCTAGTGATTTAGGACATTCTCCGTCTCCTCTGCTTCCTCCAGCAGAAACTATTGATAATGCCGATTATTTAATAATAGAAAGTGTTTATGGGGATAGAACTTATGGATCAAGAGAATTACGCCGAAGCGAGCTTAAAAAAGTAATTGAAGATAATTGTAAATCAAAGGGAATATTAATTATTCCAATATTTTCACTAGAACGAACTCAAGAACTTTTATTTGAAATCAATGGCTTTGTCGAAAATAATCAAATTCCCAGAATACCAATTTTTCTTGATTCTCCTTTAGCAATTCAATTTACTAAGGTTTATGAAAATTACAAGAAATATTTTAATAAAAAAGCTCAAGCCTTGATTAATTCAGGGGATGACATTTTTGATTTTCCCGGACTTCAACTTACCTTAATGACTAAAGAATCTAAATTAATTTATCGTGAGCCCAATCCTAAGATAATTATTGCTGGCTCAGGAATGTCTACGGGGGGTAGAATTATTGTCCATGAAAGAGACTATTTATCTGATCCCAAAAATACTCTGTTGTTGGTTGGTTATCAATCTCTTGGCACTTTAGGAAGAATTATTCAAGATGGAGCGAAAGAAGTATTTATTTTTAAAAAAAGAGTTCCTGTTAGAGCTAAAATAGTTACCATCAGGGGTTATTCTGGACACAAAGATTCTGACGGCTTGCTTAAATTTGTTCAGCAAATGGAAGGAAAACTTAAACAAGTTTTTGTCGTTATGGGAGAACCAAAATCTTCTTTATTTTTGGCTCAAAGAATCCGGGACAATTTAAATATTAAAGCCCGTTCTCCGAAAGCTGGCGAAAGCGTGGAGTTGGAATTTTAATTAAAATTAATATATAATTAAATTTATGAAATTAAACAACGATGATCAGCATGGTCATAATAAAATGAAACTATGTGTTTCTGGAGCAGCGGAAACTGGTCACTGTCCTCCTAATGCTTTGGATAAAGCCAAGGAACTCGGGAGAGAAATTGTTCGCCAAGGAGGAATGTTGATAACAGGAGCGACTACCGGTTTTCCGCTGTGGTCTGCTATTGGGGCCAAAGAAGAAAATGGTATTTCAATTGGTTTTTCTCCCGCTATTTCAGAAAAAGAGCATATTGAATCATATCGTCTTCCAATTGATTATATGGACCTTATTGTTTATACTGGATTTGGTTATCCTGGAAGAGATCTTTTATTGATTCGTTCCACTGATGCAGTTTTAATTGGCTGTGGAAGAATTGGCACTATTCATGAATTTACTATTGCTTTTGAAGATGGCAAACCAATTGGTATTTTACAAGGTGACTGGGACACAGATGAAACAATCAAAACTATTTTAGAGAGAGGGCATCGCTTAAACGATAATATAGTTTTTGATACTGATCCTCGTTCCTTAGTTGAAAAGGTTATTAAATTAGTAAAAAAACAAAAAACAAAAGACTAAAATTTTTTAAATAAAAATCCCCGCCAAACGGGGATTTTTATTTAATCTGATTTATTATTCTTTCAAATGATTCAGGTTGGTTTTCAGCTAAATCAGCTAATATTTTTCTATCAACCTCAATTTTTTTCTTTTTTAATCTATCAATAAATTTACTGTAAGAAAAACCAAATTTTCTAACGACAGCATTAATTTTAGTTTGCCATAACCTCCGGCGGTCGGCTTTTTTGTCTTTCCGATGAGCAAAAGCATAAGTTCCAGCATGAGCGATAGCTTCTTTAGCTTGTCTTTTTTTAGTGCTTCGACCAAAACGATATCCTTTTACTTGTTTTAGGATATTTTGTCTTCGCTTAATTTTTATTGTTCCTCTTTTTACTCTAGTCATAATTATGGGATAAATCTCTGACGACTTTTACTAGTAATTTTGAAATTTTGCAGTTTTTTTCCTTGCAACTGAGTAGTCCTTTTTTGTTTAGCGTTAAAATGATTAAACCCCGGTTTTCTCGCTAAAACTTTATTATTTTTCGTTACTCTTATTCTCTTGGTGAAAGATTTATTTGTTTTCATTTTTTTCTTTTTTAGATCCTTTTTCTAAGGTGATCATTACTCCTTTAGGAACTTTTTTAAATTCCTCAGCAATTTTGTATTCTTCAGTAATAAGATTTAATATTCTATTAAGTCGTTCCTCTAAAAACTTTTTATCCATATATTTAGTTCGGCCCGGCAAAAAAAGTTCAACTTTTATTCGATGGCCCTCTCTCAGCCATTCACTAGCTCTTTTGGCTTTTAAATTCAAATCATTTTTTCCAGTTCCTATTTTTATTTGGATAGACTTTGTTTCAGTTAAATGAGCATTTTCTTTAGCCTTTTTTTGTTTTTTATTTTTCTCGTACTGAAATCTACCATAATCAGTTATTTTGGCTACGGGAGGATTAGCGTTTGGTGATATTTCTATCAGGTCTAAACCTCTTTCCTCAGCCAATTTTATGGCTTTTTGAGTGTCTAAAACACCAAAATTTTCGCCATCATCACTAATAACCCTAACTTCCTTAACTCTTATTTGATTATTTATTTTTTCTATCAAGTTTTGATTATTCTATATTAGATCTAAGCTAAAGTCAACACAAAAATATAGCTTTTGATATTTTTTATGGCTATCTTTTTATAACAAATAAAATTGTAAAGAGTAAGTTATAACTAAGATGATCAATAAAATCACAATTGTTATTTGGGATATTCTTACATTATAATGTCTTTTTAGGTAGTGAATGATACAAGTTCCCCTATAAACTAGCTTGGAATCAGCTAACCCTATTAATTTCTTTTCTAAGACTGTTAAAATACATCCTAATTTAAATATTCCACTAACCATAAATGATATCAAAGTGATTATAGAAATAATTAATCCAAGTTTCCAGTACCAAACCCAAAAAGAATAAAAAAACACTCCCGAAGCTACTACCCAAGCCCATAAAATATGCAGTATTAATACTCCTCTTGATAAAAATTTATAAATTTTTATATCTGACTTTAAGATATTTTTCATATTCTTAACTAATTTAATATAACAAACATAATCCTTAATTGTAAAGATTAATTAAAAAGAGAAAAATCAACAAATTTCATCAAATTTTTTATTAACAATTTGATTATTTAACTGGCAAAAATATGATATGATAAAGGTAATCAATGTTCATTAAAATCTATTGCTATGGTAACAATAGCTGTTATTTTTTTCTTTGGTTTTTCTTTTTTAAACCAAAACTGGCCAAAAAAATATTTTATTTTATATTTAAAGATCTATTTTCTAAGGGAGTAATCATTATTGTCAAACTTGAAAGAAATTTTTTAGCTGAATTTTTCTCTTTTGAAGATTTTTTATTAAAGCAATTCTATTGTTTTAATGCTAGAGATGGTCCTAGTTTGAAATCCCAATTGGATGAAATAAAAGCCTGTGTTTTTGCGTTTTTCACGGGCTTTTTTATATAATTCAAGTTGTAGTTTAAATTTATTAAAAAAGTCTTCTAATCTATTCTATCTTTTTATTTCCAATAAGAGTTTTGGGGTGAGATTATTAATGGAATTTCATTAGAGTTTTTATAAGTCATATTTTTCTTTTTAAGAACATACCGATAAATATATTATTTAATCTTCAACTAAATTATAACAAATAATCATCACTTGTTAATTTAATTTTAAAAAGGTATAGTGTATCTTAGATTATCTAGGGGATGATCGGCCTAGACAGTAATTTTCTTCTTTAAAGCGCATGTCGAGTATGTGTCAAGGCTCGTAAACTCTGGCACAACAAATAAGTGTAAAAAACTTGTTTTCTAAACCAGCTTTGGCTTTTGCCTAAGCTAGGTTTATCCCGCCCAATGGGCGAGACGTCTTGTTTGATGACTTCCGATAATCAAAATGAGGTGTAATAAATTCGGAATAGAATATAAAGATTTTCTCGCTTTATATTTAAATTAATGAGAATCGGTTAATTAATGATTTTGTTTGTTTTGGACATTAATAACTTAAAAATAAAAACAAACTATGCATGTAGACCCTTTTGAGATTTTTTTCTGCACGCGGGTTCGATTCCCGCCATCTCCATCAATCGCAACTTTCGCCGTTTTGGGAAAAAGGAGGTCTTGCCTCCTTTTTCCTTTTTGATTGAACATTTTATAAATTAAATTAGAGTGAAGAAATAAAAAAACGCCTTCCCGTTAGGCGTTTTTGGTTTTTTTAATAAAGACTCATGCCAGAATACTTGTGATAACCAAGAATTTTTCCTGAATTTGCGTCCTTAATTTCTTCTCTTCCATCAAAATCTTCAAATTCATTTTTTGTTACTTTATTTTCATATATTAAGGAACTATTTCTGTAAAACTCAGGACCTCGACCCCCAAGAAATATTCCTTGTTGATAATTTTTCATAAGAGCTTCTTTTAAGAATGAAATAACTTCCTTTTTATAAAATCCACCAAAAAACATTATCCATTGTACAATCCCGTCTTCCCAAATTGTGGTTGTTCCGGCAGATTTTTTACTCCCACTTGAAACACAATAATTATCTAAAGAATATAAATTTCCTTCGGTAAACTGAATAGCTTTGTAATTAGGCATTCTGGATATCTTTATTTTTTTATAATTGGAGGCCCAACCATTTAACATACTCTTAAAAAAGAAAGCTTTTATTTTGTTTCGTTCCTCTATAACAAATTCCATAGTCTTTTTTTTGTTAAAAATCAGATTTTTTCTTATCTTAACATAAACTGATTAGATTGACAAATAATATTTTTATTGAATTTTTAGAAGACGGTCTATCTGGCGGTCACTTTCTCGTCTTTTAATTGTTTCTCTTTTGTCGCGTTCTTTTTTCCCACGCACGATAGCAACTTGAACTTTGATATTTCTTGCTTTAAGGTACATGGAAATAGGAACAACAGTAAACCCTTTCATTTTTTCTTTCCCCATAATCTCATGGATTTCTTTTTTAGTCATTAAAAGTTTGCGATTTCGGTAAGAATCATAATCTTTGGAGGTATTATTTGGTTGATAGGGGGGAATATGAGCGCCTACCAAGTAAGCCTCGGCTCCTCTGATAATTACATGAGCCCCATCCAATGATCCTTGTTTTCTTTTAATAGATTTAACTTCTAACCCCAAAAGCTCAATGCCACTCTCATATTCTTCCAAGATTTCATAATTAAATTTCGCCTTCTTGTTTTCTATTAGTCTTCCCATTTCTTAATTCTAACATACTCATTAAAACAATAAATAAATAGACAAAAAGATAGAAATATATATAATAACACTATTAATGGTTAAAATTTTTATGCCAAAATTAAATAAAAAAGAAAAAAAACAGTCAAGTTGGTCTCAGTTTGGAGGTTCTATTTTAACTACCATTCTTATTTTCTTGGTAATAATTGCTATTTTTTCTTTAACGGCTGACGAAAAAAATAAGATTGAAGAAATATCCATTTCCGAGTTGGCTCAAAGTGTTGCTTCTGGAGAAATTAAAAAAATTGAAGTCGCGGGAGAAAAACTTAATATTGAATTTTTAAATGAGACTGAAAAAAAGTCAAAAAAAGAAACAGAATCTTCTCTTTCAGAGACACTTTCTAATTATGGAGTTCCGGTTGAAATGTTAAATGCTACGGAAATTGATATTAAAAGTGAATCCGGGTTTGGTTTTTGGCTTCTTAGAATTTCTCCTATCTTAATTCCAATTTTATTTATCCTTATTTTCTTTTGGTTTATTTCTAAGCAAGTAAAGGGTTCTGGGGGAATGCAAGCTTTTACTTTTGGTCAATCAAAAGCGAGAATGACTGATCCCTCTGATACAAACAACAGAGTAACTTTTAAAGATGTGGCTGGGGTAAAAGAAGCCAAAGAAGAATTAAAGGAAATTGTAGATTTTCTTCGTAATCCAAAAAAATTCTTAGATATTGGAGCTCGTATCCCAAAAGGAATAATTTTGACTGGAGCTCCCGGAACAGGGAAGACTTTATTAGCTCGAGCGACAGCCGGAGAAGCAAAAGTTCCTTTCTTTCACCTTTCTGGGTCAGAATTTGTAGAAATGTTTGTTGGAGTAGGAGCTTCTCGGGTTCGTGATTTATTTAAAATGGCTAAAAAAGCTTCTCCCTCTATTATTTTTGTTGATGAAATTGACGCGGTGGGAAGAGTTCGGGGAATTGGAGTGGGAGGAGGAAATGATGAAAGAGAACAAACCCTTAATCAAATTTTAGTTGAACTAGATGGCTTTGAACCTAATGAAAAAGTAATTGTTATGGCCGCCACTAACCGCCCAGATGTTTTAGACCCAGCTCTTTTACGAACTGGTCGCTTTGATCGTCGAGTTATTCTTGATTTACCGGACAGGGGAGATAGAGAAAAGATTCTTGAAATCCATTCTCTTAAGAAACCATTAGCCGAAGATGTTAATTTAAAAGTAATTGCCGAAAGAACCCCTGGTTTTTCTGGGGCAGATCTTTTCTCTTTAATGAACGAAGGGGCAATTTTAGCTGCGAGAGAAGAAAGAAAAAAAGTTTCTCAGTTTGATTTAATTCGGTCAATTGAAAAAGTTATGTTAGGACCTGAAAGAAAAAGTCATTTATTATCTAAAAAAGAAAAAGAAATTACCGCTTATCATGAAGCGGGGCATGCTTTGTTAGCCTCGGTTCTTCCTAATGCTGATCCGGTTCATAAAATTTCTATTGTTTCCCGAGGTCATGCTGGCGGTTATACTTTAAAACTACCAATAGAAGAAAGAAAATTACAATCTAAAAAAGAATTTATTGCTGATCTGGCTGTTTATCTTGGTGGTTATGTCGCTGAAAAAATAATTTTTAATGATGTTACTACTGGTCCTTCTAATGATTTACAAATAGCGACTGCTTTAGCTCGAGATATGGTAACTAAATATGGAATGTCAGATAAATTAGGTCCAGTGGCCATAGAAGGATTTGGGGGAAGGATTATTTTTGGACAAGGAATAGAAAACAAAGAATATTCTGAAAAAGTTTCTGCTTTAGTTGACGAAGAAGTAAAAAAACTTATTGACGAAGCGTTTAAAACAGCTAATGAAGTGATTATTAAACACAAAAAAGCTCTTGATGCTATTGCCAAAGAATTAATAAAAGTTGAGACTTTAGAACAAGCTGAATTTGACAAACTTCTTATTCTTAATAATATAAAACCTAAGAAAGAAGCAACGAAAAAAATAAATAAATTGCGCGTGTAGCTCAGTTGGTAGAGCGTCGAGCTTATATCTCGGTGGTCCTAGGTTCGAGTCCTAGCACGCGCATAATCTAAATAATACAATGTTGGTTTGAAGGAAAAGTGACAGCTTTTTTGATGCTATCCGCTCCATTAATCCACTTTAAGATTCTAGACATTCCAAAACCACAACCAGCGTGGGGGACACATTTTTCCTTTACTTTATCAACATACCAAGCAAAATCATCCATACTTCCACCCATAGCTTGAAGTCTTTTAAACATCCGAGAATTTTCAAGACGATAAACTAATGTTTCGTGATCATCAACCCTAGCGGCTGAACCAACAGCTTCACCGGCAATAGGTAAAACTAAATCAGCCGAGAGAACCAACCCAGGATTTTCAGGATCGGGGATCATATTAAAAAATTTTTCTACCTCTATTTTTTTTCCGTGATTCCAAAGAGGGTCAGGATAGTGAGTAATAAGTAAAGGTTGTCCCCCATATTCCTCTACTAATTTCTGTTCATCGGAATTTCCAATATCATCTCCCCAATTAAGTCCCAATTTTTCAATTGCCTCAGTATAAGTAATTTTTGGGAAAACTGGTTGGACTTTTTTTAATCTTAAAAGGTCACTTTCTCTTAAACCCATCGTCGCTTGTTCCTCTTCACTTAGTTTTAAAATATCTTGAGTAATATTATAAACAAATCCCTCAATGTACCGAAGTAAGTCTTGAAAAGTTCCAGCAAATTCTATTTCCATCATTTGGAATTCTGTTAGATGTCGATCATCATTACCAGCCTCAGCTCTAAAACTTGGTCCAACACAATAAGTTTTTTTTAAATAAGGGACAAAAGCTTCTAAATACAGTTGCCCCGTTTGAGCTAAATAAGCCTGGTGTTTTCCTTTTTTCGGTTCTCCAAACCAATTAAAATCTTTTTCGGAAGTAACTTCAAAAAGAGTATTCACATTTTCACAAGCTCCTGAAGCTCGAACAATTCGGGGAGTGAAAAGTTCTATAAATCCTTCTTTTTCTAAATAATGGCGACCTGATTTGAAAACTTTGGCTTCCAGCATGGCAGTAGTTAATTTGTTTCTCATAACTTTTTTGTTAACCCTGTTTATTGACTAGATAAACATTCATTTGGGCAAAAAAAATTCCCCTAATGGGGAATTAATTGATAAATTTTTGGCCAACTTGGCCGGAGGAGTGATTGTCTTCTTTTTTAATAATATTTTTTATCACTAAGATAAAGGATAACAAATTATTTTTTTTAGTCAACAAGAAAATCTGTGGAAAACCCCATTACTCAGATTCTAGTATAATTACTTTATGGATATTATTACTATTTTACAAAACAAACCAGTTCTGATAGGTCTTCATTTGGGTTTTGCTATTATTGGGATAGATGCTTTTTTGTGGTTACTTTGGAAATTTAGAAGTAATAACTCTTCTCAAAAAAACGGGACCAAGACGGCTCTCGTAGGAGTCATTTCTTTTATTTTTAGTTGGATTGCCGGCGGCTATTATTATGTTGTTTTCTATGGGGCGCTTGTAAAGCCGATAATTAAAACGGGAATGGCTCCGTGGGCGCATAATGTTGTTATGGAAATAAAGGAGCATATTTTTTTATTTATTATCCCTCTGGCCATGACAGTTTTTTTTATTACCTTACTAAAAATGGAAGAAATTGAACAATTTAAGCTTCATCGTCTTGTTTGTTGGCTTTCTGGAACCGTGGCTGTTCTTGGACTTTTGATTGGCGTTATGGGATTTATCATTTCAGCTGCCGCTCGTTGGGGAGCAATAGGTTAATAATATATGAATATGAATAAATTAAAATTAATTATTGCCTCAGCTTATGCAGCCCTCGTTTCAGTTTTATTTGTGGTGATTATTACTATTATCTCTGAATTAGTTCCTTCACTAAAAGATTGGTTAAAAAATCTTTTTGGGCACCACTGGGTATCAAAAAGTATTCTTTCTGTATTACTGTATCTAATTGTCGCCAAGATATTATATTTTTCAGTTTGTAATAACAATAATGGTCAGCGAGTTAGAAAATCACTTAAGCTACTTTTAATATTTGTTGTCTTGGGTGTTGTTGCTATCTCGCTGTTTTATATTGGACATTACTTTCATATTTTTTAATTTTTAAACTACTTGCCCTGGGGATAATTTTACCCCGTATCAGAATTTGACTAATAAATTTAAGGAACGAGGTGACTTATCCACAAATTTGATACGAGGGAGGCTTGACTAAAGTACTTTACTTTAGTAAAGTGGAGGAATGTCTAATCTGAATATAAATTGGAACACCAAAGAAAAACAAGATTTTTTGAAAGCAATTTTATCCTTAGAAAACAAGGACGAAGCTAAGCGTTTCTTGCGTGATCTTTTAACTAAGTCTGAAATAGAAGAGTTTTCTAAGCGTTTACTGACTGCGGATTTACTTTCAAGCGATGTTCAATATAACGCTATTATTGAAAAAACTGGATTAAGTTCTACTACTATTGCTCGTATTTCCCGGTGGCTAAAAAAAGGCACTGGCGGATATAAATTGGTAATTTCCAGAATTAACCATCATCATCCTATCAAACTTAGGAAGGGATTGTCTTGATGGGTAAATAATATTTTTAATATATAAAGCCAACCCCTTCTTAAGTTTAAGAAGGGGTTTTGCGTTTGCTCCTGAACAAGCGTGGGGTATCTGTCTCGAACAGAGTTTTGTATATTAAAAACTAAATAATATGAATCAAGAAGAATTAGAAAAATTGGAAGAAGTATTTATAAACTACAAAAAAGTTTTTAAGGAAAATGGAATCAAACTAAACTTTAATAGGAAACAATTTCTTAAGATGTTTAACCAACCAGATGTTATCCAATACATCATAAAAAAACAATGCTTTATTTATGTGAGTTAAATATTTTTTTAATACTTCACTTTGGTTAACTAAAGTGGAGTATTTTTTTATTTTTTTATTTTATTCAAAATGGAGATTGAGATTTTTGGAAACAAGGACCTTTTTTAATTCGGGATGACTATCTAGTTCAGGGTCTTGTTTTATCATCTCTTGAGCTTCATTGCGAGCCGCTTCCACCATCTTGATATTTTTAATGGCTTCCATCCCAATATCGGAAATACCCCATTGTTTGGTCCCCAATAATTCACCGGCTCCTCGTAACTCTAAATCCAATTCTGAAAGTTCAAACCCATTTTTAGCTGTTTTCAAAGCTTTTAAGCGGTCAAGACTTTTTTGACCCTTAGTATCGGAAAAAATGTAGCAATAAGCCTGATGCTCGCTTCTTAAAACTCGTCCTCTTAATTGGTGAAGTTGAGCTAAGCCAAATCGTTCCGCCCCTTCTATTAAAATGACGGTGGCATTAGGTACATTTATTCCTACCTCAATTACGGAAGTGGCCACTAAAATATTTATTTCACCGGCAGAGAAATCTTTCATCACCTCTTCTTTTTTAATTTTAGTCATCTTACTATGCAAAATGGCAATTCTTTCTTTAGGAAAAACTTCCTTTTCTAAACGTTTAGCTTCTGCCGTGACAGATTTTACATTTAAAGCCATTTCTTTATTTGGATCTGGCTCTTCGATTCGGGGACAGATAACATAAACCTGCCGTCCTTTTTTTAATTCTAATTTTATTTCTTCATAGGCTTTGTTTCTTTTTTCTGGAACAACAATCTCGGTGATAACAGGTTTTCTCCCTAAAGGCATTTCATCAAGCAAGGTTAAATCTAGATCGCCAAAGATAGTTAAGGCCAAAGTTCGGGGGATTGGGGTTGCCGTCATAGATAAAAAATGGGGAGCAAATCCATCTTTCCTTACTAACTTACTTCGTTGATTAGTTCCAAAGCGATGTTGTTCGTCAATAATCACCAAAGCCAAGTTTTTAAATTTAACTGTTTTTTGGATTAAAGAATGAGTTCCAATTAAGATAGGAATTTCTCCGTTGGCGACCCATTTTAATAATTGAGCTCTGGGAATATTAGTCCATCCCCCAGGTTTTACTTTAGAGGGAAATTTTTTACATCCAGAAGAAGTAATTAAACCAATATTGATATTTAAGTGTTTAAAATATTGGATAAATGATTCATAAAGTTGATTAGCTAATACTTCTGTTGGAGCCATATAGGCAACTTGAAGATTGCCAAAATCTTGTTTCAGAGGGTGATTTCTAATAACAGCATAAGAAATAGAAGCCGCCACGGCTGTTTTTCCAGAACCAACATCTCCCTCTAATAATCGAGACATCGGATGACTTTTCTTTATATCATTTAAAATATAATCAATCGCTTTTTGTTGAGATTTCGTTAATTCAAAATCAAATCTAGAGATAAAATTTTTAATATCTTTTTCAACTGAATCAATCGCAAAAGACTTATTTTTTTTATACTCCAAACGATCATGTTGTCTTTTAAGCTGGATAAAGAATACTTCTTCAAAAGCAAATCTTTTTCTGGCAGATAAAGCATCATTCTTGTTTTGAGGGGAGTGAATCCAAATTAAAGCTGTCTTAAGGGAAGGAAGATTATATTTTTTTAACATTTCTTTAGGCAGATAATCCTTAATTTCCTTTACTAAATTATTAACTAAAATTTTTTTAATAGAATGATAAATCCATCTAGAGGTTAACCCTCTTTTTTCAGGATAAAGAGGATAACCTAATTGGTTATTAGCGCTTGAATTCCAAATTGATTGTTCAACATTTTTCTCAAGTTCTGGATTAGCTAAGTAGACACCATTTTTCCCCCCAGTTATTTTTCCTGTTAATTGAACCGTTTGCCCTTCTTGAGTCATTTTGGCCAAATAAGCTTGATTAAACCAAATTATTTTTATTTTTCCTGACAAGTCTTCTAAATAACCTTCTCCCATTGGAATTTTTCTTTTCCAAGCTTTTCTAGTTCTGAGCTTTGAGATTTTGCCTGACAAGGTGACATTTTCTCCAATTTTAACATCTCTAATTTGCTTTATTTCTGACGGGTTGCTATAGCGAGAGGGAAAATAAAAAAGCAAATCCACGATAGTTTCTAGATTTGCTCTTGATAAAGCCCTTTTTTGAGTCTCATTTAATCTAAAAATATCTCTAAGGGGAGATAATAATTGCATACTTCTATTTTATAATATTTTTATTTTTTAAGAAGAAGTTTAATCTTTTCAGCCAATTCGTCCAAAGTAAAATTAGCTTTTACCATAAATTCTGTTACCCCCAAGGCTTTGGCTTTTGTAATATCTCCTTCCTCTGATAAATTAGAAAAAACAATAATGGGAACAGATTTCCATTTTACGTTTTCACGAATTTCTTTCAAAATTTCAAAACCATCAACATCAGGTAAAAGGAGGTCTAGTAAAATTAGATCAGGAATTTGTTTATTTAAATTATTAAAAGCCTGCTTGCTATCTGAAGCAACTTCAACTTCATAACCCTCAACCCCTAATTTTCTAGAAGCAAGTCCTTGTAAAAAAGTATCGTCCTCAATTATTAAAATTTTTTTAGCCATATCTTAATGATAACTTAAGTAAACTATTTTGACAAGGGAACGGTGAAATAAAAAGTTGTTCCCTTATTATTGCTTTTAAACCAAATTTTCCCCCCATGTTTTTCAACTATTCCCTTTATAGTATAAAGACCCAGTCCGGAACCTACCTGCTCTTTCTTTTTAGCGTTACTAGCCCGGAAAAATTTCCCAAAAATTTTTTCTTGGTCATTTTGGGGGATGCCTATTCCGGTATCTTTGACAGATATCTCAATGAAATTGTCTTTTTGGTTGTTTGAAATAAAGACTTTATCACCCTTTTCACTATATTTAATAGAATTTTCTATTAAATTTTGAATAACCACTCGTATTTTTTCATCATCTATGTGAACAAGAGAAAGTTTAGTTTTAGGTTTTTCAAACACAAGTTTTACTCCTTTCTTATATGATTCTTCAGAAAAATCTAAAAGGACATCTTCAATCAAAGCTCTAATCTGAATATCATCAAAATTATATTTAAAACTGATATCCTCCGCATGGTTAATACTAATCATTTCATTAACTAATTTAACCAT
>MFUP01000006.1:0-3328 GCA_001785735.1 Candidatus Nomurabacteria bacterium RIFCSPLOWO2_01_FULL_33_24
TCACTGTTGTTTACACAGACACAGCCAGTGGCTGTAGCGCGACAAGAAGTTATGTGGTAGTGGTGAGTGCTTGTCCCAATATTTACATAAGCACTTATAGTGATTTAACTCTTGAGGAAGGACAATATAAAGTTATTTCCTTAAGTGTTAGTGGCGCAACGGGAACCAAAACTTTTATTGTTTCGGGATTACCAACACCAATGGTGTTTGATACACCCACTGTTTCGTTCAGAGGAACACCAAACGTTAATGGAACTTTCAATGTTTGGGTTCAGGTGGTTGATGGAAATGGTTGCCCGGGTTCTAAATTATTTGTCTTAGTTGTGAACCCAATAATTGTTATTCCCACGCCAGTGATAAATGCCGCTATCCCTAGTGATAGCATTTTCAAAGGAAGTGGAAACACAACCATTGTTTTAGATTGTTCTGGTTTAGTGATAACAAGTAGTATTGGAAAAAGTAAAATGATCTGCGATGGACAAGAAAGAACCTCTGGAGTGGTGATTGATACTTTTAACCAAGAAATAAAAATAACATTTTATTCTTGGGAATTGGGAGCTGTTAAGGATTTTGATATTTATATTCAGAATCCCCAAGGAAAGATTTCTACCCCTATCTTTATTATTAGGGTGGTAAATCAATCCTACCAAACTCCTGGTTTGTACGCGGTAGGGATGAATGTGAATGATTCAGTGTTAGTGCCTGACCCGGGGAAATATTCAGTTGTTCCTTTAGTGGGAGATAATTTTGGATCAGAAACAGAAATCATCTTCAATGGTTTCTATCAGTTGTCATTAACACTAACATCAACAACCTTGGGGCAGATTGCCATCCCTCAATGGTTTATGGCCAACGAAGGAGAATATACCCTTCAGGCTGTAAATCCAGGCAATTTGAAGTCCAGCATTTTGACTTTTACCGCTTATAAGGTAGTGGAAGAACCGGTGGCGGTGAGAATAATTTCTGTTGTTCCGGGTTTGTATGAACCTGATAAATCAGCAGAGGTTACTGGGGAGATTATAAATGGAACCATTGGTAAAGAAGTTCAGACTCGCTTTACTATCGCTGACGGGTCCAATTCTACTTATGAAAGAGACTGGACGAACTGGGTCAGTGTTAAAGTAACGAGCCCGAATTTTGTGGTGGTGGCTACTGGATATGACCTACTTCCCGACCACAAATATTACATTAGGTTCCAAGTGAAAGAGGGGTATGAGTTGATAAGAAGTGAGCCGATGCCGTACGAATATAATTCCACTGGTAGTGGAGAAATTAATGGAGGGAAGGAATTGGTTGGGATTTATCCTAATCAAGTGATAAGTGGTCAGCGTGTGAATATTCTTTCTTCTACTAAAGGGAACATAGTAGTTTATGATCTCTCTGGTAAGAGTTTAAATAGTTTTTCTATTCAAAAAGGAGAAAATACTATTCAGCCAATTTTACCGGCTGGTGTTTATCTTCTTAGACTAACTAATGCAAATGGGAAACCAATTGCTATTAGAAAGTTAATTGTCTTAGAATAAACTAAACTAGGAATATTACCTCCGACAATAAACCCTTTGCGTGCGCGCAGAGGGTTTTTTATTATCTAGTGTTTGACAAACTAAGTTATCCATGATAATGTAAAGAAAGAGAACATTAATAAACAAAAAAACCGATAATGAAAAAAATATTATTTTTTATTATTCCCATACTTTTTTTCTCTAATTCTATTTTTTCTCAATATCTCCAGAAAGAAAAAAAAGCCAAAGCAAAAAACTATACTTTTCTAACAGGGAGTCTTGGTTCAAGCTTTGACAATAATGGTATTCAGTTAGCAGAGAAGAGCTCTTATTATGGATTAGGCTGGGAAGCTGGAATCGGTTCTACTCTATTTGATAATAGAATTACCTACTCTTTTTCTTTAGCCGGAGAACGTTTTTTGAATTACTTTAATCCTCAAAAAGAAACAATAAGATTAACTAAATTTAGAACTCTTACTACCTCTATTAAGTTTAATGCTATCAATCATAAAATATCAGGGTTGCTTGATGGAACTGGGGGGGGGATAGAAACAGGTTTAGCTTTTATTGAAAAAGATAGGATTTCAAACATTACCGGAGGTTTTCTTCAGCTTAATCTAAATTTATTTTGGATAGGAAATTTTAGAGAAGGAATTTTCATTCGGGGAACCTATCATTCTTTATTTTTTGATTTTGACAATGTTGGAAACTTGAAAAGTAATCCCGGGATTAATGTAAATGTGGGAACTAACATGTTTTTAATGAACAAAGAACAACAAAATCAAACTACCCAGTCAAAAAGAAAAAATAAAAAAAACAAAAAAGAGAAAACAAAAAAAGTAAAAAAGAACAACAAATAAAAAGAACTTGAGAATAGGCTCAATCACCGTCATTTGGTTGGTTGAGCTTTTTTATTTGCGACTTGACTAATTTTTTTATATATGCTAATATCTAGGAATATGAAGAATATAGTAAAAACAATGATTTTTATGTTGATTTTAATAGCTGGATTGTCAGTAGGGAATTTTGTTATGGCTGCTCCAACAGTGACAACCAATACTGCTGTTCCCAGTTCAACTTCAGCTGATTTAAATGGAACTTACAATGATAATGGACAAGGAGCGGTTGATGCTTGGTTTGAGTGGGGGCCAACAAATGCTCTGGGAACTTTTACTGCCTTAACTAATATTGGAACTGGCAGTAGTATTTCTCATACTGCTAATATAACTGGGTTAACCCCAAGTACCACTTATTACTATCGAGCTTCCGGAATGAATTCAAGTGTTGCCAATGGGGCGATAGTTTCTTTTACTACTACTGCCAGCGGGGGAAGTGCTCCAATAGTGACAACGACAACTGCTACTCCAAGCTCAACATCAGCTGTTGTTAATGGAACTTATAATGAGAATGGAACTGGACTTAGCACAACCACTTTTTTTGAATATGGACCAACAACTTCTTATGGATTTACTACCGCTAATGTTAATCAGGGGACAGGATCAGGAACGGCGACCGTTACTATTACCGGGCTTGCCTCCAACTCAGCTTATTATTTTAGAATTGTAGGACAAAATACTAATGGAACTAGTTATGGATCTCCTGTTAGTTTTTCTACCACCAGTGGAGGAGGTTCTGTCCCTACCCTAACCACTACCAGCGCTTCAAGTATTGGACAATCTTCAGCTACTTTAAATGGAACTTATAATAGCAATGGGCTTGCCTCTAGTGTTAGATTTGAATGGGGAACTACTTCTGGTACTTATCCTAATACCACTACTTTAACTAGCGTGGGAACAGGATCAGGTAGTCATAATGCCACCATCTCT
>MFUP01000006.1:3383-49200 GCA_001785735.1 Candidatus Nomurabacteria bacterium RIFCSPLOWO2_01_FULL_33_24
CACCATCTCTGGTTTAACCGCTGGCACAACTTATTACTATCGAATTATTGGTTCTAATAGCGCTGGTTCTGCTCAAGGATCTCAAATTTCTTTTACTACCACTACTAGTGGGGGAGGAAATGTTCCTATTATCACTACCACTAGTGTTTCTGGGGTTGGACAAACTTATGCTACTTTAAATGGAACTTACAATGATAATGGAACTGGATTAAACACTACAGTTTATTTTCAATACGGAACTAGCTCTAGCAATTTAAACTCAACTACTGGGTCAACAACTTATAGTTCTAGTTCAGATATTTTTAACAATAATATTTCTAGTCTTTCATCCGGAACTACTTATTATTTTCGAGCGGTTGGCAATAACTCAAACGGAACTGCCTATGGATCTATTTTAAGTTTTTTTGTTCCGACTTCAGGCGGTGGGTCAGCCCCAAGCATTACCACTAATTCGGCCTCCGGAATAACTAATAGTTCTGCTGTTTTGAATGGTTATTATAATGCTAATAACGATAATACTACTACTTACTTCCGTTATGGAACTAGCTCTAGTAATTTAAATCAAAACACTGCTTCGGTTTCTCAAGGAAATGGATCAGGAATATTCAGCAATGCTATTTCTAATTTAAACAATAATACTACTTATTATTTTCAAGCGGTGGGATGGAATAGTAATGGCTATACTAATGGGACAATTTTAAATTTTACTACAGGATCTGGAAATGGAAATGGACTGATTCCAACAGTAGAAACTACTATTGCTACTCTAACTGCTGACACCACTACCCGATTAAATGGTTTAGTTATTTCTACCGGAGCTGTTTCAACCAATGTTTGGTTTGAATGGGGGTCAGCTATTAGTCTAGGGAAAACAACCGCTGTCCAATCAATTGGTTCCGGGACAAATATTAGCTTCAATGACTCCTTGTCTGGTTTAAATACTAATAGTATCTATTATTTTAGACTTGTTGGGCAAAACCAATATGGAATTGATTACGGAGAAATCAGAATTTTTAGAACCCAAGGATCTGGTTATATAGAAGTGCCGATTTCTAATAGCCCCAATAGTCTTGTTTCTCTTGAAATTGAAACATCCTATGAAGATATTTTTGTTGGGGATAGTTTAACTTACATAATTACTTATACAAACACTAGTAACAAAAGTTTAAAAAATGTTATTTTAAGAGTGGCTTTGCCAAACGAAATAGAATTTTCAAGATCAGACGAAGGACGCTTTTCTGAATCTAGTCATGAGTTATCAATTAATCTTGGAACCCTAGCTCCTTATGAAAAAGATTCTCTTAGAGTTAGAGGAGATGTTTTAAACACCGCCAAAGGAAAAGAAATTTTAGTTACTACCGCCGCTCTTGTTTACACCGATTCTTCTAGTAATATTCAAAATGAAGTAATTGCTTACATCTTGAATTATGTTTTAGAAAATAAAGGAAACGGAGGATTAGTAGCCGGTCTTTTTGGAACAGATGGTTTTTTCCCTAGTAGTTTGTTTAGCTGGCTCTTACTTATTTTAGTGATCCTAGGAATAGTTTATGTTGGCCGAATGGTTTACGACAGAGAATCTCCCGCCTTTGCTGTGAGAAAGCAAAACAATAATTCTAATAACAGAAATACTAATATCAGCGATAATGAATTTGATGCTTATAATGAATATAAGCGTAGCCAAATGTATTACAACAGCCAAAATAGTTTCCCAAAATCAGAATCAGGACAAGGAGGACCGCCATCTTTCTTAAGAGAAAATATCTAATTAAATTAAAAATTAATCAAAAAATCCCTGCTTCCGCGGGGATTTTTTGATGCTATAATTTTTAAATATGCTTATCAAAAACTTAGAAGAAATGAAAAAATTAGCTGAACGGTTTATTAAATCAATTGATCAACCGTTAGAAAACAAAGCGACTATTGTTGGTCTTTATGGCAATTTGGGTTCCGGGAAAACGGCTTTTGTAAAAAAAGTAGCTGAGGTTTTAGGAATTAAAGAACATGTCATTAGCCCTACTTTTGTTATTTTTAAAAATTATAAATTAAACAAAAGCCGTTTTCAAAAACTTGTTCATATTGATGCTTATCGGTTAGAAGACGAAGAAGCGTTAAATAAATTAGATTTTTCTAAAATAATTGAAGACCAGAACAACCTTGTTTTAGTTGAATGGGCAAATCAAGTTGTTAGCGCCTTACCAAAAGATCATCTTAGAATAAATTTTGAATATATAAATGACCAGACGAGAAACATAAAAGTAGATGATAGAATAGAGAGATGATTAAAAAAAGCGACAAAAAAACTCTTATTTTACTTGATGCCCATGCTATTATTCATCGGGCTTATCATGCCCTTCCCGACTTTTCTTCTAGTAAAGGAGAGCCGACAGGAGCTTTATACGGTCTTTCGGCGATGCTTATTAAAATTATTTGGGACCTAAAACCCGACTATTTAATTGCCTGTTATGATCTTCCAGAAAAGACTTTCAGACATGATGCTTATGACAATTACAAAGCAGGGAGAGAAAAAATCAGCGATGATCTTATTCACCAACTTGAAAAATCAAAAGAAGTTTTTAAAAGTTTTAGTATTCCCGTTTATGCTCAGTCGGGATTTGAAGCTGATGATATTTTAGGAACAATAGTTGAAAAAACAAAAAATAAAAAAGATTTAAATATTATTATTGCTTCTGGCGATCTTGATACTTTGCAATTAATTAATGATAAAAAAGTTCAGGTTTATACTCTAAGAAAAGGATTAAATGATACTATTTTATATGATGAAAAAGCTGTTAAAGACAGGTTTGGTTTCGCTCCAGAATTACTAGTTGATTATAAAGGACTTAGAGGAGATCCTTCCGACAATATAATCGGAATTTCTGGTATCGGTGAAAAAACAGCTTCTTCTCTAATAACAAATTTTGGTTCATTGGAAAATATTTATAAAATTATTAAAAAAGACTCATTTGAATTA
Source organism: Candidatus Nomurabacteria bacterium RIFCSPLOWO2_01_FULL_33_24 (assembly GCA_001785735.1). Classification (GTDB taxonomy): domain Bacteria; phylum Patescibacteriota; class Minisyncoccia; order Phycocordibacterales; family MFUP01; genus MFUP01. The sequence goes on from MFUP01000006.1 coordinate 6,355, forward strand.
ATAAAAGCAGGGATTAAACCCAGAGTGATAGAACTCTTAAGAGCTGGAGAAGACGAAGCTTTCTTTTCAAAAACATTAGCTCGAATAAGGAGAGACGCCCCAATTAAATTTTCTCTTCCCAACAAAGAATGGAAAGAAACAATTAAATCAGGGAACATAGAAACTTTATTTAGAGAACTTGGATTCAAGAGTCTTCAAAATCGTTTCAATCAGCTTTTTGGGATAATTGAGAATCCTAATTCTAAAGATCAAAACCAAAGATTCTTGCTCCAGACTTCAATGGCGAGTCAGGAAAAACAAAAAGAAGAAAAAGAAATCGGTGTCGCCCTTTGGCTTTTATCATCTAATTTATCCAACCCCACCCTAGAAGATATTTTAGAATTTGAAAATAGCCATGATTTTAATCAAGCCAAAAATAAAATATTAAAAAAAATTAAAGAAGAAAAATTAGAGTATGTTTATAAAAATATTGAATTACCCATCATTCCCATTATCGAAGAAATGGAAAAACATGGAATTTTAATTGATTTAAATTATATCAAAAAACTATCCATTGATTATCATCAGCAATTAGAAAAACTGGAACATAAAATTTGGGAAGAGGCCGGAGGGAAGTTTAATATTAATTCTCCTAAACAAATGGCAGAAATACTCTTTGATAAACTAAAATTAATTCCTCTTGGAGATAGAATTAAAAAAACAAAAGGCGGGGCTCGATCAACTCGAATATCAGAATTAGAAAAATTAATAGGTACTCACAAAATTATTGATGAAATCATTGATTATCGTGAACTTCAAAAATTACTTTCAACCTATATTGATGTTATCCCAAGAATGACCGAAAAAGATAATCGTTTACATGCTAAATTTATTCAAACAGGAACTACTACCGGAAGATTTTCCTCAGTCAGCCCTAATCTCCAAAATATTCCTATTAGAAGCGATTTAGGAAAAAAAATTCGTAATGCTTTTATCGCTTCTCCTAATCATAAATTAATTGCTTTTGATTATTCTCAAATTGAACTTCGAATTGCCGCTCTTTTATCTCAAGATAAATATTTTTTACAAATCTTTACAGAAAAAAAAGATATTCACAATGCCGTGGCCTCTAGAGTTTTTGGTGTTTCTGAAGAGAAAGTTGATCCCGAGATGAGACGACAAGCTAAAGTTATCAATTTTGGGATTATTTATGGAATGGGAGTATTAGCTCTTCAAAAAACATTAAAATCTAACAGAGCCGAAGCCAAAAAATTTTATGATGATTATTTTCAAAAGTTTCCTAGATTAATAGCTTATTTAGAAGAGATAAAGGACTCAGCTCGAAAAAATGGATACACAGAAACTCTTTTTGGAAGAAGACGCTATTTCCCCGAGATTAAATCTAAACTTCCCTTTATTAGAGCGATGGCCGAAAGAATGGCTATCAACGCTCCTATCCAAGGAACCTCCGCCGATATTATTAAATTAGCTATTAGTCAGGCAGATAAAGTTATTATTGAAGCTAAATTAAAAAATAAATGCCACCTAGTTCTTCAAGTTCATGATGAATTAATTTATGAGGTAGATGAAAAAATTATTCACGAAGCGGTAAAAATAATAAAATCAGCCATGGAAAAAAATATTTCTCAAGAATTTTTAAAAAATAAAAAAGAAGTCCCAATCACGACAGATATTTCTATTGGTTCTAATTGGGGAGAAATGACAAAAATTAGGGGGTGAGATATAATAATCCCAATGGATAATATTAATGAACAAAACGAAGACAAAGAGGTAAAAATTCACCACTTTCTTGCCTATAGTCCGATGATTTACTTAATTGGATTAATTGCAGGTTTTTTTGCTGATATTCTTTATCCCGTGAAAATTATTCCTGAAACAATTGTTTTGCCGATAGGCTTTGTTTTAATTATTTTATCCCCAATGTTAATTTTATGGGCTCAGCACTCTTCTCGTAATTTTAGAAAAGAAAAAAAACTCGCTAAAATAGAGACAAAAGATTTTTGTAAAGGACCATATAGACTTACCAGAAATCCAACCTATCTCGGTTTGTTTTTTTTAGTTTTAGGCTTTGGTATTTTAGCCAATGCTATTTTAATTGTTTTAATGGCAGTAATTTCTTTTTTAATAGTCAATTTTATCTTTCTTAAAAAAGAGGAGAAACTCTTAGAAAGAAAATTCGGGGGAGAATATCTTGAATACAAAAAGTCAGTTAGACGCTGGCTTGGCAAAAAATGATCCATTTATTTTATGGTAATGATATTGATAAGCGCCGAACCGCTTATGAGAAGCTTTTCAATAAACAAAAAAGTTCTTTCTTTTTAATGAATGATTTTGATTTTAATAAAGAGGAATTTGAAAATCTTATTTATGCTTCCGGTCTTTTTGTTGATAAATATTTTATTATTCTTGAAAATGTTTTGGAAAAAGATGAAATAAAAGAATTTATCTTAAAGAAATTGAAAGACTTATCAGAATCCAATAATAATTTTGTTTTTATTGAGCAATCTTTATCAAAAAATATAGTTGATAAATTTAAAAAATATACCGAAAATATTAAATTATTTGATTTGCCTAAAACAATTCCCAAGGGAAGATTTCATCTCTTTGATCTAACAGATGTCCTGGGGAAAAAAGATAAAAAGGGTTTATGGATTTTATTTCAAAAAGCAATTAATTCTGGAATAATCCCAGATGAAATTATTGGTATTTTTATTTGGCAAATTAAAATGATATTTTTAGTTAAAAATGAAAAAAATTACTCACCTCAATTAGGAATTAAACCTTTTGTTTTTGCAAAGGCTAAATCATTTAGTCGTAATTTTACAGATGCGGAACTTAAAAATTTATCATCTAAATTAATAACTCTTTATCATGAAAATAGGCGTCAAGCAGGGAGTTTGGAAATCAATTTAGAAAAATTTATTTTAGAATCTATTTAAAACCAAGAAACAATAAAGCCTCTAAATACAGACTAGGCTAAATTTAGAGGCTTTTATTTTTAGGGTCAACAAAAAAGCTGACCAAACGATTTTTCCCTTTTTAAGATGATTTTGAAATAACAATAATTTTGTGAACAGATAAACTTCTATGAATTATGACTAACTGCCAAAGTTAAAGATATCTTAACAAAAAATCATCCAGTTTTATTATAACTAATTTTTATAAAAGTAAAAGTCTTTTATGTGGATAAGATTAATTATTCAGGAAGAAGACATCCAGTTTTTTCTGCCAAATTTTCTAAGGGAATTACTCCCTCAACTTTTTCTCCATCAGAAAATTCCCAAGTTGGGTATCTGACAATCCCTTTATCTTGGCACTCTTGTTTCATGCTTTTATCTTGATTGGAACACTCCTGATAAGGGAGAAAATCAACCGATTTTCCAAACATTTCTTTTTGGGTAGCGCAAGCCGAGCACCAAAAAGCGCCATTAAAAATAGCTCCCTGATTTCCCAAGCACTGGGCGAATTCATCATATTTAGCCGGTTCCCTTGGTTTTTGGGAATCAAGATAGGCAAAAATTAATATTGCCAAAACAACCACTACGATTATCACTATTGTTATAATTGTTTGTTTATTCATTTCATTAAAAACTTTTAATTATTAAAAATTAATTATTAGACCAACCCCGCTAAATTTCTAACAGGGTTCATATTTTTTATTATACCACAAGTGGTATCCCTTTTCTTTTTGATTCTTGCCCTCGACCAATTTTTTCTCCGAAGTTCAAACTTGTCCCCCCACAAGGAATCGAACCTTGGTCAATTGCTTAAAAGGCAACTGCTTTACCACTAAGCTATGGGGGGGGTTATTAGTGATTGCTTCAATAAAGATAACATAACATAATAACCTTATGAGGTCTATTGTTTCAATTAAGTATGGTCAAAAATGATTAAAATTCTTTTTTTATTAATCATAATAACTTTAATCATCCTATTTTCTTTCGGAGTACCTACCGAAGACACGATAAATAATAGTTTGGTCATATCTAATGTTTTAGTTGATAATAATACCGCCAGCGAGAATATTTGGTTAGATTTTACACCAAGTTCAGTTTTAATATCAGAGGAAAAAAATCAAAAAACCAAAGAAATTATCAATCCTAATATTGATTTTGATACCAAGTATTTATTGGGCAAATTAAATTATCAAAATGACTCTCGTTTTATAGAGGTTTCTTTGGAGGACTCTGTTAAGTCAGGAATGTATTTAAGAAAAGAGACTTATCTAGCTTTTAAACAAATGACTCAAGATGCCAAAAAAGACAAAATAGATTTAATTATTATTTCCGGTGCTAGAAACTTTGAAACTCAAAAGAATATCTGGGAGAATAAATGGTCCGGTTTAATTGGCGATTATTACCTAATAGAAGATGAATATAATAAAGCAACATCTATTTTGGAGCAAAGCGCCATGCCTGGCACATCACGACATCATTGGGGGACTGAGATAGATTTAAATAATTTAAACAATAGTTATTTTTATGGGGGTGAAGGATTGAAAATTTATAATTGGTTAGCAGAAAATGCTTCTAAATATGGCTTTTGCCAACCTTATTCAACGCAAGATTCTCGTTCTGGCGGTTATCAAGAAGAAAGATGGCATTGGTCATACCTGCCGACTTCTTCTGTTTTTACACAACAATATTCCTCCCTTGTTAAAAATGACGATCTTAGTGGTTTTTTGGGGGACCACTTAGTTTCAGAACTTAAAATAATAGTTAATTATGTATTAAATATTAATAGAGAATGTTTATGAAAAAAAAAGAAGTAATTTTAATTATTCATAATGTCCGTAGCGCCTATAATGTTGGTTCAATTTTTCGCACCGCTGAAACAGCTGGAATAAATGAAATTTATTTAACCGGATATACTCCCGCTCCGGTTGATAAATTTGGCAGGGGCAGAAAAGATATTGCCAAAGTATCTTTAGGGGCAGAAAAAATAATTCCTTGGAAAAAATTTTCTAAAATTAGAGAAGTTTTAATAAAATTTAAAAAAGAAAATTATTTTATAGTAGCGATTGAACAATCAAAAAATTCTTTTGATTACAAAAAAGTAAAACCGCGACAAAAAACTGTTTTTATTGTTGGAAATGAAATTAAAGGGCTTGATCAAAAAATTTTGAATAAATGCGAGGTGATAGCAGAAATACCAATGAAAGGAAAAAAAGAATCATTAAATGTCGCTGTTTCCGTCGGAATAGCTTTGTTTAGGATCCTAAAAATTTAAGTTTCTGGTGTTGAGAACAAAAATGAGCGCTTCGGCTCCCTATTTTTATTCTAGTAATAACACCAGAGCATCCTTTTTTAAAACACTTTTTACCCGTTTGTTGGTAAGCTTTATGATGTAGTTGATATTTTCCTTTTTGGCCATCAATATTAAAATAATCAGAAATTGAATCACCCCTAAGTTTTATCGCTTTTCTAAGAATTTTTTTCATAACCACAAACATCTTTTTTATTTTAAAAAGAGGAATATTTTCCGCTTTTGTTTCCGGGTGAATTCCTGCTTCCCAAAGTATTTCATCGGAATAGATATTGCCAATACCGGCAATAACTTTTTGATCCAATAAAACTTGTTTCATTTTTCTTTTTTGTGATTTTATTATTTTTATAAATTTTTTAATTTTTAAATTAAAACCCAGTGGTTCTGGTCCTAAAGATAGAGGGGAATTAAGAAGAGTAATTTTTCCGAATTTTCTTAAATCGCTAAAAGCCAAGTTTTTATTACCCCTAAAATAAAAAATAACATGGATATATTTATTTTTTTGATGATTATTAAAAAGAAGATGACCAGTCATTTTTAGATGGATTAAAATAGTTTTCTGATTATTAAGCTGAATTAAGATATTTTTTCCTCTCCTCTTAATACTAACTACCTTACTTCCAATAACTTCTTTTTTAAATTTTTTAAAATAAATAGGATTTTTTATAGTTTCTTTTTGGTGAGGATTAGAACTTTTCAAATTTGTCCAAATACCCTTTATTTTTAAGCCTAAAATTACTTTTCTTAAATCACGAACGGTTGTTTCTACTTCTGGAAGTTCTGGCATAATTAATTTTCTCCTCCGTTCCCCAAGATTTTTAGAGCTCCTTTTACTCGATTGCTGGTCCCAACAATTTCATCTGGTATTTTTTTCAGGGCTTCTCGAGCTTCTGATGATTTATATCCCAGAGATAGTAAAGCTTCTAAAACATCGGCCTCGTCTTTAAATATTTTTTCAAACCCCCCTTTTTGTAGTCCTAATTTATCTTTAAGTTCCAAAACTATTCTCTCGGCTGTCTTTTTTCCAATCCCAGAAATTTTAGTTAAGTAAGAAGTATTACCAGAACCAATAGCCTTGCTCAGTGTTTCTACTGGCGCCAAAGAAAGAATACCCAAACTAGATTTTGGCCCAATCCCAGAAACTCCTATTAGTTTTTCAAAAAAAGATAATTCCTCATTATTATAAAATCCATATAAATCTAAGGAATTTTCTCGAACAGCTTGATAGATAAAAAGAGAAACATTCCCCTTTTCCTTTTTTTTAATTTTAGAAAGAGTATTAGAGGAAACATATATTTTATAACCCACTCCTCCTGTCTCGATTACGACAAAATCTGAAGCAACCAAAGTTAATTTTCCGCTAATTTGATAAATCATATAAATAAGTATAGCCTATTATAAAATATGGATAAAGCTTTATTTTTATAGTATGATTGAATTATGATTTATAATCAGCATAGAAAAACAGAGAGAGCAGAACAAGGAAAATATATTGAAAAATTTTTTCTTGGGGAAATTCTTCGCTCGCAATATCTTAAAGTTCTTGGGATGACCCCAGAACAAATAAAAGAAAAAAACATAGAAGATTTTAATATTTATGAAAAAATTTTAAAAGAAAGAGAACCTAGATATGAAGATAAACTTCGCTTAATGAAGGAAACTCAACCTTGGAGTGATGCAACGAATCCCAAGAATCAATATGCCAGAGAATTGCGTATCTTGGTCGCCAAAGGATTAATGGGAGATAATTTTGATAATTCCCGCCTTCTTTATTACACCGCCTTAGAAACCCACTTAGATATTTTTAATCAAACTGATGCTATGTTTGAATATTATGACAAATCAGGGAAAAATCTTATTTGTAGACTCACTTTTGATTTAAAAACTACTGTCGAAATAGGTGGAAGTATTTTAAATATTTCAGAAAGCGAGGCTGATGATATTGAAGAAAAAATGGCTGAGATAAAGCAAAATTCACAAAAGTTTCGGGAAATGGGAGAAATTTCAGAGGAAGCCCAAAATCTTAAAAAGGAAATAGAGATAAAAAAAGATATTTTGATGGAAAAAATCAGAAAACACCTTAATAAATGGTCTAAACAGATTGTGAAAGGAATTCATAAATATGAACTTGACATGGTTTAAAATCATTGCTATTCTAAATATAAAGAAAAGTATTTTTTAAAACAAAAAATTGAGTTATGAACTATAAAACCGAAGAACATAAAAATGAGAGAGTGGTTGCTAATAGTATTTTTGGCACAATAAAATTATTAATAATGCCTTGGAAAGGAGAACATAATCCAGATTTGGGGTGGTTAAATGATTTTAACACTTCCGAAGAAGGAATTTTTAAGGTATTTTGCCAAGGGTGTGGCATTCACACAATAGACACTGAGAAAATAATGAAATCTCGTTTTGAAGAAGCTGGGAAATTAGAAGATTTTAATAGTATTGATTGGAAAAATAATTATCTGCATTTAAATACTTGTGAATTTTGTTTGATCAATGCCCCGGTTTCTACTATGGAAATAGTTGTTAAAGAAATACCGCCTATCTAACAGAGTGGTATTTTTATTTGCTTTCCTAAGGTATTTTTGATAATATTTTGTTATGCCCATAACTAAATCGGCCCAAAAAGCTCTAAAAGGATCTCTTCAGAAGAAGGTTTTTAATGATCGTCGGAATAGGGCAATGAAGCAATCCATAAAAAAAATAGAAAAACTTGTTAAAGAAAACAAGAAACCAGAAGCCAAAAAACTATTAAGGGTTGCCTATCAAGCCATTGACAAAGCTGTTAAAAGAGGAATAATAAAAAAGAACACTGCTTCTCGTAAGAAATCCCGTCTCTCAAGAATTACCAAATCTTAAAATTACTCATGGTCTTTGAGCAAATTAAAGTTGGGATAATGGAAAACTTCTCTTATCTTATTGGCGACAAAAAAGAAGGAGCTTTGATAGATCCCGGGTGGGATAGCCAGAAATTATTAAAAATTGCCGGGAAAAAAAGATTAAAGATAAATAAAGTACTTTTAACCCACAGTCATTATGATCACCTTAATGATTTAGAAGAAATAACAAAAGAAACCAAAGCCCAAGTTTTTATCCATCAATTAGAAACTTTTGAAAATAAAAATATAGAAATAAAATATATAAAAGATAATGACATAATAAATGTTGGTAATATAAAAATTCAAGTCATTCATACTCCGGGACACAGCCGTGGCAGTGTCTGTTTTTTATTTGATCAAAAATTATTAACTGGCGATACTTTATTTATTGGATCAATCGGAAGAGTTGATTTAGAAGGGGGAAGTGAAGGAGAAATGTTTCAGAGTTTAAAAAAGTTAAGTGAATTAGATAATAAAATAGAAGTTTACCCAGGACATCATTATAGCGATCCTTTAAAATCAACCATTGGACAAGAAAAAGCTAATAATCCCTTTATGAAGTTTTAAATTCTTATGGTAATTTTAAGTTATGTGTATTTGGAAGATAATTAAAATAATCCTCTTTATCTTATTAATAATCTTTATAATAGAATTGATTCAAGGAAATGTTGGCGAGTTCCGACTTCTTAAATGGGGCCTAAGAGCTTTGTTTTGACTTTGACAAAACATCTTTCCTTTCTGGTGCTCCCGACAGGAATCGAACCTGTATTACAACTTCCGCAAAGTTGCGTCCTATCCGTTGAACGACGGGAGCTTTAAAATCCTAGGCGATCCATTATTTTTTCGGAAATTGGTTCAGTTATTTCTTTTTCAGGCAAGGAGTTTTTTAGTGTTTCCTTTATAAACCCCTCTTTTTTTTCAGGAAGAGGAATAACTAAAATTGGCATAATTTTTCTTTCTGATAACAAAAGCAAATTATATATTTTTTTCTCATCATCATATTTTACCCAAAAGTGCTTTAGTTTTTCATAAGGATATAGTATATCTTTTATTCTTACTCCATTTTTATCTATTATGTATTTAATCATTTCTGGTTTTTGTAAATTTATTATGATTAAAGTAAAAACTCCAATTAAAATAAAAATACCAAATAATAAATTTTTGAAAATTATTGAAGCCACACTACTAGCTACGGCAATAGTCCCCATGGCCCAATACCAATCAACACTTCTTTTTTTAGGATCATATTCTAATGCTTCCCACTCTATGTTATTATTACTATTTTCCATATATAAACTTTAACAGATTGTCACCCGAAATACTATATGTTATCTAGGGTGGTATAATAAGGTTATAAATTAAGGAGAGGTGGCTGAGTGGTTGAAGGCACCGGTCTTGAAAACCGGAGATCGTGAAAGCGATCCGTGGGTTCAAATCCCACCCTCTCCGTTATGAGACTAATAGGAATTGATTATGGACAAAAAAGAGTTGGAATTGCTGTTTCTGATGAAGAAAATAGGATTGCTTTTCCTAGAACAATTTTAAAAAATGATAAACACCTTTTGGATTTAATTGAGAAAATATGTCAGGAAGAAAAAATAGATAGAATAGTCATGGGAGAATCATATAATTGCCAAGGAAAATCAAATAAATTAATGGAAAAAATTATTTCCTTTAAAAATGAATTAAAAAAGAAGCTAAAGCTTCCAATTAAATTAGAAAAAGAATTTATGACCACCATTGAAGCTCGTCGTTATCAAGAAAATAAAAAAGAAGTTGATTCCTCGGCGGCGGCTCTTATTTTACAACGTTATTTAGATAGATTAAATATAAAGCGAAAAGATTAACTATTTTTAGGAAAAGCAACCCTATTTTATTTTAAAGGCAGTCAAGATATAATAGTAAGTAATGAAATATTATTCTCGCAATAGATTTTTTCCTGTCCCTAATTTTTTAATGAGACCTTCTGTGGGTTTTGATATTTCTGATCGATCAATTAAATTTGTTGAACTCATAGAACGGGGGAAAGTGATTTGCCTTGGCAAGTTTGGAGAAAAAAGAATTCCTCCAGGAGTTATTGAATCAGGAAAAATAAAAAATGTTGAGGAATTTAAGAAAATTCTAATTTTTTTAAAGGAAAAATATAATCTTAGTTTTGTGCGTGTTTCTCTCCCTGAACAACAAGTTTATATTTTTAAATTGAATTTGCCAGAAATTAAGAATGGTAAAATTCGTGATGCCCTAGAACTTCAATTAGAAAAACATATTCCTATTTCAGCCGCCGAATCAGTTTTTGATTACGATTTTATTAATAGTAAAAAAGAAGGAGGATATAATTTTCAAGTAGCGGCTCTGCCTAAATCCATCATTGAAAGTTATTTAACACCACTTAAAGAATCTGGTCTTGTTCCAATTGGATTTGAAATTGAAGCTCAAGCTATCTCTAGGGCGGTTATTCCTTATGATAGTCAAGACACCTTTATGATAATTGATTTTGGAGAAACTAGAACAGGAATCTCAATTGTTAGCCAAGGAATTGTTTGTTTTACCTCCACTATTGATATTGGGGGGCATACTTTAACAAAAATTATTCAAAAAAGTTTTAAAGTTAGTTTTGAAGAAGCTGAAAAAATCAAAAAAGAATATGGTCTTAAAAAAGACCCAGAGCGAAAAGAGGTTTTTTCTATTCTATTAAATATTATTTCAGTTTTACGCGATGAAATAAATAAACACTATATTTATTGGTATACCCATAAAGATGAGGACAACAAACAAAGACCAAATATAAAAAAAATAGTTTTATGTGGTCGCAACTCTAACCTGATAGGTTTTGTTGATTATCTTTCAATGAGTATGAGAACTAAAGTAGAACTTGGCAATGCTTGGGTAAATATAAATTCCTTAGAAAAATATGTTCCTGAAATATCAGCCAATGATTCAATGGGCTACACAACCTCTATTGGTTTAGCTTTAGGGGATTTTTGCCATGATTAATCTTCTTACCCTTGAAGAGAAAAAAAATATTAAGCGAGATTATAATATTCGCCTAATAATTATCTCCCTCTCCTTTCTTCTAATAATTGTTGTTATTGCTATTGCTTTTTTATTACCATCATATTTTTTATCATCAATTAAGGAAAAAATTTCTTCCCAAGAGTTAGAAAAAATAAAAATCAGCCAAGATTTTTCGGACGAAAATATAATTTCTGAAATTATTCAAGAGACAAATATGAAATTATCCCTATTGTCTGATTATGACAATAAGCTAGTAGTTTCCAAAGATATCATTGAAGCAATTTTAGAAAAAACAAAGGGGAAAATCGAAATCAGTGAAATTTATTTTACCAAAAATAATAATTCTCCCAGCACTATTGATTTAAAGGGGACAGCTTCTAGTCGAGAAAGTTTATTGTTGTTTACAGAAGACATAGAAAGAGAAGATCAATTTTCTGAAGTTAATTTGCCTGTTTCTAATCTTGTTAAAAATAAAGATATAAAATTTAATTTTAATATCATCATGCCTTAAATATTGTTATGAATCAAACTTACAAAAATAACACTTTACTGATAATTATTATCTTAATAAACATACTGGCTATTTCTGCCTATGTTTATCTTTTTCAATCCGTTAAGCAAGCCAATCAACGCAATTCTCTTATCTCTAGTGAAATCAAAAATTATTCTGAAAATAAAGACAGAATTATTTCTTTAAGAAATATAATAAAATCAACAGAAGAAGAAAGAGATAATCTTAACTCCCATTTTATTGATAAAAATAAAATTAATCACTTACTTGATTTGATCGAAAAAATAGGAGAAGATTCCAAAACAAATCTTGAAATTAATTCAGTTAATTTATCACCCAAATCAAGCGATAAAAATAAGAATATTCTAAAAATAGATTTCAAAGCTAGTGGCTCTTTCCAAAATATTTCTAAGCTACTTTTATTGCTAGAAAATGCTCCACTAGAGTTTGATTTTGAAAAAGTATATTTTAATAAAACTGAAAACGAGAGAAAAGAAGAGTCAGAAGATATTTTTGATTTGTGGAATAGTAGTTTTACTATTAATCTCATAAGCTTTTTATAATCTTAAAATGTTTCCTTTCTTAAATAAAACTAAAAATAGACCATTTAAAGATATAAATAATCTAGAGATTCATCCTAGAAGAGATTGGAATACTTTTATTAAAATATTTTTCGTCTTAATTGTTTTGATGATTATTTTTAATTTATATCTTTTTTCCCAAATAAACAGAGAAGAAATATTCCAAATCAGCGAAGATAATATAACCAAAGGAAAAACTATTGATAGGAAAAACTTAGAAGAAATTCTTAATTATTTTGATAAAAAAGATCAAAAGTTTAACGAAATCTTAAAAAGTAATTTTGACCAAATAACACCATCAAACGAATTTCCGATTCAGTAAAGTAATCCTTTTCTATAGGTTTTTTTCTTTGGTGCCCCTGGGAGGAATCGAACCTCCATCTAGAGCTTAGAAGGCTCTTGTTCTGTCCGTTGAACTACAGGGACGTCTAAAATGCGCGCTGAGGGACTTGAACCCCCGGCCTACCCGGTGTAAACGGGTTGCTCTAGCCAACTGAGCTAAGCGCGCAAACCTGCTTGAATAATCATACCATACCTTATTTTTATCTATTTTTCAATGAAAATGGCCAGGCAACACTAAGTGTTTTGTTTATGTGATAATATAAAAATAATGAATTTAAAAGATAAAATCTTATATGAAGACAATGATTTATTGGTTGTAAATAAACCAGCTGGCTTAGCGGTCCATAGCAACGGAAGAACAGAAGAAAAAACCTTAGTCGATTTTTTGTTAGAAAAATATCCAGAAATTAAAAATATTGGTGATAATCCAATTCGTCCAGGGATTGTTCATAGATTAGACAAAGATACTTCAGGAGTTTTAATTATTGTTAAGAATCAAAAAAGTTTTTTATTTTTGAAAGAACAATTTCAAAATAGGGAAGTAAAAAAAGTTTACCAAGCTGTTGTTTGGGGATGGTTAAAAGATAATGAAGGAATGATAGATAAACCAATTGGAAAAAGCCGAAAAGATTTTCGGCTTTGGTCTGCTCAGCGCGGAGCTCGGGGCGAGCTCCGCGACGCTATTACTAAATATAAAGTTTTAAAATATTTTAAAGTTGAAAAAAATAAATTTTCTTTAGTGGAAGTTTATCCTAAAACAGGCCGAACCCACCAAATAAGAGTCCATTTCAAATATTTAAGTAATCCAATCGTCTGCGATCTTTTGTATGCTCCAAAAAGAGTTTGTCCCATTATTAGAATTTCTCGTTTGGCCCTTCAGGCTGTTTCAATAGAATTTAAAAAACCTGACGGGGGAATATTAAAAATAGAAGCCCCATTATCAGAAAATATTCAAATAGCCCTTGATAAAGCGCTCTAACTATGCTAAATTAATATTTATTATATGAAGACAACAACAATAAAATTTTCTCCAGTAGATATTGAAAAAAGGAAAAAATTAGACATCCGTTCAGGAGATACAATTAAGGTTTGGTCAAAGATTGAAGAAAAAGGCAAAACTCGTCTCCAAGCTTTTGAGGGTCTTGTTTTAGCTAGAAAGCATGGAACAGAATCAGGAGCTACTTTTACTGTTCGCAGGATCGCTAGCGGGATAGGAGTGGAGAAAGTGTTTCCACTTTATTCTCCAATGATTGATAAAGTTGAAATTGTAAAAAGAGCGAAAACAAGAAGATCAAAATTATATTATATTAGGGAAAAAGCCGCCAAAGAAATCAGAAAGAAAATGAGATCCCTTGCTTTTTCAAGCCAAGAGATTGAATCAGAAATTGGGGAACCTAAAAACGATGATAAGTTAATTGATCAAGAAGAAGCAAAAATAGAAAACAAAGAAAAAACTCTTTCTGAGACAGAAAATTTAGAAGTAGCCAAATAAAATGATAATCGGGCAGGTGGCGAAACTGGTAGACGCGCAAGCTTGAGGGGCTTGTAGGAGTAATCCTGTGGAGGTTCAAATCCTCTTCTGCCCACTTTTCTTTTACTAGATACTTTAAGTTAAATATTCTATACTGATTTTTATGGTGCCTATAGTGTAATGGTTCGCACGGAAACCTGTGGAGTTTTAAGTCCCGGTTCAAATCCGGGTAGGCACCCCATAATTAGAATTTATTACAATAATAGGTTTAAGATGGCATGGAAATAAATTTGGCATACTCTTAATATTAATATATGGAGAAGATAGAAAAATTAAAAGAAACACCCTTGTTTGAGAAACTAAAAAGTAAATTTGGTAAAATTTGTGGTTTAGCTGTGTTAATGATAATTTCCTCATCTGCTTTTCCCGGTGAAGCCAACGCTCAAAAAGAAACGGGGGACACAATAAAAACAAAATTCTTTTTTGACCAAAATGATATTAACGAGGAATCAAAAAAACATGTTTTTATAGACCAAGATACTCTTCCCATCAAAGAACTTTATTTGATTGGAGAAAAATCACTATTTAACAGAAGAGATAGATTTGCTGAGTCAATTGACTCAGCTTTAGCAAAGGGAGAAATTGATACAACTAACAAAAACTTAAACATAATGAAGGTTAATTTTTTAGATGCCGGTTATTATTTTGCGGGAGCAATATATCTTCCAACTATTAATACTATATTTTTAAATGAAAACTCTTCTTCCGGGACAAGCGAAAAAAAATCAGAAGAAGAAGAAGAATATGCTTTTCTAGTTTCTAAAACAAATATTTCTCATGAATTTTTCCATTATTTCTATGATAATTGCCTTAACCAAGAGGGATATCTTGGTCCCCCAGTAGCGGAAATATTATCAACGGCCATTATTAATACATACAAAAGATTCGGTTCTCTTAATAAAAGTAGATTAATAGGTGGAAATATTGATGAATATCTAAGTGGGGTTGATATTCAAAATGAAAAAGAAATTTTATCTTTTTGTCAAAAATTAACCAGTAAAATAGATATCATTTCTTTAAAAAGAACTTCAGATGATTTAATTACCGAAGAAGATGTTATTAAAGAATTAAAAAGATTAAAATTTGGTGAGTTTTTGGACGAGTATTTGGCTCGTGTTTATAATGGGGTCCTAGGAAATACTTCTTCCAAGGTTAAAAAAATTTTCGAGGATAGTAATATTCCAATAGGAGAAAGACTTTCTGACGAAAATCTAAATGAGATATATTATAATCCTACTAAAGAAGAAATTGAACTTTTAAAATCTATGAAGTGGAATAATAAACCTCTAATATAAAATTAAAACAGATTTGATATAATTTAATTATGAAAGAAGATTTTGAAAAAGGACTAAATATGTTTCATAAAATTGCCAAAGGAAGTGCTCAAAATACTACTCCTAGAGAAAAAGCAGAAATAAATCTTGAGAAAGATGACCAAATTACAGAAATGGCTGATTTTTTATTATCTAAAAAAGAATCCCAAGAAGAAATCTATGAAATTCAAAAAAAGAAAGAAAAAATAGTCAGAAAATTTAAACTGGCTCTTAAGAGTTTGGACGACAATAAAATAGAAAAATTAAAACAAAAAGAAGAGGAAATAATGGTAGATTTTAAAGGAGGAAAATTAATAACAGAAGAAAAAGAAATTACTTTAGGGGAATTAGTAACAGACGGTGATTGGGGAATTAAATATTATCTTGGAGAAACAATCCCCAGAATAGTAAAAAAAGAATTTTTATTAGCAAAAGCCAAAAGAGAAATATTATTATTACTTAATGATCAAATAATTATCAACGAACTTAGTTCTCCAACTGATGAACTGAAAAAAAAGGCTTACCGAGGAATAGAAAGCAGAGAAGAAAATAATCTTCAGCCGGGAATAATTGCTGAACGAATGGTTAAAAATTTAATTAAAAAAGAAACAATTGATAAAGATATTGATTTTAGAATTATTGAAGCAGATGTCTATCAAGATGTTGAAGAAAAAATAGATTTTATTATAAAAAGGAAAAACAAAAACAGAGGAGTAGGAGTTCAAGCTTCTAATGTTTTTGGGATTCAATTTACTATTAATACCAATGAAAAAGTATTAGAAAGAAAAAAAAGACAAATTAGATATGCCAAATATCAAGCTAGACAAGAAGGAATAGGAGATATAATTTTAGTAAATATCCCGATCAATGATGTTATGAAAGTTTATAATGAATGGCAAGAGAAAAAATCTTCTGGAGGACCAGATAAATTATGGAAGATTGAAACAAAGAAAAAAATTTTTAAAAATGTTTTAAAAGGAATACTATCCGAGGAAGAAATAAATCAATTAATTTAGGGTATAATTATCTTTATGGCAAAAAGAAGCACAGGAGTAGGAAAAATGAAAAAGTCACGTTCTAAAAAGACCAAAAAGAGACTGGCAATTAAAGCTGAAATGTTGGCTAAAAAAGCTAGGAAAAAACACAAATAAGTCTATTTTATTAGTGATAAACAAGGACTCTATTTTTTAGGTTTTTGTTGACTCGCTACAGAAAATATATTAGAATAAAAAGATTATCAGTTTAATTTAAATAAATATCATGCTGTTTTATTTGATTATAATTATTCTTGCAGTATTAATTTTCTTTTTTGGGATTAGAATTGTTCGACCCACTCACCGAGCAATTATTGAAAGATTTGGAAAATACAATCGTTTTATTGACCCTGGTTTTTCTTGGATTATCCCAATTATTGATAAATTAATAAAAGTTAATATTACTGAACAAATGGTAGATGCTATGCCCCAAGAAATAATTACCAATGATAATCTTAATGCCACTGTTGATGCCCAAGTATATTTCAAAGTCAGAGATGATGAACAAAGTGTTAAAAATTCTCAATACAATGTTGCCAATTATCAGCTTCAAATTGTTAACTTAGCGAGAACAACTCTTCGTAATATTATTGGGACCCTTACCCTTAGATCAGCTAACAGTGAACGAAATAAAATAAACGAAGAACTCCTTCGTGTTCTTGGTAAGGAAACACACAATTGGGGAATGGAGATTGTTAGAACAGAACTTAAACAAATTGATCCTCCTCAAGATGTTCAAGAAACTATGAATAAAGTTGTTAAGGCTGAAAATGAAAATATCGCTGCTCTTGATTTTGCTAATGCAGTGGAACGAGAAGCAGATGGATTAATGAGATCAGAAATTAAAAAAGCTGAAGGAGTAAAAAGGGCCAATATCCTTAGGGCTGAAGGTGAGGCGGAAGCAATTAAATTAGTTAACGAAGCCGCTGAAAAATATTTTATCGGGAATGCTCAAATATTGAGAAAAATTGAGGCAGTAGAATCATCTTTAAAAGAAAATTCTAAAATAGTTGTTCCAAGTGGAGGGGAATTAGTAAACATGATTGGAGATTTTGCCGGAATTACCCCAGTAAAATTAAATAGGAAAGAAACAAAAATAGAAAAAGAATAAATTAATATATAAAATAAATAAAAATAATCTCCCTAAAGGTTGTTTTTTATTTCTGGTATAATTTAATTATGAAAAACTTTTTTTTCGCTATTAGAAATAAAATTACTAAATCTTTTTATAAACTAATTTTTAAAAAGATTTTTTTTATAATAGACCCTGAAGTTGTTCATGATCGAATTATAAAAGTAGGACAGTTTTTAGGATCCAATTTTCTTACTAGAGAGATAACTAAATTATTTTTTTATTATTCTCATAAAAATTTAAAACAAAATATCTTAGGTATTGATTTTCCGAACCCTATTGGACTAGCAGGTGGTTTTGATAAAAATGCTCAAATAACAGACATTCTTCCCTCAATCGGTTTTGGATTTATGGAAGTTGGTTCTATCACAGGAGCCCCTTGCGAGGGAAATTCAAAACCAAGGTTATGGAGATTAAAAAAATCCCGAGGATTAATAGTTTATTATGGTTTAAAAAACGAAGGGAGCGAAAAACTCTCAAATAAATTACAAAAAAAATCTTTTAAAATTCCTCTTGGAATAAATATTGCTAAAACAAACAATAAAGAAACAGTAGAGCTTGAAGCAGGAATAAGCGATTATCAAAAAGCCTTTAAAAAATTCACTGAAATAGGAGATTATTTTACTATTAACATCAGTTGCCCCAATGCTTTTGGAGGGCAACCATTTACAAATCCCGCCTACTTAGACGTTCTTCTTACAAGAATTGATAAAATTTTAACCAAAAAGCCAGTTTTTTTAAAAATATCCCCTGATTTAACAGAAAGAGAGATTGACAAAATTATTGAAATATCAAAAAAACATCATGTTAATGGTTTTATTTGTACCAATCTTACTAAACGCAGAGATAATAAAAATATTGTTGAAAATAATATTTCTGAAAAAGGTGGTATAAGTGGAAAAGTCATTAGTGAACTATCAAATAATTTAATTAGTTATATTTATAAAAAAACAAAAAGAAATTTTGTCATCATTGGTTGTGGGGGAGTATTTACTGCCGAAGATGCTTATATAAAAATAAAAGCTGGAGCTTCTCTCGTTCAACTTATTACAGGGATGATTTTTGAAGGGCCACAATTGATAAGCACAATTAATCAAGGTTTGGTGAAATTATTAAAAAAAGATGGACTAAATAATATTTCTGAAGCAGTCGGACTAAGTCATAAATAATTTTTAATAAATTTGTTATAATCTTATTATGAAAAAAATTCTGATAGTTGGGGGAACATCTGGAATTGGAGAAGCTTTAGCTGATATTATTTTAGCTGATGGTCACAAAGTTGGAGTTATTGGGAGAGCAAGTGAAGAATTAATTAAATTAGACGAAGATGTTAAGAATGAGGCCATTATAAAAATGGTTGACATTAGAGATCAAGATAGGGCCATTAAAGTTGCAGAAGATCTTATAAAAGAATTAGGAGGATTGGATATATTTGTAATGAATGCGGGAGTGGGAAATGATAACCAAGAACTTAATTGGGAAAAAGAAGAAACAGTGATAGATATTAATGTTTCTGGTTTTGTCGCCCTAGTGGATGTGGCTTTTAATTATTTCAAAAAACAGGGTCATGGACAGATTATCGGATCATCGTCCGTGGTCGCTCTTCGGGGAAATAGGATTTCTCCAGTTTATAGCGCTTCCAAATCATTTGATTCTCGATATTTAGAAGGTCTAAGACAAAAAACTCATAAATTAAATTTACCAATAATAATTACAGATTTAAAACTTGGCTTTGTTAACACAAATTTTATTAAAAGAAGAATTCCTAACTTTTTAAAAATTTCAGCCAAGAGAGCAGCTTATCAAATATATAAAACAATTAAAAAAGAAAAAGACAAAACAGTTTATATTCCCAAAATCTGGAGATTTGTTGGCTGGATTTTGCAAGCAATGCCCCCATGGCTATATAACAAATTGTAATTATTATTTTGTGTTTTTTTGCTATACTTTGAAGATGAGAAAATATATTAAAAGTTTAAACAATGCTCTCAAAGGATTAAGGACAGTTTGGCTAGAAGAAAAAAATTTTAGATTAGAAACAGTTCTTTCAGCCATTGTTCTTGTTCTTGTTTTTGTTTTTCAATTATCTATTTTTGAATCCTCTTTTATTATTGTCGCGATCATCTTGGTTTTAACGGGAGAAGTCATTAATACTGTTATAGAAGATTTATGTGATAAAGTTGAACCTCAATTTAATGAAGTAATAGGAAAAATTAAAAATATGGCCGCCTCTTTTGTTCTTATTAGTTTCCTAGGGGCTATTTTGATTGTGATTTTTGTTTTTATTAATCATTTTTTATTAACCTAAAAATAAAAGGGCGCCAATCGCCCTTTTTGTTGTTTTGTAGCAGAGATTTCAATGTCCTGCCATTGGTTTAAAACCATTCTTACGAGTATCTACCTCGTTCTTTTTAAAAAACCGAATATGTTAATTACTAATATTTTAGCTATCTTTAACAATAAAATCAAATTAGTTTTCCACTTTTTAACAAATTAGAAATATTCTCCATAATTTCTCTAATTTTGCTATAATAGAAACAATAATTAAAGGTCAGATATTAAAAATTAATAATTATAAATGCATATGAAATGGTCAATACTTTATAACATCATTGCTACTATCTCTGGAACATTTGGAATATTAGCTTTAATAGGAGCTTGGACAGCTAGCAGTAGTGGAACTGCTTTTGGATTTACCCAAAGTCAGTTATACAATGATGCTCATGGGCTAATATTATTAGCTATTCTTTTTGCCATCGGGACCCTTGTTCACCACAACAATGAGGATGATAAAAAAAATAGCAAATTAATATAGTTTTTTGGAATTAATTCTCTAACATAAATAAAAATTCTCCAATTAATTGGAGAATTTTTATTTATGTTAGAGAGATTCTTTCTTATCTAAATAAACTAGTCAAAGCATCAAGAATTTTCGCTGTTAGTGTCTTTGTGGGGATTTTATAATTTGAATAGCTAAATTGACAGAAGTTTGTTGACCCATCCCAAGTTCCCCCAGAGTTAGCGCAATCAGTTGCTGGATCTCCTCCTCCGCCTCCTCCGCTATTTCCACAATCTGAAGAACAAGTAGTTGGGGTTTCATTTCCCTGACAAGCGCCATCCCCACAATAAAATGAAGTTCCCCCACAATCAGAAGCGCAAGAAGAAGAATCTTCAGTTGAGGCGCAAACATTGTCTCCGCAATAACCGGAGTAACTCCCTCCTCCACCACTACCACAATCTACTGGGCATGATGATTGGGTTTCATAACTATCACAAGTTCCGTTGCCACAATAAGCACCATTACTTCCGCTCATATTACAATAACTTCCATCCCAAGTTCCCCCAGCTTGAGCGCAAGCAGTTGATCCGCTTCCGCTTGATCCACAATCCGAATAACAACTGCCACTACTCTCCCCAGAATCACAAGTGCCGTTATAGTTACAAGCAGTTGATCCGCTTTCGCTTGATCCACAATCCGAATAACAACTGCCACTACTCTCCCCAGAATCACAAGTGCCGTTATAGTTACAAGCAGTTGATCCGCTTCCGCTACTACAACCACTTACCCAAGTAGTGGAACAACTTTTTACCGTGCTTGTTCCTGGGTAAACATAATTATTCATTGAACTATCAAAAAGAGCATTTCCCATACTATGACAACCACTTCCTAATAGATTTATTTGTTCTGAAGTACAGGTGTTTGTCTCCCCGGTATTATTGCTTGATGTTTGACACCATCCATTAGTGGTACTGCCCACATTCCATGTCCAGACACAACTATTATTTTGACAAGCGCTTTGACTAGTATAGTTCCCGCAACTTGAGGTTAAACTAGAATTACAATCAGTAGGACAAGAAGAAGATTCTCCTGATCCACAAACATTATCTCCGCAATAACCGGAATATTGTTCCTGTAAAGGACAAGTGATTACATTTGTTCCAGAAATATCATAACAAAGACCATTATAATCTTCTTGGGTATTCATACAATAACTTCCACTATCATAATGAGGGTGAAATCCAGAAGGACATTTTCCAGAAGTTGTTCCTCCACAATCCGTTGGACAAGAATTAACCGTTTCTGTTCCATCACATACATAATTTCCGCAATATCCTCCACTATAACTTTTCGGTTGGCAGTAAGAATTACCACTATCAGAAGGAGCATACCACTCACAAGTAGTATCAGCAGTACAAGCTGATTGAGTAGTAAGAATCCCACAACCCACTTGGTTATAATTTATTGCTGGGCAAGTTATTTTAGTGGTCCCATCAGTTCCCAAACAAGTCCCACTATAGTTTTCGCTATCATTGATACAGAAACCACCTGACTCGGGATGCCAGTGAAATCCAGAAGGACATTTTCCAACAGTAGCACTACAATCTCTTGAACAAGAAGTTACTGATTCATCCCAGTTACAGGTTCCATCTCCGCAATAACCTTGGGTTGATCCTGAAATACAAGTATTAGTTATTGAATCCCAATAAGCTGGAGCAGGACACTTTGGTTGATTGTTAATTCCCACTGGACAATTTTCTGTGCTGTAAGTGTTTGAATCTAAATATCCAGGATAAGTTAAACTACAAGAACGAACATTATTTAATTGACAATATCTTACCCCGTTTGTATTCCACATACTATAAGCAAATCCCGGACATGAATTTTTATCCCCAGGATATTCTTTTTGCCCACAATCTTTAAAACAGGTGGATTGGGTCTCGTTACTATCGCACCAACCATTACCACAATAACTCTGTAGAGGTTCTGGAGAACGAAAATCAATACATTCTCCAAAAATCAGACAACCATCAATCCCTATTTTTTCTTCTCGATATTGGCTACTACCACAAGGCTCCGGGTAATAACTAGGACAGGCTTTAGGATAAGGATATGGCGCTGGTGTTGTTGGTTGGGGAATTGGACGAACATAACAAAGCGTCTTAGCTTTTTCAAAATCCCCGGTATTAATTGCCTTTATACATTCATTAGTAGGACCCTGATTAAAATCCACAGGCGGTTTATAATACGGATCAGTTCGGTACGGATCAGTTCGGAGAGAATCAATATCCTTGTAATAATTAGGATCAAATATTTCCGTCTGAACAGGAGGAGGAACATTTAGACGATTGGTGTATTTCAGATAAACCTCACCGGCGTCAAAAATTCCCTTTTGAGCTCCAAAAGTCATACACTCAATAGAGTTATTTGGATCATTACAGAATTTAGAACATGATTCTGGTCCAGTACAACCGCCTGGCCCAGCCATATTTATTGGTGATTCAAAATCATCGGTTTCAAACTCCTCAGGATTAAACTCTTTAGATTTAAATTGGTCAAATATTTCTCTTCTTTTTATGTCTTGATTAACATGAAACTCAAACTCTTTTTTTATATTGTCAACCACAAATTGAGCATTAGGATGTTCCTGGGATAATTTTTCAAAAGTCCCATCACTTAATATTTCTTTGGTTGCTTGTAAGCATTTATTTCCAATTTCTGGATTAAAAGCCCCTTCCTCGCATTTCATTGGGGAAAATCCCATTTTTTCTTTCATTATTTGGTCAATTTTTCTTCCGACATCAAACTCACCCTTAAATTTATCAGGAATAAACTGCTCGCAAGCCATTGGGTCAAGAATACATTTGTTAAAATCAATATCAGTATTTTCTATGGTTCTCATAAATTCTAAAGACTTGTCAAACTCTCCTTTAGTAATGAAACCCATTTTTACTCCAATTTCTCCGCAAGCGGTCGCTAACCCAAAATTAATCTTTTTATCCGGAGCAAAGGCCTTATCGCAAGTTTTTTTTATATTGCTTTTCCCGATAATTTCTTTTCCGTCTGGGGTTATTAAAACCATATCTTCCATTCCTTTTTTCTGATAATTGATTACTTCAGTTACTTGTTTTCTGGCCAAAGATAATTCTTCTGTTCCTTCCGCCCCAAAAATTTCAATAGCGATAATATCGCAAATGGCCGGGGAATTGGGACGGAGGCAAACAAGCCCCGCTTCTTCAGCCGTTATTACTCCAAGTTCTGCATATTGTCCTTTAGCTAAGGCATTTTCTAATTTAATAATTGGGTCAATATTTTTAACCCTACTCAATTTTTCTTTAGGAATGAAAATATCAATAGACTCAGATTCTTCCTCACTCAGCATCTTGGTTGCCTCTAAGCAACTAATCATTTGTTTTTTATTTAATTTATTAAAAGGCAAACTACAAATATCCATTGTTACCCCGGCCTTTTCGACAGTCGTTATAATTTTTTCTGAAGCATCTATTTTTTCCTTTGTTAATCCTAATTCTTCTGCAAATTTTTTATCTTTCTTAGCAATTTCTTTAGCTAGTTCTAATATTTTATTATTTAATTCTTCTGGTTTTACTTCATTTAATTCTCCCAATACTTTGTCTTTATATGATTGAGCAAAATCAAGCTGACTCTCAGTATAGACATTGTGTTTTTCGGCTAAATTAATTACTTCATCAAATTCGGTGTCTAGTTTTTCATCAAAGATTTGTTTACATTCATCTTTAGCGGTACATCCTAAGTCTTCTGCTAAAGATTGTAATTCTGTCGGGATATCACTTTCTAGATTTTCCGTCTGGGCTAAAACTATTGTTCCTAAAAATACAAAACCAGCTACTAAAAGAACTACAAACAATATCTTTTTATAGCTATTAATGATACTCATAATATTTTTGTTCATTTATTTGTAAATTATTCAGCAAAAGGATTTAAAGTATTTTTAGCTGACTCAAATGGATTAGTCTCTAAACCCTCAAGTGGATTTTCGACCGCAAATGGGTTAGCTTCTTTAGCAGCCGCTTCTCCAGCCGCTAAAGCTCGATCATCATTTTGAGCTTTTATATCAGCTTTAGCTGTTTCATAACCTTTATTATATTGCGATGAACTATACCAGTAGCCACCGCCTATCACAATAATCAGCAGTAGTATTACTATTACCCAAGTATTTTTACTCATAATTACTTTTTTCGTCTTTTTTATAATAAATTTTAAAAGACGTATAATTACCCTCCTTGACTAAAAGAGGGGATTAAAACAACATTAACAAACAAACAAATGGCTAAAAATAGTCATTAATTTCTAATTCTATTATATAACGAGTTGTCAAATACCCAACATTAGTTTTCCACAAAAGAAAATATCTGATATAATAAATTTATGAAATTTGGTAGTATTGGTATGATTTTAGCATTGTTAATTTTTCTGGCCATTATTGTGCTAGGTGGGTATATGTTAAGTAATCAGAAAAACAGAGAAAACAAAACAACCACTATTAATGAGGATTTTGTAGGGGATAAAATAAAATTAGAGACAAACCAAGGGGATATCTTAATTGGTCTTTATTCTGATATGTCTATTACCACCGAAAATTTTAAAAAACTTACTGAAAATAAAATTTATGATGGAGTAATTTTCCACAGAGTAATTGATGGATTTATGATTCAAGGAGGAGATCCAACGGGGACAGGTTATGGAGATCCTAGTATTGAAAGTATTCAAGATGAGTTTACCCACAATGGTGGTAATTTAAACATAAGGGGGACAATTGCCATGGCCAATTCAGGGCCAAATACTGGGTCAAGTCAATTCTTTATTAATTTAGTTGATAATAGTTTTCTCAATGATAAGCACCCTGTTTTTGGGGAAGTGATAAAAGGAATGGAGATTGTAGATAAAATTGCTAAAGTAGAGACTAATGAAAATGACAAGCCATTAGAAGATGTTGTTATTTTAAAGGCTTCTCTTGCTAAATAATCAGTGAACATTATGTGATTCGGGGGTTGACTATTTTATTAAAAAAACCTAATATTATTAATAAGCCCTTGGGGGCTTTTTTATAAACATAAATTGCTAGTAGGATGAAAATCACTCAATATTTAAAAGATACCAGAGGGGAGTTAAAACATGTTAATTGGCCAACCAGAAAACAAACAATAGTTTTTACTATTATTGTTATTGCTGTTTCAATTTTTGTTGCTTATTATCTAGGGTTCTTTGATTTTATCTTCTCTTGGCTTATGAAAAATTTAGTTTTATAATATGTCCAAACAAGAATTAAAATCAGAAAGAAATTGGTATGCTATTCACACTTATGCTGGATATGAAAATGCTGTCTCCCGAAATTTATTACAAAGGATTGAATCTCTGGGAATGCAAGACAAGATTTTTAATGTTATTGTTCCAATTGAAAAAAAAATAAAAATAAAGGCGGGGAAAAGAACCGAGGTTGAAGAAAAAATTTACCCCGGTTATGTTTTAGTAGACATGATTGTGACTGATGATTCTTGGTATGTTGTTAGAAATACCCCCCGAGTGACTGGTTTTGTTGGTTCGGGAGTTCATCCAGTCCCCTTAAACAAAAAAGAAGTAGATTCTCTATTTAAAAAAATGGAAACCGATGTTACCAAACATAAGATTGACTTCAAAATAGATGAAAATGTTATTATCATTGACGGCCCTTTTAAGGAACAAGAAGGTAAAATTAACGAGATTGATGAAGAAAGGGGAAAAATAAAAGTTTTAGTATCAATGTTTGGGAGAGAAACACCATTAGAGTTAGATTTTCTTCAAATTAAAAAAATATAATTATGGCAAAAAAAATATTAAAAAAAATAAAACTTCAAATTCCGGCTGGTAAAGCTACTCCGGCTCCACCACTAGGGCCAACCTTGGGTCAAGCTGGTGTTGCTATTCAAGATTTTGTAAATAGATTTAACGAAGCGACTAAAAATAAAGTTGGAGAAACATCCTCGGTAATAGTTTCTGTTTACGAAGACAGAAGTTTTGATTTCATTATAAAAACACCGCCTGTTTCAGGTTTGATTTTAAAAGCGGCTGGAATAGAGAAAGGTTCTGGTAAAAATTTAGTTAAAAAAGCTGGAAAGATTACCAAAGCCCAAGTGAAAGAAATAGCTGAGACAAAAATGCCCGATCTCAATGCTAATGATATTGAAACGGCGATGAAAATAGTAGAAGGAAGCGCTCGCTCTATGGGGATAGAAGTGGTTGGATAGATTTAAAATTTTTTTATAATAAATATTTTTTTATATCTAAAAGAGATGTTAGTTGAGGACAATTGATGCTCTTAATTTTTTCATCAACATTAACCAAGATTGACTCAATTCCCATTTCCTTCGGAATAAGATAATCGGACATTAGCTGATCACCGATATACAAAAATTCATTCGGTTTTTTGTTGGGATATTGAGAAAGCCAAAATTTATAAGCTGATTGATCTGATTTTGAAAAATTATCTTTAGAGATAATGTGTGAAAAGATTTTTTCTTTTAATCCCAATTTTTCTAATTTATCTTTTGCATTTTTAAAATTTGAACCAGTTATTAAGTCTATATTTTTATATTTATTTTTTAATTTTTCTAATAAATTAATTACTTTCTTATCTTTAACCAAAAATTTTGAAAGATCAGCTTTTTCCAAAGCTTCCTGAATTTTATTTTGAGCGGCTGGTATCCCTAATACTTTTAAAGATTGACTCCCGCTTAATCCTCTTCCATTTTTATACAAATCCCCAAATAGTTTCTTTGCTTTTAGAAGAGATACTTTTTTAATTTCACTAATTTTTTTATAAAGATATATTTGGATTAATTCATTTACCTCGGGTGATTTTGGATAAAGTGTTTGATCTAAATCAAAACCGATAATTTTTATTACATTTTTGTAATATATCATTTTTGATAATTTATATAATAAATTGCTATTTCACCCAAAGGATATTTTAGTCTTTTAGAATATTTTGTTAAAAGGTAATTACAAATTTGCTCATCTTCTTTTATTTGAGAAAGAGAGTGGTTCATAAAAACAGCTGTTCCATAAACTTTATGACCAAATACATTTGCCTGAAAAAAGGCCAAGAGATCAGATTGGGGATTAGTTTTCCCAGCGTAGTATTCTGTTAAAATTGGATTATTATGCATTACCCCTTTCTTTTCAAGATAAGTAATTGCTTTTTCTATTATATTTATCCCTTCGTAATTTTCTAATCTATCTAATATTTTACTTTCTGGCCTTTTATCTATTTTTTGTGCTTCTTTAATAAAATAAGCCACTCCACTATTATTATCTAAATCCAAAATATTATCATTTAATTTTATCGGGCCACTCGATTTGTCAATTTCACCAACTGGTTTTGAAGGTTCAGAAAGTATTTTTTTTGTTCTTTGCTCTTCCGTTAACAATAAAATATTTGCCCTATTAGAAAGAACATACATATCACCACTTTTTAATCCCAACCCGTTTTGAATGGAAGAAAAATAAGCATCATGAAGGCCAAAAATATTTTCTGGATAAGCATTCACTATATTATGAGCTCTAACGATATGAAATGAATAGAGAGTGTTGTTCTTGATAAAAAAAATGTCGTGGGTTAAACAAGGATCATGAGTAAATTTTTCTTTTTTTGTATCTGGATCAACGGAAATTGTCATATCATTTATCGGGTCAAATCGCTGGATGATGGTAGCTTTTTTCTTGTTTTGGTTAAGTATTTTAATTGTTTCTTTTAGTTGATCAAAGCCAAAATATGATCGGGTTCTTTCCCCGTATGAATATGACCCATCATGGTCATATCTTAGCAATTGACGTTTATATTCTTCTCTCATCGCCTCGGTGCTATATTCTCCTTGTTTATATAATATTGGCATTTTTTTAAGAGAGCTTGAAACTTTTCGGTAAATTGTTAAAACAGAAGCTGTTCGAGATAATCCCTTCCAAACATCGCCATGTTCCTCGGTAATCCCCCGGATATATATTTTTTGTAAAATTCCTTTATGGACATCAAGAAAATTATCACCATCTATGATAATAGAAGGTAAACTATCTTTGTTTATTTTAAAAATAAGATCAAAGTCCTGAATAAATGAATAATTATTTTTAGCCGCAATATTTGCTCTAGCCGCTTGAGTACCAATATCTATTCTGTGTAAAATATCCATTTCATAATTTTCAAATTGGTTGCTATCCGCTAAATATTTAAGAAGGGGAGTGAGAGAAGGAGAAATTAATTCAAAAACTTCTTTACAAACATCAAAAGCAAGGCAAGTAACTGAAATATTATTATCCCTAGTATTTACCCGATAATAAAATTTTTTATCAGTGATCATTTTTACTTGTGATTCAAGGGGAATTTTTTCTTTTCCTACCAAAGTATTTTTTTGAACAAATAGTTTAAATGGAGTATCATTTATAATCTCAGTACTTATCCGGCCAAGTTCTGCTCCAAGTAATAATTGTTCCATTGGGGACAATAAATTCTTTTTTTCTTTTAGAAATTTCATTAATGAATAAGATAAAAGAAAAACATCATCTGATGATATAAAATATATTTTATTACCAATTTTTATATCAAGTCGCACTTGTTTATTGTCCCTAGCGACTTTAAATGGTACTTTGAATAAGTCCTTAAACTGTTTCACCCTGATTTTAGGTGGTTGGAGGTGTTGAAAATCTTTCGGATTTAATTTAGTAGCAACTTTCTTTTTTTTGGGTAACTTGGAAATTATCTCAATCATTTCGTTTAAGGAATCATAATATATTTTCTTTTTCTCATTTACCCCTCGCAAAGCTTCATATAGTTCAAGGCTAATTTTTGGTTTTAACCACTGTAAATATGAATTAAGAATTTTACCACTCCCCTTATTTTTATGAGTAAAAATTGGAAGAACAATAATATCTTCTCGAAACAGATTAATAATATCCTTATTGATATTAGGATAATGAGGAGAACGAGCAATACCATTCATTATATAATTTCCCTTCTTTTCAGGATCAATTCCATTTAAAAGAACCTGAAGAAGATTAGTGCTTGGGGCAAAAGTTTCTGATTCCTCAGAAAAAAGAATCAAATATTTCATGGTTGGGTGAGCGAGGGAATTAATTATCATTCTTTCTACTCCATCTCGATTAACGATTAATGGTCCAAGCACAGAGGTATTTATTCTATTTTTTTCTTCCAATTCATTTAATACTTGTCCGGGAGCGGTAGTATTTGTACATATTCCAACCACTCCCAACCTTCCTTCTGCGGGAATTGTTAAAATTGCATCAATAATTGGAAAACCTTCATTCATTTTTCCAAAAATTATTTAAATAGTCTGATAATAAATATTTAGTGAATATATTAATATTTTTTGAAAAGCAATAAATTTTCGGATTAATATTAAAATGATTTGCCATTTCATCCAAAAATTGGAGACAACAACCACATGGAACCACAGGACCCTCATGTTTATTAGAAGTTAACCCAATGTGAGTAATATTGTAATCCCTATTCATGAAAGCTGAAAGGAGAACTGTCATTTCAGCATGAATAGTTGTTTTTTGATCATATCCGGAATATTGGGCGCCAAAATAAATATTTTCTTTAGTAATTATGGCTACTCCATATTTTGTCGCCGAATCATGTGTTGGAAAATTTCTCTCTAGTGCTTTTTGAGACCATTCTCCCAATAACTCTTCTGGTTTTTTATCTTTTTCCCTTTTAATTTTATTTTCGGAAAGTATTCTTTTTTTTATACTCTCTAAATTAGTAGCTGGTGGACAATAAAAAGGAATAATACTGGTGATATCTTTTGTAAAAAATAATTTTTTCCCCTCCTTATTTATTACTTTATAAGATAATTTGTTCTTAGTTCGACGAACATAATCAATTAAAATTTTTATTATTATTGGAGATGGATTATAATCAACATCTTCTGTTAAAGTAATAATCTCATTTAAGCCAAAATCATTATGTTGTACCCCCTTAATAAGTACCCCTTGCTCTGAGGAAATAAATAATAAATTAGTTTTTGATTCAATTATTCCGCTTAAATATTTTTTTCCAGATAAAGAAAAACCAAGAGAAACAGTTCGAGGATTAGTATCTTTTTTTAAGACACATAAATCAAGAGATTTCTTTAAGGTTGATAAAATATCCATGTTATTTTATCAGAACAAATTGGTATTACTTCTTAGCTTACTAACACTCAATCCGGCAGTTTCCCAATCATAATGAAGAATTTTTTTAATCAAATCATGAAATAAATGAATTTTGTCTCGTTCTAATCTATGAAACATTTGCTCAGAACGTTTACTAGAAAGTCTAATAGTAGGCCTAAAAGGCATTGGAAAAGCATAATAAGGGATAAGTGAATTATCTCCTGCCTCAACCAAAATAACTGAAATAGGTTTTCTTAAGTGTTCAATGGCATAGTCAATCCGATGACTTCCGTCACAGATTATATAAAAATCATTTAGACCATTATATTGAATACCGTAGTTTATCAGAGAAGCATTTGAATTAAAAATATCAAATTGTTTTATAAAACTTACTTCATCTATGAAAAAGTTTTCTAAATAACGATTAGCAAGATGGTGTAAATTTTCTTTGGCGTCAAGAGTATAAAAATTGTTAAATCTTTGACTAAGTTTATCAAGATCAATAAAACCACCTCTTAAGTGATAAGTATGTTTCTCAATTATCGGTGGAAGCATATGAAATTCACCGCGATCTTCCCAATCATATTTTACAGCGTACTTTAATTCATTTATTCTCTCTCCTTCGTTCTTTAAAAAATCATCAACAGTTTTGATTATTTCAAGTTGATTTTCATAAATTGTTGGTTGAGGGGAAAATAGAGGATAGTGGACACCATTTATTTCTATTGTAGGAGATACCCCCATTGACTTTGATGGATGAACGGTGACTATAGAAAATTTTGCTTTTTTGTAAGGTTTTATTTTTTCTTTCTCTTTATTATATAAGCCCCTAAAGCTAATGTTTTTTAGAAATTCCTTTAATTTTTCAAAAGAGACTATCTCTTTTAGGGTTAATTTATGCTTCATAATATCCAAGTATATCTTAATTTTTCACTAATGAAAACAGTCTCACTTTTACTTTAATCATGTTAAAATGGCTTTTATGAAAGACAAACAAATAGAAAAACTTATTAAACTAGAACAAAAAAGACAGAAAAATGTCATTAATTTGATTGCCTCGGAGAATTATGTTTCTAAAGATATTTTAAAGACTCTTGGATCTCAACTCACAAATAAATATGCCGAAGGGTATTCCAAACTTCGCTACTATGGCGGTAATAAATTTGTTGATAAGATAGAAAATTTGTGTCAGAAAAGAGCTTTAAAACTTTTTAAACTTTCTTCCAAAAAATGGCATGTCAATGTTCAACCTCTTTCTGGTTCGCCAGCTAATTTGGCTGTTTATCTGGCTTTGGTTCCCTTTAGCCACTCACAGGGCAAGTCACGGGGAAAAATTATGGGAATGTCTTTATCTCATGGAGGTCATTTAACTCATGGCAGTAAAGTTTCTGTTTCAGGAAAATTTTGGAAACGAATTTCTTACGGAGTGAATAAAAAAACAGAACTTTTAGATTATCAAGAAATAAAAAAAATTGCTCTCAAAAATAAACCTCATTTAATTATAGCTGGTTTCACTGCTTATTCTCGGAAAATTGATTTTAAAAAATTTAGAGAAATAGCTGATTCTTGTGGCGCTTATTTTATGGCTGACATGGCTCATCTGGCTGGCTTAATAGCCGGAGGAGCATTTCCTTCACCCTTTAAATATGCCGACGTTGTTACTACTACCACCCATAAAACTTTGAGAGGGCCAAGGTCCGGATTAATCTTTTGTCGAAAGGAATTAGCTTCTAAAATAGATAAATCGGTTTTTCCAGGGCTTCAAGGAGGTCCCCATTTGAACCAAATTGCCGCCTCAGCGGTGGCCTTAAAAGAAGCTATGAGTCCCTTATTTAAAAAATATACTCAACAAATAATTAAAAACTCTAGAATCTTGGCTGAAGAATTAAAAAAACTTGGTTGGCGGATAATTTCAAAAGGAACTGACAATCATTTAGTCTTAGTTGATACTTGGATGAACGGAAAAGGGATAGGAGGAAAAGAAGCTAGCGAAAAATTAGAAAAAGAAAATATTATAGTTAATAAAAATACGATTCCATTTGATACTAGATCCCCAATTGATCCCTCAGGGATTCGTCTAGGGACAGCGGCTGAAACCACTAACGGATTAAAAGAAAAAGATTTTATTAAAATTGCTAAAAAAATTGACAATATTTTAAGAAAATAAGAATAAGTGAATTTAACAATAACAATAAAAGAATTAAAAGAAAAATAATGAGAAATAATTTTAATTTATAGCATTAACATACGATCGTATGTTAATGCTATAAATTAAATAAGCCCAAATTTCTTTTTTAAATGCAGTTCGTTGTCTATATTTTCCGCCAAAATGAAACGCACATATTTTTTGGCATTATAAAATTCAATAATGAATTCAATTTTTGTGCTACATGGATATGGACATACAAAAACT
The DNA here is from genome assembly GCA_001785735.1 of Candidatus Nomurabacteria bacterium RIFCSPLOWO2_01_FULL_33_24. Lineage (GTDB taxonomy): Bacteria > Patescibacteriota > Minisyncoccia > Phycocordibacterales > MFUP01 > MFUP01. The sequence continues at coordinate 39,344 of MFUP01000006.1, forward strand.
GATTTTTGAAGCTCAATCAGCCCCATCTCTCGAAAATGTAAGCGTAGGGAATCGCGCAATCTCCTTAACTTTTCCGGAACATCAAAAATTATTATGCGCCATTTGCCGTCCCACTTTACTGGTCTTTTTATTTCCATTTTATCAATATTGAAACGCAGGGCTTTTTTCTTGCCGTTTTCATTTAGAATGAGAGTGGTAGTGCCGTCTTTATTATGTTGCTCTTTTAATAAATGTGAAGAATAAAGGGAATTAATAGCTCTTTCCAGGGCTTGCCGGTTTATTTTCTCCCATTCTTTCGGTATCCGATTTAATATCCACCATTGTTTTTTGGGTGAGCGGGTAAGTCCCAAGGTCAGCCCGGAAAGTAAAAGCAAAAGTATTTTCTTTTGAATTGTGCCGACTTTTTTAAAATTTTTTCTCATACAGTGCATTATAGCAAATGTATACGATCGTACACTAATGCTAAGTTGGTTTTTGGTGTGGTAAGGTATATAATATTAAAATGAAAATTCCGATTGTAAATGAACAAGATGAGATAATAGGGTATAAGGACAGGGAGAATCGTCATTCATGCGATATTATTCGCATAACTGCCGTTTGGATCACGGATGAGAACGGCAATATATTACTTCAACAAAGAAAGTTAACGAAAAAATATAATCCAGGTAAATGGGGTCCGGCTGTCGCTGGAACAGTGGAGGAAGGCGAGACTTATGAAAGCAACGCATATAAGGAAATGGAGGAAGAAATCGGCCTTAAGAATGTTTCACTTATAAAATCTCAAAAATTTTATGGTCTTTCAAACACTGGGAAAAGATTTTTCCAATTGTATACGGCGCAAATTCCCAGAGAGAGAGAGAGAGTTAATAATTGAAGAAGAGGAGGTTGAACAAGTAAAATGGTTTACGAAAGAAGAACTAACAAAATATTTAAATGAAAAACCTGGTGAATTTGTTGGATTTATGCAAGATGCAAAATTTCTTTTAGAATGATATGAAACTCAAAATAAAAAAACTGCATAAAGATGCGAAACTGCCGAAGTATCATCATCCCGGAGATGTCGGGCTGGATTTGTATGCGATGGAAGACATTGTTATTTTGCCTGGCGAGCATGCCAGGATTTGGCACGGATTCGCGCTTGAATTTCCAGAAGGATACGCCGCCATCATAAAAGATAAATCAAGTATTTCTAAGAATGGGCTTCATACTATGGGTGGAGTTTTTGACGCTGGTTATCGCGGAGAATACAACACGCATTTAGTAAATTTATCCGATAAACCCTATACTATTGAAGCGGGCGACAAAGTTTCTCAACTTGTTATTTTTCCAGTCGCGCTTGTAGAAGTTGAAGAAACGGGCACACTTAGCGAATCTGTCCGCGGACAGGGAGCTTTCGGATCAACTGGAAAAAAATAATGGAGGAAAAGATAAAAAATTTAATAAAAAACGCGTTAAAAAATCTTGGCATTAAAGGGGCAGATTTTATTGTAGAGCACCCGGATGATTTGAAGAATGGCGACTATTCGACGAATGTGGCTTTAATTTACGGAAGTATTTTAAAGTTTGAAAAAGGACATCCCAGAGAATTTGCTAAAAAAATAAAGCAGGAAATGATGAAAAATCTACCTTTAGAAATTAATCGAGTAGAAATAGCTCTAACCGGCTTTATTAATTTTCGTCTATCAAAAGAATTTTTTGCCGACAGGCTTCAAACAATTCTAAAAGAGAAAGATAAATTTGGGAAAAATAAAAAATTAAAAGGACAAAAAATAATGGTTGAATACACTGACCCCAATCCGTTTAAGGAGTTTCATATAGGGCATTTGATGAGCAATACCGTAGGTGAAGTAATTTCACGCTTGGTTGAATGGAATGGAGCAGAGGTAAAAAGAGCCAACTATCAGGGAGATGTCGGGATACATGTGGCTAAAGCTATTTGGGGAATTCTTCAGAAAAAAGATCAATCTATTGATAGTATTCAAAGTTCTGCCCAAGCTTATATCCAAGGCGTGACGGCGTATGAAGAAAACGAAAAAGCAAAAGAAGAAATAAAAGAGATAAATAAAAAAATATATAACCGTAGTGATTCTGAAATAAATAAAATTTACAATCAAGGAAAAAAATTAAGTTTGGAACATTTTGAGAAAATATATAAAAAACTTGGCACTAAGTTTGATTTTTATTTTTTTGAAAGTGAAGTTGGGGATGAAGGAAAAGAAATTGTTGAAGAATTTTTAAATAAAGAAGTTTTTAAAAAAAGCGACGGAGCTATTATTTTTGAAGGAGAAAAATACGGTTTACACACTCGAGTCTTTTTGAATTCCGAGGGACTTCCCACCTATGAAGCCAAGGAACTTGGTTTGGTAAAAAACAAATATAAAAAATATAAATTTGATACATCAATATCTGTTACTGGAAACGAAATTAATGAGTACTTTAAGGTGTTATTGAAAGTAATGGAGTTTGTTCTTCCAAATTTGGCTAAAAAAATTAAACACATTTCTCACGGAATGCTTCGTTTACCAACTGGCAAAATGGGTTCTCGAACAGGAAATGTTATTACCGGAGAATCTTTAATTCAAGATATGGAAAAATTAGCCCTAGATAAAATTAAATCTTCTAACCGTGAGTTTACGGAAAAAGAAATAAAAGAAATTTCAGAAATAATTTCAGTAGGGGCAATTAAGTATTCAATTCTAAAACAATCAATTGGGAAAGATATTATTTTTGATTTTAAAAAGTCACTTTCATTTGAAGGAGACTCTGGTCCATATCTTCAATATAGTTATGTCAGAGCTTTGTCGGTAACAGAAAAATCAGAAATTAAATCTTCATCAAAAAATTTTACAAATAAAAATATAGAATTGGAACATCTTTTATATCGATTCCCGAAAGTTATAGAACGAGCGATGAATAATTACGCTCCTAATTATGTTGTTACTTATTTAATAGAACTAGCTAAATCCTTCAATAATTTTTACAATAATTCAAAAATTATTGGTAGTCCTGAAGAATCTTACTATTTAGCCCTTACAAAAGCTTTTGCCCAAGTGCTCAAAAATGGCCTGACCGTTCTTAGTATTAAAACTCCAGAAAAGATGTAAATTAAAGGATAAATTTGTGTTAAAATAGGGAATTATGGAAGATAAAAATAACGACAAGTCAGAAGCAGCGCTTCGAGAAGAGCGTATTTTAGAGTTTTGGGAAAAGAATAAAATTTTTGAAAAATCTTTGGAAAAACCCGCACCGCGCGGCGAATTTATTTTTTACGAAGGTCCGCCAACTGCCAACGGCTATCCGGGGATTCACCATCTTGAATCTAGGGCTTTTAAAGATTTAATTCCTCGTTTTAAAACTATGCAAGGTTTTTTTGTTCCCCGAAGAGCTGGTTGGGATACCCATGGTTTACCAGTTGAAATTGAAGTAGAAAAAGAATTAGGAATAAAATCAAAAAAAGAAATAGAAGAACTTGGAATTACTGAATTTAATAAAAAATGTAAAGAGAGTGTCAATAAATATGTAAAAAAGTGGGGAGAATTCACAGACCGAATTGGTTTTTGGCTTGACCAAGAAAATTCCTATTCTACTTTTAACCCAAGTTATATGGAATCTATTTGGTCAATTATAAAAAAAATAGAAGACCAAGGATTACTCTATAAAGATTACAAAGTTCTGCCGTGGTGTCCGCGTTGTGAAACAGCTTTATCCAGTCATGAATTAGCTCAAGGATATAAAGGGGTTGAAGATCCAGCTGTTTTTATAAAATTTAAACAGATAGACAAAGATGAATATTTTTTAGCTTGGACAACTACTCCATGGACATTACCGGGGAATATTGCCTTGGCGGTTGGTGAAGCTGTTGACTATGTAAAAGTTAAAGTTGACGGAGAAGACTTATGGTTAGCTAAAAGTCGGGCAAAAGAAATCTTACCAAATGTAAAAATTTTAGAAGAAATTAAAGGAAAGTATTTAATTGGAAGGAAATACGAACCATTATTTTCTTACTTATCTGATCTGTTGCCTGAAAATGAGAAATTTAAACTAATGACTGCTTATCAAATTTATCCGGCTGATTTTGTTTCCACTGAAGAAGGAACAGGGATTGTTCATACGGCGGTAATGTATGGAGCAGATGATTTTGATTTGGGAACAAAATTTGATTTACCAAAATATCATCTTATAAATGAAAAAGGAGAATTTATAAAAGAAACCGGAACTTTAGCGGGGAAATTTGTTAAAGATGCGGACAAAAATGTAATAGAAGAATTAAAGAAAAAGAATCTTTTATTTAAAGAAGAAAGAATAACCCACACCTATCCGTTCTGTTGGCGTTGTCAGACTCCTTTGATTTATTTTGCCCGTGATTCCTGGTATATTCGGGTGTCCAATTTAAGGCAGGAATTAATTGATGAAAACCAGAAAATTCATTGGGAGCCAGAATATATTAAAAATGGACGATTTGGAGAATGGCTTAGAGAAGTAAAAGATTGGGCTATTTCTCGAGAGCGATACTGGGGAACACCCTTACCAATCTGGCAGTGTAATAATTGTGATCATAAAGAAGTTATTGGAAGCATTGAAGATATAAAAAAGAAAACTACTAATGGAAATAAATATTTTGTCATGCGTCACGGAGAAGCACTCAACAATACAGAAAATATCGCGTCAGGTAAAAATCCCAAATGGGATAAACTTACAGATAATGGTAAAGAACAAGTAAAAAACAAAATACCAGAAATAGAAAAATTAAATATAGATTTTATTATAAGTTCCCCGTTTAATAGAACAAAACAAACTTCCGAAATTATTTCTAAGGGGATAGGGAATAAAGAAATTGTTTTTGATGAAAGAATGGAAGAAATTGACATAGGTGTTTTTGAAGATAAAGATATTAAAGAATATAGAAAATTTAATTCAACGATTGAGGAACATTTTATTAAAAGACCTGAAAATGGAGAAAATCTTATGGATGTAAAATGTCGTGTAGGTGATTTTATTTATGAGATAAATAAAAAATATAATAATAAAAATATTTTAGTGGTTGCCCACAGCGAATCTTCTTTTATGCTTTTTTCTTCGGCCCACGGATTAACTCAACAAGAAACAAAAGATTTATTAGATAAGGACGACGAAAATATAACTTTTATTAATAATGCAGAAATTAAAGAATTAGATTTTTCTCCAATTCCTCATAATGAAGAATACGAATTAGATCTTCATCGTCCTTATATAGATAGAATTGTTTGGAAATGTGAAAAATGCAAAGGGGAAATGGAAAGAGTGAAAGAAATAATTGATGTTTGGTTTGATTCAGGGGCGATGCCTTTTGCCCAAGATCATTATCCCTTCGAAAATAAAAATTTTGTGGATGAATTTGGTTATCCTGGCGACTATATTGCTGAAGCCATTGATCAAACACGAGGTTGGTTTTATACTCTTCACGCCATTGGTATTTTAATGGAGAAAGGAAAGGCCTATAAAAACGTTGTTTGTCTTGGACATATTTTAGATTCAAAAGGAAAGAAAATGTCTAAATCAATTGGGAATATGGTTAATCCTTGGGAAATGATAGATAAATATGGCGTAGATACATTACGTCTGTGGATGTATTCAGTTAATCAACCGGGAGAGCCAAAAAACTTTGATGAAATAACGGTTAAAGAGAATAAAAGAATTTTGACCATTCTTGAAAATATTGTTAAGTTCTATGAACTTTACAAGGAAAATGCTTCTCGATTTAGCTCGGGATGGTCATCCAGTAATAATGTATTAGATGACTGGATTCTTACCAAACTAAATAAATTAATATTTGATTCCACTAATAATTTAAATAATTACAAAATATTAGAACCAACTCGAGAGATAAAAGATTTTATTTTAGATTTTTCTCAATGGTACATTAGACGATCAAGGGATAGACTTAAGAGTGAAAACGAAAATGACAAGCAATCAGCCTTAATAACCACTAAATTTGTTTTATTAGAATTATCTAAACTTATGGCCCCATTTACCCCCTTTATGGCGGAAAATGTTTACAAAAGAACAGGAGGTGATTTAGAAAGTGTCCATTTGGAAAAATGGCCATCAGTTTTAAAAACTTTCTGGGGGAAAGTAAAAGTAGATTTAGAATTAATAGAAGAAATGAAAAAAGTACGAAAAATTGTTTCCTTTGGGTTAGAAGCGCGAGAAAAAGAAGGAATAAAAGTTAGGCAACCATTATCTGAAATTCAAATAAAAAAAAATCTTTCTAAAAAATATTTTGATCTCATAAAAGATGAATTAAATGTAAAAGAAGTTATTTTTGATAGCAAGATGAAAGAAGAAATAAAATTGAACACAAATATTTCTCCGGAATTAAAACAAGAAGGACAATTTAGAGAGTTAACCAGAAGTATTCAGGAATCGAGAAAAAAAGAAAACCTAACGCCAAGTGATCAAATTATTTTAACTATTGAAACCAATAAGGATGGGCAAGAATTAATTAAGAAATTTGAAAATAATCTAAAAAAAGTTGTTTTGTCAAAAGAAATAAAATTTGAACAAAATAATAGTGAAGAAATAATGATAAACAATTTATCTTTCAAAATTAAAATAGAAAAATAATATGTATAAAATTTATCAAACAGAGGGATTGGTGATTGAAGGAAGATCATTAGGCGAAGCAGATCGGTTTTTAACCGTTTTTACTAAAGATTTTGGAATGATTCAAGCTCAAGCTCAGGGGGTTCGTAAAATTTCTTCGAAACTTCGTTATAGTTTACAAAATTTTTCTTATGCCGAAATTGATTTAGTTCAAGGAAAAGAAGTTTGGCGAATTACTAATGCCAAAAAAAAACCACTTTTAGATCAAGTGATTACTAATTATAAAGTAATGAAAATTACTAATAATATTTTTAATCTTCTCAAACGCCTTTGTCATGGAGAAGAAAAAAATGAATCACTTTTTGAGGATATTCTGCGGGGATTTTCTCTTTTATCAAATCCCAAAATAACAATTGATGAAGTAAATAACACAGAATTTGTTTTAGTTCTTAGAATTCTTCATAGATTAGGATATTGGGGAGAAATAGACGGGATGGCTTCTTTAACAACATCGCCATTTAATTATCTTCTTTTAAACGAAGTTCAACCCCTCCGAAAAAAAATTATTTCCGAAATAAATAAGTCTCTTAAGGCTACTCAATTATGATATACTAACCAATATGGAAGAGAATTTAAAAGATCAAAAAGACAGCCTTGATGATTTAAAAAGGAAGTTATATTCCAGAAACAAAGATATTTTGAATAGAGGGAAAATAAGACAAAAAATCAACCCTTCTAAATATGTAATTAAAGATCAGTGGGGATTAAAACCAAAAGAAGAAACCATAATATCTAGTAGTTGGCAAAAAAATTTAGAAATGAATATGAAAAAATCAAGTAGTGTTTCTATTTTTAAAAAAATTTTTATTTTTGCTTTTATTTTTTTTATTTTAGCCTTGGGATTTGCTGTTATTAAATTTTTTGGTAATTCTAATGATATTTCAACCAGCAATGTTGGCATTAACATTCTTGGAAGTACTTTTGCCGAAGGGGGAGAGGAAGTAAATCTTCAAATTGAAATTGAAAATAGAAACAATACACCTCTTGAACTTAGTGATTTATTAATTGAATATCCTAAAGGTTCAGGGAGCGCCGAATTTGAACGAATCAGAAAATCCATTGGGACGATTGAATCAGGTCAAACAGCCAATGAAAGTGTTAAAGTTATTCTTTTAGGGGAACAAGGTAGTTCCAAGGAAGTAAAGGTAACTCTTGAATTTAGAATTCATGGATCTAATGCTGTTTTTCAGAAAGAGAAAAGTTACCCGATAGTTATCTCCTCATCTCCTATTAGTTTATCAATTGAAGCCCCAGAAAAAACAACTTCCAACCAAGAAATAACTTTAAAAATTATTACGACCTTAAATACTCAAAAACCAACTCCAAATATTCGTTTTAAGGTTGAATATCCGGCTGGTTTCCAATTTGAAAGCTCTACCCCAGATCCTTTTTCGGGAAATAATCTTTGGGATTTAGGAGATTTGAGTCCTGGAGTTGAAAGAACTATTGTAATTAAAGGAAAACTTTTAGGACAGAGTGGAGATGAACGATCTTTTAGAATTTATAGTGGGGCCAAAGATTTTAATGATCAATCAGCTATAAAAGTTGTCTATAATTCACTTTTGCATACAATTGCTATTGAACGTCCATTTATTGAAATTAACTTATTTATGAATGGCGTCAACGAGGATGAATATAATTTGCCTAGCCAAACAGACACAACAATTAATGTTGAGTGGGTTAATAATTTACCAACTAAAATTGATAACGTAGAACTGGATATAAGTTTAACTGGAAATGCCTTAGACAAGCATTCAGTGAAAACACTAAATGGTTTTTATGATTCTTCCGAAAATAAAATTTCTTGGAACAAAAACACTTCCCCAATCTTTTCATCTATTGAGCCGGGGGAAAGGGGATCGGTTAACTTTAATTTTTCATCATTATCTCTTCTTGCTAATAATCAATCACCAATTGAAAATCCAGAAATCTTTTTAGAAGCTAGTATTAAAGGGCAACAACTAAGTCAAGGAATTATTTCCCAAGAAATCAATAGTTTGAAAAAGAAAGTGATTAGAATAAATTCTGATCTCCAAATTGTCGCTAAGGGATATTATTATTCAGGGCCTCTTACTAATACTGGCCCAATCCCGCCAAAGGCTGGAGAAAAAACAACTTACACTATTATTTGGACATTAGCTAATTCGTCAAATAAAGTATCTGGAGCCATGGCTAAAACCACTCTCCCTTTGTATGTTTCTTGGTTAGGAAATGTTTCTTCCTCATCTGAAGATATTACTTATAACGAACTAACAAGAGAAATAATTTGGAAAATTGGGACAGTAGAAAAAGGAACAGGATTTTCTGGTCCCACAAAGGAAATAGCTTTTCAAGTTGAATTACTTCCATCAGTTAGTCAAATTGGTAGTACTCCCCAATTAGTATCAGAAACAATTTTAACAGGCGAAGATACTTTTACTAAGGCTTCATTAAAAGATACCCGAAGTTCTATTAATACTAATCTTTATAATGATATTGGTGGTAGTGGTAATGACAAGGTGGTAGAATGATATTTATAAAAATATGAGAAAAGAGAATAATTTATTAATGGAAAAAATAATTTCGTTGTGCAAAAGGCGAGGCTTTGTTTTTCCGGGTTCGGAAATTTATGGAGGACTGGCGGGCACTTGGGATTATGGGCATTTGGGCAATGAGCTTTTGCACAATATTAAGCAGTCATGGTGGAACAAATTTGTCGCCACGCGTGAAGATGTGTACGGAATTCGAGCGGCGATTTTGATGAATACAAAAGTTTGGGAGGCCTCGGGTCATATAGCCGGCTTTGCCGATCCATTGGAAAACGGCGAGAAATTCAATACGATGTTCAAGACACAAGTTGGAGCGGGGGAGGAGGCGGCGACTTCATACCTCCGTCCGGAAACGGCACAGGGCATCTTTGTGAATTTTAAAAATACCGTGGATGCTTTTCATCCTAAACTTCCTTTTGGCATTGCCCAGATCGGCAAGGCCTTTCGCAATGAAATTGCCCCGCGGGATTTTCTTTTCCGTCAGCGCGAATTTGATCAGATGGAGCTGGAATATTTCGTCCGACCAGATGAATGGCATAAATTTTTTGAATATTGGAAAGATGAAATGATGGAATGGATGGAAGAAATCGGATTGGATATGAAAAAGATTCACGATGTGGAAGTTGCGGAAGGCGAGCGCGCGCATTATTCCCAGCACACGGTTGATTTTGAATTTGAATATCCGTT
>MFUP01000007.1 GCA_001785735.1 Candidatus Nomurabacteria bacterium RIFCSPLOWO2_01_FULL_33_24
TTCTGATGAAATAATTGGGCTCAAGTTACCAATAAAAATAGAGTTAAAAGTAAAAGAAGCCCCGCCAAGTATTAAGGGGAATACTTCTTCTGGGGGAACTAAATCAGTTATTTTAGAAACCGGAGCTATTGTTAATACTCCCCTTTTTATCAATGAGGGGGATCTCATTCGTGTCAACACCGCTACCGGTGAATATGTAGAAAGGGTTTAAAAATCCCGGTGGAACTTTTTAAAACAGATTCTGTCTTCTAAAAATTTGAATTTTCAGGGATGGTTTCACTTGATTCAATTTTTTCTAAAGCTTTCATTGCTTTTCCTCTGGCTGTTTCAGCTGAATTAAAGGCATTAATGACATTTGTGACCATGATTATAGTTGGCACTATTATGATCACAACACTTATCACAATAAGCCATTTATTAACTTTCATTCTTAATTTTCCTGAAACCTCTTTAAATTTAAAGTATAAAACAGAAAAGAAAAGGATCCTGGTTATTGATTTTTTTACTAATAACAAGCATTAAAAAGATGCTTATAAAAATATTTATCAGGCAAACTATCAAGATAGTCAAAATATAGGCAAATAGATGAGTAAAAGAAAGGATTATTAATATGGAAGGAATCTGAAAAGCAATTAATAATAAGATTAATTTTGCTGGATTATTATTAAAAAGTAATTTGATTATCTTCCAAGATTCAAATAAAATTGTTCTAATTCTAATTTCGTTATTCTCCATAATAATTAACTAGCAATGAATGGAAGTAATCCCATAAAACGAGCTCTCTTTATTGCTTGTGAGAGTTGTCGTTGATTTTTGGCATTTATGTTTGTCCTTTTTTTTGTTAAAATTCGTCCATTGGGATTAAGAAAACGCTTCAAAACTTCTATATCTTTGTAGTCTATATGTTTTATATTGTTTGAAGTAAAAAAATCTTGTTTAGCCATAATTAAATATTAAAAAATTAAAACGGGATATCTTCCGGATTAATGTCTTCTTCTGGATATTCAATAGTCTCTATTTCTTCCCCGCTTTTTGTCTCTGACGAAGTTCGGGTAGGTTTTGCCTGATTACTCCCGCCAAACCCGGTTCTTGAGCCAAATTGAACCCTATCAGCAATGATTTCAGTTCTATATCTTTTGCTCCCATCATCAGCTTCCCAACTTCTAGTCTGGATTCTTCCTTCAACTAAGACCGAGCTACCTTTTTTAAGGTATTGAGCAACTGTTTCTGCTTGACGACCAAAAACAACCAGATTGTGGTATTCCACGGCTTCTTGTTTTTGTCCTTCTTTATCTTTCCAAACTCGATTAGTAGCGACAGAAAAATTCGTCACTTTAACTCCAGAAGGAAGAGATTTTAATTCCGGGTCTCTGGTTAAATTACCTATTATAAATACTTTATTTAAATACATATCTTTATTCTAACACTAATTCTTCTATTTTTTTATCAACCTCTTCTTTGTTTATTTCTTCTAATGGCTCTTTTGCTTCTGGTTTTCTTGTGGTAACAGTTTTTCTTTTTCTAGGAACAATCTTAGACAATGATTTTTTGGAAGCTAGAGTATTTTCTCGAACAGTTTTTATAAGAAGAAAACGAATAATTTTTTCATTCTTATCAAAATTTTTTTTTAAACTTAGTAATTCTTCTGGGTTCAGTTCAAATTTAATCCACCCAAAATAAGCAGACAAAAATCTTTCATTATTATTAGAAATTGTTTTTATCATTTTATAAGCAAGTTGAATTAATCTTGGATATTCATCAGAAACGACTATGGCTCCTATTTTTTGGAGAGTTTCTTTTAGAGCGCTGACTTCGTTTTTAATATTTCCTTCACTTATGGTTGGAACAAGAAGATATCCAAATTCATATATTCTTGTATTTTCATCTTTATCTATTTCTTCCATATTTTTATATAATAGGCTAAATACTAACAAAACAGACCACCTTATGTCAAATCGCTTTTAATTGAATCAAAGACTCTTAGGGTATTTTTGATAAAAATTTGTTTTACCTCTTCCACATCTCTATTTCTGATTTCAGCTATTCTTTTTACTATTTCTTTAATATATTGGGGTTTATTACATTGACCGCGATATGGAACTGGGGTCACAAAGGGAGCATCTGTTTCTGGAAGAATCATATTAAGAGGAAGATATTCTATAATTTGATCGTAATCTTTACTGAAAGTGACAACCCCTGTAAAGGAAAGGGTAAATCCTATGTTTAAAAATCTTTGAGCAATATTGGTATCTCCAACAAAAAAATGAATATTTCCTTTTAATCTTGGTTCAGAAAAACTGTTTAATATTTCTAAGGCATCAAAATAAGCATCCATGGTATTTTCCTTAGGACGACAATGAATCATTAATGGTTTGTTAAATTCAACAGCCAATTCTACTTGTTTGGTAAAAACTTCTTTTTGTCTCTCCTTAGTTCTTAGATCATTATCTTTTAGTTTAGAATAATCTAATCCACATTCACCAATAGCAACTATTTCATTTTCTAAAATTAAATTTTTATAACTTTCTTTATTAAATTCTTCTTTAAAAACATTCATTGGATGGAAACCAACCGTTGCCCAAATGTTTTTATATTTTTTAGCCAAAGCAATCGCTTCTTTTGATGTTTCTAAATCAATCCCAACAGTGATTGTTCCTATCTTTTCTTTGGCCATTTCAGAGATAACTTCATCTTGATTTTCTTTTAGTTCACCTAAATTAAGGTGGGAATGAATATCAAAATATTCAAAAATCATATTCGTTTTTAATTGTTTTTGTTCTTTGTTCATTAATAGTTAATCTATTTTTTTAAAAAGTGGTTTTTCTAGAATATTAGTTTTAAATGATTTGGGTATATTTTTGGTATCAAATTTAACCCCAAGTAAATTATTAATTTTTTCAGCTATTTCTGGCATAAATGGTCCTAGAAACTTTCCGACAAAAAAAAGCCCGTATAAGACATTCCAAATAATTACTTCCGTTTTTTCTTTATCTGTTCTGATAAGTTTGTAAGGTTCGTAATCAGTAATATATCCATCAAGCTCTTTTATTAATTTCCAGATTACATCAGCGGCTCTATTTATCTCAAATTTTTCCATAAAACCATGATAATCAGGAATAAACTTATTATCTATTAAATAAGGAATAGCCCAGCTTTCTAATGAGTCTTTTTCTTTGGTTGCTTCCTTCTTTCTCTTGGTGGGAATTAAAACATTATCATTATTATTTACTGATCCCTCAAAATAATCATTGGCCATTTTTAAAATACGAGAAATTAAATTACCAAGACCATTGGCTAAATTAGCATTATAAGTTTTAATAAATTTTTCCTTACTAAAATCTCCATCTTCAAAAGGAGTAATTTCTCTTCCCAAATAATAACGGACGGCATCTGTTCCATACTTATGAATATATTCTTTAGGATTAATAACATTACCGATTGATTTTGAAATTTTTTTTCCATTTATAGTAAGATAACTATGAACTAATATTTCTTTTGGCAAAGGAAGACCAGCTGATAATAACATTCCCGGCCAAAGACCGGCATGGAAACGAAGAATTCCTTTTCCAATCACCTGAATATCGGCTGGCCAAAACTTCTTAAAATTATCTTCATTTTTCCTACCATAGCCCAAGGCGGTAATATAATTTGAAAGGGCGTCACACCAAACATACATCAGTTGGGTCTTGTCTTCAGGAACTGGAATTCCCCACAAAACCGATTCTTTTTTTCTAGAAAAACTAACATCTTCCAATCCTGATTCAAGCAAAGAAAGAATTTCGTTTCGAGCTGATACTGGAGAAATAATGAGGCTATTAGATTTAATTAGATTTTTAATTTGATCATTATATTTTGATAGTTTAAAAAAATAATTTTCTTCTTCTATGTTTTCTGGTTCTTTGTCATGTTCAGGACATTTGTTATTTATTAACTCTTTTTCTGTAATAAATCTTTCACAACCAATACAATAAAGCCCGTTATATTTCTTTTTATAAATATCATTGGAAGAAACTAATTCTTTCCATAAAGTTTGAGCTCCTGGCCAATGAATTTTTTTATCCGAAGTTCTAATAAATTGATTATAAGAAATATTAAGTAATTGATGAAGTTCTTTTGCTTGCTCAGCCATTTCGTCAACAAAATCTTGAACTTCCATATTATTTTCTCTCGCTGAACGACCTATCTTCAATCCATGTTCATCCATTCCGGTTAAAAAATAAGTATCCTTTTCTTGAAGACGCTGGTAACGAGCGATCACGTCAGCTAAAAAAAACTCGTAAGCATGACCTATGTGGGCTTCCGCATTTGAATATAAGATAGCAGTAGTAATATAAAATTTGTTATTATTTTTTAACACTTTTTTCTTTTTCTAAATCATCAACAAATTCCAAAATAAAAACAGCTACTGGAATTGCTAAAATTAACCCCAAAAAACCAGCTAGTTGAGTGCCAATTAGAACAGAAAGAATAACAACTAAAGGAGAAATACCCGTAGCTCTTCTAACAATTACTGGTTGAAGTAAATAATTTTCAAATTGTTGAATAAGGAAATATAATCCTGCAACAATCAGAGCTAATTTAATCCCTCCTCCAATAAAACCAAAGATAATGGCAAAAACAGCCGCCAAGATAACACCAAAAGGAATGATTGTTAGAAAAGTGGTAATAACACTCAAAAAGAGAGCATATTCAACTCGAAACAAGGTTAACCCGAGAAAAGTTAAAATTCCAACAATTAAGGCATCTAATAGCTGTCCTTGAAACCATTTTCCAATTTTTAATTGAACTCTCCTCCATAAATCAATGGCGTATTCCTCATGTTTAAAAGGAACAACAATTCTTAAAAATTTTTCAATTCCTTTTTCTTGAATAGACAAGTAAAAAGAAATAACAAAAATCAAAATAACATTAAAAATACCGCCAAAAATAGACCCGAGGGCTTGAAGAAAACTATTAGAGATATTTGATAAAAAGTTTTGAGTGGTAGAAATAAATTCACCTAAAGAAACATTTCTAGTTAAGTCAGAAACAATATCTTTGGCTCCGGATAAAGTTTTTCCTTGAAGACTTTGAAGAATATTTGATGAGGGAAAATATTTCGCCACGACCGGAACTAAATTAGACATTTCATCTACTAGGGTTGGCACAAAAACATAAAATAAACCAGCGAGAATCACTAAGAGCAAAATATAAATAATAACAGTTGCTAAGGTTCGACGAATTTTATATTTTTTCATTCTTTCAATAACTGGTTCAATAAAAGAAGCAATAACAATGGCGGTTAAAATAGCTAAGATTAAATCTATTATTTGATAAAGAACCAGTAAAAGAACCCCAAAAAGAATAATTCTTATGATGGTAGAATTACTAATCTCAATAATATTTTTACTTATGTTTTTAGACATAAGTCAATAATATCATAAAAATATAAAAAATTTAATTAGAATTTTAGGATTTGTTGGAAAGGTTTTTTATTTTTAAATGGGCCAATTAAAGCTAAGTTAAGCCCTTTATTTTGAAAAATTGTTTTAGCTACTTGTTGAATATCTTTAGTGGTGATTTCTTTTATTATTTTTTCTACCTCTGACGGGGTTTTAATTGGTTTTCGTAAAACTGCTTGATCCCCATAAAAACTTGCTAGGGAATCAGATAATTCTAGTCTTAAATACATATTCCCTATAAGAAAATCTTTTGATTTTTTAAGTTCTTTTTCTGAAACTTTTTCGTCAACTAATTTCTGACATTCTTCCAAAAGAGCTTTGGTTACTTCTTTTATTCTTTTATTATCTACTCCGGCTGAAATTTCTAAAAGTCCATGATCTGTGAGAGTATTCTGGCCAGCTTGAATATAATATCCCACTCCCATTTTATCTCTTAGGCGTTCAAACAAACGAGAACTCATCCCTTTTCCTAAAATACCAGCCAAAACTTCTAATATTGGAATATCTTTATGTAAAACTCCGTAAGTTCTAACCCCGAAAATAAGATGGGTTTGATCTGTTTTTTTATATTTGATTAAAATAGCTGGTTTTTTTTGAGATTCTCTAACTTTAAGTTTTTTATATTTTTTAGTAGTTGGAATATTGATAAATTTTTTCTCTATTTCTCTGACAACCTCTCTTTTATTGACATCACCAGTCACAATCACAGTAGTTCCCGAAGCAACATAATGTTTTTTCTGATAATCAATAAAGTTGTTTCTTTTCATCTTTTTTATTGTTTTTTTTCCTCCTAAAATTGACCAACCAGCTGGCTGGTTTCCATATAATAATTTTAAGAATAAAAATTCAACACTAGACATAGGATTGTCTTCATTGACATCTATTTCTCCGATAATAACTCCTTTTTCTTTTTCTATTTCTTCTTTGGGAAGTGTTGAATTTAAATAAATATCAGAAACTAAATCAAGAAATCTAGAAAAATTTTTTTTCTGTCCTTTGGCATAATAGCCAGTATATTCATAAGAAGTAAAAGCGTTGTATTGAGCGCCTAATCCATCAAGCTCCCGACTAATCTGAATACCTTTGGGTCTTTTTTTTGTTCCCTTAAAACACATGTGTTCCAAAAAATGGGAAATCCCATTGATATTTTTAGTTTCATATTTAGTTCCCGCTTCCACTAAAACTAAAACGGTGACCGTAGGATTATCTTCCATTGGCACGGTAATGATCCGCAATCCGTTCGGTAAAATTTTTTTAGAGAATTTCATAACAACAAATATACCATAAAAAAAGCCCGAGATAAAACACTCGAGCTTTTATTTTCCACTCTTGGAAACCTGAGTGGACAACAAGAAGAGAGAGAAATAATAATTGCTTCTTAAGAGATTCATAACCTGATTAAAATCCAATTGTGGTTTAATTTAGGTTTGATTTTGACCGGCAAATAAAATTTGTTCCAAGTGACTTCTTAACTTTCATAATTCACCTCCTTTAAAAAATATTAAAAAATGTTTAAAAATTATGCTAAAAAACCAGCTTCTACTTTAATTTTCATAAAACAACAAAGTTCTGTCAATTATTAAAGTGGATAAACATTTTATAGGGTCTACGGAAGTGTTGCCTCCTGGGGTCTACGGAAACGTTGCCTCCGTGGCTCAAAAAAAGTCAGCCGCGTCTTTCCCCTATTTGTGCGCTATAGCGTAATTATAGGGGAACAAGATTAATCCTGGTAAGGTAGACGAAATGGAAACAAAAAGTTAAATTATTAAAGATGTAAATTGAATGTCTGCCGGAGAACTTTATCATTCTCAATACTATCAGCGATGACATAAAGCAAATCCTTTCCTATCCTAAAATCCGCTTTCAAAAACATAATGAGATCCTCGCAATCATAAGGATAAACCCAGACACTATCTTGTAGTCTGACAAATCCTATTTGGATCAGAGTGCGGCGAATCTTATCACGGAGGCCTTTTCGTTCTTCTTTTACATCAAAAATAAGCAATCTCCATTTGCCATCCCAATGCTTGGGTTTTTTGATTTTAAAATCGCGAAGTTCAAGCTGGCGCATTTTTGCCTCGCCTTTTTCAGTCAGACGGGCAAAAGTGCCTTTTGATGTCTTTTCGAAGATTATCAGTCTGTTATTTTTTAATCTGCTTAAAGAACGATTAAAAGAATATTTTTTGTTCTTATTTTTGAGAAAATCCGGCTCAAATTTTTTCAAAATTTTGGTCATTTTAGGAGCCATTAAAGCAACACTTAAAATCCCCAGCCCATAAATACCAGCCAAAATGGCTTTTTGAATGTTAGCTTTTCTGGTTCTTTTTCTGGATTTTTGTTCTAAATTTCCCATACTTTTTCAATTTTTGGTTATTCAATTCCTAAACTATATTAATTCTTTCCTTTCTTCCTCTATTTGTACGCTATAGCGTAATTATAGGGGAAAATTTAAAAAAGTTAAAATCAAATGGAAAATTCGTTGTTTGGGAGTCCGACTCCTAAACAAGTTTAATATACCATAAAAAGGTTGGTTTTTACCAATTTTCATTACCCAACAACAGGTCTTGCCTGTTTAATTAAACAGTACCTGACCCCGTTTCCCCGTTTTACGTTTTATTTTAGATTTCTCCGTAGGGCACTTGCCGATATTGCCGTTAACGCATTACGGAGGGGAACCCTCCGTATGTAGGACGGTCCTTACAGGTTCTTCTATTTTTTTAATGGGATTCGGAATTATTAGTAATTGCTGAGGATCTTTTATTAAAACTTCAAAAAATTCTTCAACCGTGGGAATTTCATTCTTTGATTTAACATTAAATCTACGATAACCATAAACAGAATCGTGATTTGTGAAAGATATTTCAGGAATTTTTTTAATTATTTTTTTAGGAATATATAATATAATTCTATTAGTAATATCTTCCAGCTCTTGCAAAAGAAAACTTCGAAGATTCTCTTTATATTTTGGTTTTCTGGTATTGGCAAAAAGTGAAAGTACGCCCCCTTTGTTTCTGTTGCCAAGCTTATTGGCAACTTCAGGGATAGCAGTTACATAAACTCCTTTCCCTATTCCTTGTGTATAATATCCTTTTTTATAATAAAATTCTTTATTGTAAAAATCAGTAAGAGAAATATCTGTCATAAGTCCCCGAAACAAAACAAGTGGTTCACCATTTTTATCAACAATTTTACTTGAAGACTTAGGATCACTCTGCCAGTCGCCGAAGAAATTTTTAAAACTCTCTGTTCGAGCGATTTTCCACCATAATTCACTTTGCTTGCCTAAATTTGAGACTGGGCCATCAGGAGAAACGAGCAACTCGCCTTTTTCGTTTCTGTCGTTTTCTTTTATTTCAAACTTTTTAGCTTCATTAAGAATTACAGGAATAAGCTCCTCCATTTTTTTTGGGCTAGGGCTAGCAACTTCCGAAGTATTTTGGGAGTTCCATTTTTCTTTCATAAATTAGCTCAACTTACCTTTTATATAATCAACTAGTTCCCCCGCTTTCACTCTCTCCTGCGTGCCAGTATCGCGGTCGCGGACGGTGACGGTGTCGTCTTGAGGAGTGTCAAAATCAACGGTAACGCAGAAGGGCGTGCCGATTTCATCTTGCCGGCGGTAGCGCTTGCCGATGTTGCCGTTGTCGTCAAAAATTATACTAGGAATTTCTTGTTTAAGATTAATATAGATTTCGCGAGCCTTTTCAACTAACTCCGGTTTATTGCGCAAAAGCGGAAAAACCGCCACTTTAATTGGCGCCAGCGCCGGTTTTAATTTCAAATACGCCCTCTTTTCGCCACCTAGTTCGTCTTCAATATAGGCAGAAAGAAGCAAGGCTAAAAAAGCGCGGTCAACACCGAAGGTCGGTTCAACAACATGAGGCACGATTCTCTCGCCCGATTCCTCATTAAGATAATCAAGTTTATGATTTTTCAAATCAAAATCCCCGCGATAAGCCAAGCCGAAAAGCTCTTTTTGCCCAAACGGATATTCAAATTCAAAATCAACCGTGTGCTGGGAATAATGCGCGCGCTCGCCTTCCGCAACTTCCACATCGTGA
>MFUP01000008.1 GCA_001785735.1 Candidatus Nomurabacteria bacterium RIFCSPLOWO2_01_FULL_33_24
GGAGGATTGCTCCAAATCTCTTCTGTGCACGAACATGAGCAAATAGCGGATGGTCAGCCGTAAGGCACATGACTCTCGCATACTGGGGTTTCAATTCGTACACATTGTTTCTTGTCGAAGAAGCAAATTAACAATGTAAGTTTTAAATATATGACAACAGCTCAAAAACAAAGTTGTATGTTTGTCGGTATCGATGTCCACAAGGACACTCATACAGCAGTCGGAATCTCTCCCTATGGAGAGAAATTGTTTGAAATCACGGTCGGTAATTACAAAGAAGATTTTGAAGCGCTCGACAAGAAGGTGAAGGAACATTCTGGAGTTTTTTCACCATTCTTTGGGCTGGAAGATGTGCGAGGGTACGGAGAAAGACTGTCAGGATATTTGTACGATAAATATCCTGTATATCATGTGCCGAGCATTTTGGTGGACAGACAGAGACAAAATGCAACACATCCAGAGAAAAATGATTCCCTGGATGCGCTAGGAGTCGCTAAAGTCATGATACAAAATATGTTCCACCCTCACTAGCCGACTCGTAAGTTATCCAAGTTAGTGCGGCACCAATAATTAACGTGATAACACCTACCGCTATATCACCATTACCAGAACTACTACTAGAGTTATCGTGGTCTGAAAAATCAAAGCTAGTTTTTCTATTGTGAGTTTCGTTTAGCGCACTATATTGGATACGGTCATCTGGTATTTTTTCTGCTGTTGTGGCACCGCAATAACCACAAAATTTTTCATCATTATTTATTTGTTTTTTGCAGTTTCCGCAGATCATATTATTTAAAAAAATTTCTTAAACTCCTTTTTCCATTGTGGCTTCTTTGCGAGCGCAATGTAAAGAAAAGTTATTTTGATTAACCTTACAACAACCACCCAAATAATTAGTGTGAGAAGTGAATACCAAAATGCTTCTCCCGCTGTATCGGTGTACGAGCGAGTGTAATAATCGTAATTTGAGCTATTTTCGCTCCACACAAGAGGAACTACGAGCAAGAGAGGTAAATACAAAAATACATATGCTACTTTTGCTAACCGGTACCACCATTTTTCATCTGAAAGTGCAGTAGTTTTTTCCTCTTTTGCTCCGAGCGTGTTTGAATGGCCACACTTTGTGCAGAATTTGTGCCCATCTTTTAATTTATTTCCGCAATTTTCGCAAAACATAATTAGTAGGAATATAAGTAATCATAAACTTCTTGTTCTACCTCAACCCCTCCGTCTATTGCTCGTTGAAAATAAAATCTTGCGTTGGCTTCGTCTTCTTTAATCGCATATGACCAACCAAGCCAATAAGCAATATAAGGGTCGCTACCTTGTGAGGAGAGCAAAGAAATTGTCCGATCATAGTTCTCGTTAAAGAAATGAGCTATCGCTAGATTCTGCGTCGCAATATTTTTTACATCAGAAGTACTAACATCAAACGCTTTTTGAGCATGAGTCAGTGCTTTTGGATAATTGACATAGTTGGGGGCGATGCTCTCTAAATCGAGATAGAATAAATTTAAAGCGTTGTTGATTTGAAAGTCGCTAGGACTTAATTCATACGCTTTGTTATAGCTTATTTGAGCGGCATTTGGTTTTCCTTCCAGCAAAGCAATTTCTCCAGAAACTAGGTAGTGGTCAAATGATCCTGCACTTGCATAAGTAAGAGCTTCCTTAAAGGATTGCAACGCTTGGGCATATTGTCCCTCACTGAAATAAACATAGCCAAGATTTTTTAGGGTATTTAATTTTGTGTCGGAACCAGTGGCTTCTTGGGAGGCCTGTTGAAATTGTCTAATTGCTTGCTCACTATCTCCAGAATCAAAATTGGATATTGCCTGATTGTTCTTCTCTATAGCTCCGTCGTCCATAGAGCCCCAGATACCCAACCCAACAATAGCGAGAATTACGATTATTCCTATAATCTTTCCGACTGGCGACCCTTTTGGTTTGGGGGGAGAAGATTGAGAAAATATCGGCTCACCTTTTTCGGCAGATGTTGAAAAAGGTGCGCCACAGCTAGTGCAAAACTTCTGATCTCCCTCCGATTTTTCCCCGCATTTTTTACAAAACATAAGTATCTATAAATGTCTTAAAATTAGTAAATTCCTTTTTGCTCTTCTTAAGTCTGATCGCTTTTTCTCCATCACCTACGACAATGTATTTATCCTTCTCAAAGGATAAATGATTTTTTAGCTTATCCTTGGAGATTTCAACAAATATATATTCTCTGTAATTTTCAGATGTGAGGTTATTTTCTAAAAGCCAAGCGTTGCGAGCATTTTGACGCTTTTTCCGATCGCTTGAATTTCCAATAGCAGCTCCTATCGCCGCACCTATGATATTGAAAAGTACCAAGCCAATAATCAAACCCCATGTACCGCCACTTGTTTTTGGAAATTGGAGTATATAAAACTTATCTTTAGTTACTAAAATGTCGTGATACGGAAGTGAAGCAATCGCAAAATGTTTTGCTCTTATCCAATCTTGACCATAATATAAAATCTCTCCAGCAGAATTTTTTGGTTGCGATTTAACAGACGCTCCTTTTTCGTCTTTTGCGCTTGCTCCACAGTTTTGGCAGAAAACTGCGCCTTCTTCAATTTTTGTACCACAATTTGAACAATGCATATTTTTAATTGATTAACTCATCAACGGAAACGCCGAACGCCTTGGCGACCTTTCGCAAGGTTTCAAGTGTTGGATTCTTGTTTTCCCCTGATTCCATTTTAATAATCGTATTGTTGGCGACATCGGCCAATCTCGCCAATTTCTCTTGCGAAAGACCTTTTTGCTTTCGCAACTTTTCCACATTTTTTGCTAAATTTTCGTTCTTTGACATATTATTAGTATAGTAGTAACATTGAAATGGAAGTATATAAATCTTTTCAACTATTTCAATGTTACATCTAAAAGGACAAAAAGTCAAAATTGTATGCCCGCCCGCCGAAAAAAATCGGGCGAAGCCCGAAAAGCAAAAGGGCAAAAAGGAAGGGGGTTGGGGGGAAGGAATTTTTGCCCTTTTACGAATTAGAATAGAGCGTTTCCGCTTTTCTCTGATTAAGAGAAAACCAAAACAGAAAATTTTTCATTTCCTATTAAAAGAAAAAAATGGGGGGCAGAAAAAAATAAAAAATGTAATGAAAAAATTTCTGTTTTGGTTTGCCGTAGCGGAGCGGAGGCAAGCGGAAACGCACCTCATTATTCTGGATTCTGTTCAAAAAAGGTTAGAATTTCAACCAAAAGGCACCGCAGGTGCGTAAAACTTCCGAAACTTCTGAAATTCTAAATTTGCGGAGGGTATGGGATTTGAACCCATGAGGGGTTGCCCCCTACTCGCTTTCCAAGCGAGCGCACTAGACCACTATGCGAACCCTCCAATAGATTAAAAATAACCTATTTTCTCCATATTTCCAAATGAAAAAGCTCCCGAACGGAAGCTTTTTTGTTTTTTTATCTTCTTATCTTACATTTTTGAATCCCAATAAAGAATAATTTTTATTTCCTTGCCCCTTTGTGCTTTTTCCATGGCAAGTGTGTCTGGAACAAGATGAAGCTAATATTGAAATAAAAATTATGATTAAGAAAAAAACATTTTTTATCTTCATGTATAATAATTTTTATTTTATTTTAATTAAAAAACCTCTCTTGTATGATACCACAGTACATATTAAAAGTCAAGAGTTAGAAAATAGTGAAAATAAAAGGGAAAATTGGTATAATAAAAACTATTATCTTTTAATTTATTGAATCCTCCAGAAAAACAAAAATGCGTTTTATCCCAACTAATATCATCTTGTATTTTTTTCTAGTAATTCTCGGAATGAGCGGAGTTGTTTTTGCCGTTATTTGGCCTCAAGCAATAGGTTTCTATATCTTTATTGCCTTTGCTGCCGTTGGAGGGCTTGGGGTTGCCGTTAATATTTATTACACCAAAAGAAGAAACAAACAACTTATTTGTCCTATTGGTTCTGATTGTAATGCTGTTATTAATAGTCAATACGCTAAGTTTCTAGGAATACCTCTAGAATATTGCGGAATGTTTTATTATGCGATTATTCTTATTTCTTATCTCTTTCTAATTTTTATTCCCCACATATTTTCTAATAATTTATCGTCCGCTTTAATAATACTGACGGCTGGGGCTTTTCTTTTTTCTCTCTACCTCTTGTTTGTCCAAGCTTTTATTTTAAAGAAATGGTGTATTTGGTGTCTTCTTTCTGCCATGCTTTCTATTGGAATTTTTATAGTTTCTTTGGCTAAGGTAGATTTTGCTGTGACTTTTTTTATGAAAGTGGAAACCATTATTGAAATAATTCATACTCTTGGTTTTGTTATTGGAATGGGGGGGGCAACCATAACCCTCTTTCTTTTCTTTAAGTTTTTGCGTGATTTTAAGATTGATGAAACTGAATTAAAAATACTCCAAGGAATTTCAGAATTTGTCTGGCTCGGGTTGGTTCTTGTTTTAGTAAGCCAATTTATTTCTTATGTTGTTTATCCAAATCTTTTAGCTTCGTCTGGTTTATTTTTAATTGAAACGCTAGCTCTTTTGGTGGTCGCTGTTACGGGAGCTATTTTACTAATAATTTTTGCTCCCTTGCTTTCCATCATTCCCTTTAGTAGTAGAGAGGATAAAAATAATAATCTTTCACCGCTTGAAACATTAAAAAAACCATTATTTGTTCTAGGAGCTATTACTGTCTCTTCTTGGTATTTTGCCTTTATTATGAATTATTTATCAGAATATAGTTTTTCAAATTTATTTCTAGTGTATCTAGTAGTTTTGATGATAGCCAGTTTTTTGTCTTTGCTCATAGAAAAAAATATTAACAAGAAGAATTTTGATATTTCCTAATAAATAAAAACACCGATCAAGATTTAAGGTTTTTTATTTGAGAATTAATGCAAAGTATGTTAAAATAAAAGAAACATTGTTTATTTAAAT
The DNA here is from genome assembly GCA_001785735.1 of Candidatus Nomurabacteria bacterium RIFCSPLOWO2_01_FULL_33_24. Taxonomy (GTDB): domain Bacteria; phylum Patescibacteriota; class Minisyncoccia; order Phycocordibacterales; family MFUP01; genus MFUP01. Next base: position 4,943 of record MFUP01000008.1, read on the forward strand.
ATCAAAGCCAATGAAAATTAAATATTTTTTAATTTTATTTTTACTAACTTCTGCTTGTACTAAAAAAAGAAATGTTATAGATTGTATCCCAGGATGGGAAAAATGTTCTTATAAAAGTCAGTTTGAAGCTAGTAAAAAATTTAAATTTTACCACCTTAACAAAGATCAAAAAGAAATTATTCAAGGATTAGGCATTCTCCCCTGCAGAACTAGTTATAAAATTTTTGTTTTCGAAGAAACAAAAAATAATTGGAGTGAAATAAAATTACCTCCAGAAATATTAGAATGCAAAATTATAATTAACAATATTAGTATTTTTGGATTCAAAATTATTTTTTCTTGTCTGGGTAAAAATTATTATTATCACTATTGTTATAAGACAGGGAAATGGCAAAAAGAGAAAGAAGTTATAAAAAAACAAAAGATTAAAAAGGAAAGAAATATTCCGCAAAATTACCAGTATTATATAAAAAATAAACCCCGATTAACGGGGTTTTATTTATATAGTTTAGTAATTATCTAATTTTACCATTATTTTTATAAGCTATTTTACGGACAAAGTTGTTCCCATCTCCATATTTTTCTGTAAATTTTTCTAACTCTTCTTGATTAATCCCCAGTTCTTCTAAAGGAATATTTTCTTTTTTGATAAAATCCTTGAGACTTGTTAATATTTGTAAATTGTTTCTGCTTCCGTTTTTCCTCAATTTGCCAATATTTCTTTTAGCTGTTCCCATTCTTTGATTCAATGCTTTTCTTTGTTTTAATTTCTTTTTTTCTTGACCCATATATATTTTTTAAGTTCTAAAATATTTTCATTATTATCATAGTCTATTTACATTTTAAAGTCAATCAGGCTATTTTAGGTTATAATAAAATAATGACTATTTCTAAATCGGAATATATCATGTTTCTTAAACACCCGGCTTGGCTATGGTTAAAGAAACATGACAAAGAAAAAATTCCCGAACCCAACGCTATTCTTCAAGCATTATTTGATGACGGGAAACTTTTTGAAGAATATGCTGAAAAATTGTTTCCCCACGGGGTGAAATTAGGATTTACTGGTTATGGGGATTATCTTAGTCTTCCCAAGAGAACACAAGAGTTATTGGATAAAGGCGAAAAAACAATATTCCAAGGAAGATTTGAAGCCAATGACATAACTTGTATTGTCGATGTGCTTGACAGGGTAAAAGATAATACTTTTGATCTCTATGAAATTAAATCAAGCACTAAAGCTAAAATAGATCACGAACATGATCTTGCTTTTCAAGTTATTGTTCTTGAAAAAAGAGGATTGAAAATAAGAAATATTTCGGTTATTCATGTAAATAATGAGTACCAAAGAGACGGGAAGATTGATGTCAAACAACTCACTACCATCACAAATCTAAATGAAGAAGTGAGAGAAAAAATAGAAATTACTAAGGAAAAAATAAAAATGGCTCACGAAATAGTAGCTCAAAAAGAAATGCCTGATCCCTCTCCGCGTTATGTTGGATTAGGAGCTTTAAAAGATTGGATGGAAATATATGAAATAATCAAAGGTAAACCAGAGAAATATAGCATTTATAATTTATGTTCCCCGGGAGTTAAGCGTCTTGGAGAATTAGAAGATTTGGGAGTCAAACTAATATCTGATATTCCAGATGATTTTAATCTTACTATTAAACAGCAAAGACAAACAATGGTCACCAAGAACGGATCCCGTCATCTTGAAAAAGAAAGTATTAAATCTTTTCTTAATGAGTTAAAATACCCTCTTTATTTTTTGGATTACGAAACTTTTTCAGGAGTGATACCAGCCTTTGATGGGATCAGACCATATCAACAAATACCATTTCAATACTCTCTCCATATTTTAAGAAGCCCCGAAGCAGAATTAGAACATAAAGAATATTTACATACTGAAAATACTAATCCAATCAAACCACTAGTAGAACAATTAAAAAAAGATATTGGAACAAAGGGGTCAATTTTGGTTTGGTATCAAGTTTTTGAAAAAGGACGAAACAAAGAAATGGGAGAGATGTTTCCAGTATATAAAGATTTTCTTACAGAGATAAATGAGAGAATTGTTGATTTAATGATTCCTTTTGCCGATGGTTGGTTTTGTGATAAGGAATTTTTTGGGAGCGCTTCCATTAAAAAAGTGCTTCCTGTAATTATTCCTAATTTATCTTATCAAGAGCTTGATATTCAAGAAGGAAATACGGCTCAACGAAAATGGATGGAGACAATAATTGATGGGAAAAATAGTGATCTAAAAGAAAAAATTATGAATAATCTTATTGAATATTGTAAATTGGACACTTTAGCCATGTCAGAAATTTTTAAATATCTTCACAACTTGATTGAGGAGGGAGGTATGATATAATTTCTTTATAAATAAACAATGAGCGAAATGCAATCAGTAATTCAATCCCTTGGTGCCCTCCCCTATGGTGGCATTTTTGTTTTATTTACGGTGATCAATGCGCTAATTCCTTTTCCGGAAGAGTTATTGATTATTGGGCTTGGTTACTTAGGTCAAATGGGGGCAATTAATATTTTTATTGCTACTCCCTTGGCAATTCTTGGTTTAATTATTAGTGATGTTATTATTTTTTCTTTGATTAAAAGTGGAAATAAATATATTATTCGTCTTTCTAATAAGTTATTTGGAAACTTTGATGAAAACCAAGAATTTGTTGATAAACATATCAGAAAAATTATATTCTTCTCCCGTTTTGTTTTCGGTTTTCGTTTTATTGGGTTATTTACTGCTGGTTTTAAAAAAGTTTCTTTTAGAACATTTATTTTTTATGATCTCTCGGCCATTATTATTCTAGTTCTCTCTTTGGTATTTATTGGTGTTTATTTTCAATCTCGGTTTGAAAAGATTTTTGCTGGAATTGAAACCATAAGACACATTGGTTTTTTGGCAATCACCACTATTTTGATATTATTTTTGGGTCGAATAATTAGGCGGAAGATTTTAAAGTTTATGATAATAACAAAAAATAATAATAAAAATAATAAAATTGATGAAAATAAATAAAAACCCCGCTGAGCGGGGTTTAAAATTAGTTCTACTTCAAATTATTTTCCTTTTGATATTTTTTCCAAAGCGGAAGCCAATCTTTCTTGTAAACAGCTAGCAAAACTTCATCACAATAACTTCCTCTAACAAAAAATTGTTTTTTCCTTAACCCCTCAATTTGGTAACCGCATTTTTGATTATATTTTTGACTCCTTTTATTAAAATCATAAGCGGTTGAACAAATTTTTCTTAAATTAAGAGTATTGAAGGCATAATTTAATAAAATCATTTTAGCGTCAGTTCCATAACCTTTCCCCCAATATTCTTTTTCTCCAAGACAAGCTCCGGTAAAAGCTGTTTTACTAATCCAGTTAATTCTATGTAGGCCCATTAATCCTACTAAACGAGAATCTTCCCTTGTTTCTATTGAGAGGATAACATTATCGTTTTTACCCACCTGATTGTCAAACCAGTTTTCTTCGTCCCTTATTGTTTTAGGAAAGACTGAAGAAAGATAAAAACGAACCTCTGGGTCATTAAAAAAACGAGTAAATAATTCTAAATCTGTTTCTTTTCTAATAGGGCGAAGGATAACTTTATTTCCTTCTAGGAAAATAATTTTTTCTTTTTTTTCTTTCATTTTTTAATTTTTAAATGAACAAAATAAAAACTGCCCAATCTTAGGGCAGTTTTTATTTTTAAACCAAATAACTTGTTAATATCTTAAGGAGTTTTGAAAAACAAAAATTGCCCAAACATTTTGGAAAGGGGAGACTATCCCATTTAAGGCAGTTATTCTTTTTTCTAATCTTTGATTTTCCATAATGCTTATATAATAACAATATACAATAAATTTGTCAAGTTTGAGATTATTTAGTTTAAAAAAGCTTGGTTTTGTTATATAATTGATTAATATGGATAAAAATAAAGGACATCTCCACCCCCTAACAATTATTATCCAAGATATGGTGACTATTTTTTCAGAATTAGGTTTCTCAGTAGCCTTTGGTCCAGAAATTGAGTCAGAAGAAAATAATTTTGATTTATTAAATATTCCCAAAGACCATCCTGCTCGGGATATGTGGGACACTTTTTTTATTAAAAATGAAGAACAGAAGGTGTTAAGAACTCACACCTCGCCGGTTCAAATTAGATACATGAGAGGAAAACAACCCCCTTTCAGAATTATTTCTCCAGGAAAGACTTTTCGTTACGAAGCCACCGACCTTACTCATGAAGCCCAATTTTTTCAATTAGAAGGATTAATAATTGATAAAAAAACATCTCTCGCCGAATTAAAAGGAACTTTAAATTATTTTCTTAAAAAAATATTTAACAACGAAAATATAGAAACTAGGTTTAGACCAAGTTATTTTCCATTCGTTGAACCGGGTTTTGAAGTGGATATGTCTTGTTCTCAATGTGAAAAGAAAGGATGTTCTTTTTGTAAACAGACTGGCTGGATTGAACTTCTCGGGGCAGGAATGGTTCACCCTAATGTTTTAAAAAATGTTGGCCTTGATCCAAAAAAATATCAAGGTTTTGCTTTTGGAGTGGGGGTTGATCGGGTAGCAATGCTTAAATATAGGATTGATGATATCCGATTATTATATCAAGGAGATTTAAGATTAGTTAATCAATTTTAATATGCGTTTTTCTTATAATTGGATTCAAAATTATTTTAGTGATAAGTTGCCTGAACCAAAAGAATTGGCAGAAATTTTGACAATGAAGTCTTTTGAGGTAGAAGAAATTATTTCTCGTTCGACAGGTCTAGGGCAAGCGAATGATGATTTTATTCTAGAGATAGATGTTTTACCAAACAGATCACATGATTGCCTCTCCCACTATGGAATAGCCAGAGATATTTCAGTTATTTTAAACAAAAAATTAAAAGAAGACAAAACAGAAAAAAATTTAGAAAGATATAAACTATCTAAAAGTGAATTTAAAGTTGAAGTTTTAGATAAAGATAAATGCCGAAGATATATTGGGACGGAAATTAAAAATATAAAAGTGGCTTCATCTCCAGCGTGGTTGAAAGAAAAATTAGAAATAGTTGGGCAAAGATCTATTAATAATATTGTTGATCTTGCTAATTATATAATGCTTTCATTTGGGCAACCCCTTCATGTTTTTGATGCTGGTAAATTAAGGGGTAAAAAGATAGTTGTTCGGAGAGCTAAAAATGGAGAGAAAATGACTACTCTAGACGGAGAAGAAAAGGAGCTAAACGACTCAGTGTTGGTTATTTCTGACGGAGATACTCCCTTAGCTATTGCGGGCATAAGGGGGGGGGTAGGGGCGGAAGTTGACGAAAACACAAGGAATATTGTCGTGGAATCAGCTAATTTCGAGTCAGTTAATATCAGGAAAATCTCTCGGAAACTAAATCTCTTTACTGATGCTTCAAAAAGGTTTGAAAACGAAATTACACCCGAATTAGCTCAATTAGGAATGGCTAAAGTAGTAGAATTAATTATAGATATTGCCGGAACCGAAAAAACTGAAATTATGGAAGCAATAGATATTTATCCTAAACCAGTTTCAAATTGGCAAATAGAAATAACAACCGAGGAAATAAATAAATTACTTGGATCAAATATTTCTAAAACAGAAATAAAAAATATTTTTAGGAGATTTAATTTTGAATTTTCTGAAAAAAATAACAAGTTTGATATAAAAATTCCAAATTACCGGCTTGATTTAAAAATAAAAACAGATCTAATAGAAGAAATAGGGAGAATTTATGGTTATGAGAAAATAGAAGCTAAAATTCCTGAATCCATAAAAATTTCAGAAATAAATAAAGAGTTTTATTACACTACTAAAATTAGAAATATTTTGGTTTCACATGGGTTTTCAGAAGTTTATACTTATTCTTTTGTGGAAAAAGGAGAAATTGAAATAAGAAATCCGCTCGCCTCTGATAAAAAATTTTTAAGAAGTAATTTAACAGAGAGATTAAATAAAAGTAATGAATTAAATAACAAAAATTTACCATTGATTGGATTAAAAAAAACTAAAATTTTTGAAATAGGAAAAGTTTTTAATAAAAATAAAGAATATCTATCTTTAGCCTTAATTGGAGATAAAAAAAAAGAAACAACAGAAAAACTCTCAGAACAATTTGGAAATAAATTTGGAATTGAAACTAATTTAACAGAGCTAATAGAAAAACTCCCAGACCCAAAATCTTATGATGATTTGAACTTAGAATTATCTGCCAAAGAAATTAAATATCAGAAAATATCTTCTTATCCATTTATTCAAAGAGATATTGCTCTTTGGGTTCCAGAGGATATTAAAATTGAAGAGACCCAAAAGTTAATAAAAGAAAACGCCGGAGAACTGTTAGTTGTTGGACCAAATCTTTTTGATGAATTTCATAAAAAGGAAAGAGTTTCTTATGCCTTTAATATGGTTTTTCAATCTCTAGAGCGCACTCTAACTGATGAAGAAGTAGGCAAGATAATGAAAAACATAGAAGCCAAAATAGCTCAAAATAAAGGGTGGGAAGTAAGGTAAATTAGGGATAAAAGTTATACACAATTTTGGAGAAAATCCTTGTTTTTAAAGGATTTTTTTAGTAAAATAGAGTTATGAAAAAGGAAGAGGAGAAAGGGAAAAAAACCAAAGACAGAGGGTCTTATACAGCCAAAGATATATCTGTTTTGGAGGGGCTAGAACCGGTTAGAAAAAGACCGGGAATGTATATCGGGGGAACCGGAGAAGAAGGTCTTCATCATTTAATTTGGGAGATTTTTGATAATGCTCGAGACGAAGCGATGGTTGGTTTTTGTGATACTGTGGAAATTGTTCTTTTACCAAATAATCGAGTTCGCATTACTGATAATGGCCGAGGAATCCCAGTTGATATTCATCAAGGAACAAAAGTTTCCGCCCTAGAAACAATCATGACTACTCTTCATGCCGGAGGAAAATTTGGACAGGGAAGTTATCAATTTTCTGGAGGACTTCACGGAGTTGGAGCATCTGTCGTGAATGCTCTTTCTTCTTTTACCAAAGCGGAAGTTCATCGTGATGGAGGGGAATATATGCAAGAATATGCTAAAGGAAAGATAAAAAATAAAGTAAAAAAAATTAAAGCCTCAAAGAATATAGGAACTATTATTACTTTTGTTCCAGATAAAGAAATTTTTGGTGATCTTAAATTTGATTTTGATAAAGTTGTTAATCACTTACGACAACAATCTTATTTAGTCAAAGGATTTAGAATAGTGATTATTGATGCTAGAGAAGTTGAAGAAAAAATTGATGATAGCAATGTGTTTTTTTTCAAAGAACTTAGTTTAGAAGTTCCTTCAATCACTTTTTATTTTGAAGGAGGATTGGTTTCTCTCGTTCAGTTTTATAATAAATTTCAAAAACCAATCCATGATAAAATTTTTCATGTTGAGAAAGAAACAGAAGGAGTAATCGTTGAAGTATCTTTGCAATATGTTGATGATATCAGTTCTCGAATTGTCGCTTTTGCTAACAATACCTATAATCCCGAAGGAGGAACTCATATTACTGGATTTAAAACTTCTTTAACTAGATTTTTAAATAGTTACAGTAAAAAGAATAATCTTCTGAAAGAATCGGAGGGAAATTTCACCGGAGAAGATGTTTTGGAAGGGTTAACAGCTGTTGTCTCGGTTAAATTACAAGAAATTCAATTTGAAGGACAAACTAAGAGTAAGTTGGGAAGTCCTGAAGCGAGGGGAGCCGTGGAAACTGTTTTTGGTGATGCTTTTTCCGCTTTTCTTGAAGAGAACCCCGAAGTGGCCAAAGGAGTAGTTAATAAAGTATTTTTGGCCCTTAAGGCACGAAAAGCAGCCAAGGCAGCTAAAGATAGTATCTTGCGAAAGGGAGCTATGGAAGGTCTAACTCTCCCGGGAAAATTAGCTGATTGTCAGACAAGAGACGCCAAACAAGCTGAAATTTTTATTGTTGAAGGTGACTCTGCCGGTGGTTCTGCCAAAATGGGAAGAGACCGAAAGACCCAAGCCATTTTACCTCTAAAAGGGAAAATTTTAAATGTAGAAAGAGCTCGAATCGATAAAATGATGGCTTTTGTTGAAATAAAAGCTCTCATTATCGCTTTAGGAACTTCAATTGGAGATACTTTTAATATAGAAAAAATCAGATATCACAAAATTATTATTGCCACTGATGCCGATGTTGATGGTGCCCACATTACAACTTTGCTCCTAACTCTCTTTTATAGATACTTCAGACAAATTATTGAAGTTGGTTATCTTTATATTGCTCAACCCCCTCTTTATAAAATAAAAAAAGGGAAAGATGTTTCTTATGTTTATACTGAAGAAGAAAAAGATAAAATTACCAGAGGAGATGAAGAAGGTTTTACAATTCAACGTTATAAAGGGTTAGGAGAAATGAATCCTGATGAACTTTGGGAAACAACGATGGATCCAGAAGTTAGGATTTTAAAACAAGTAAATATTGAAGATGCTCAAATGGCTGATAAAGTTTTCGATACCTTAATGGGGTCGGATGTTTTGCCTCGTAAAATATTTATTCAAACTCATGCCAAAATGGCTGAGATTGATATATGATAGAAATATGATAATTGTTAGAATAATAATCGCTATCATAATTATTTGGCTTCTAGCAAAAATTTTTCCCCTAGGTCAAATATTTAATGATATTGTCAATTTCATCGGAGGTTTATTTTAAATAAATCCAAAAAAAAACTTCTATTGGGGAAAAGAAGTTTCTTTATCTTGAAATAGGTATTTAAGCGAGAATGTTGTCTCAATCGGTGTTTTTTATCTTCTCTCTTTTATTTCTCCTTTTATTTTCTTAATAAATTCTTCCGTTTTTATTTCTTTTAATTTTTGATCATTCCTTCCTTCCACGGTAATAGTTTTATTTTTTATTTCTTCTTCTCCGACAATAATTAAGTAGGGGATTCTTTGTGTCTTGGCATTTCTGATTTTTTTCCCTAGACTTTCATTTTCATTATGAAGTTCTACTCGAAGATCTTCTTTTTTAAATTGACTGTATATTTGCTCGGCGTAACTATTTTGTTTTTCTGAAATTGGGAGAATGGCTATTTGAACAGGGGACAACCAAACTGGAAACGCTCCGACATAGTGTTCAAGTAAAATCATGATAAATCTCTCCGGGGAACCGATTATTGCCCTATGTAACATCACGGGACTTTTTTCTTTTCCATCTTTATCCGTATAAACAAGACTAAATTTTTGAGGCGTCACAAAATCAATCTGAATAGTTGAAAGTTGCCACTCTCTCCCAAGAGCATCGGTGGCAATTAAATCCATTTTTGGGGCATAAAAAGCGGCTTCTCCCGGACCGTCAAAATATTCAATATTATTTCTTTGCATAATTTCTTCAGTCCATTTTTCAACCCTGTCCCAAACTTTTGGATCACCTGAATATTTTTCAGGGCGCCTAAGATCTCTTGTTGAAAGTCTATATTTATATTTTAAACCAAATGTTTTCATTACTTCTTTAATCATATTCAACATATTATCTATTTCTTTATTAACCTGATCTTCTCTGCAGAAAATATGACAATCATCTTGTGAAAAAGATCTAACTCTAGCCAAACCGCTCAATTCCCCCGGTTTTTCATCCCTGTAAAGCATGGCAAAGTCTGTATATCGTAAAGGTAAATCTCGATAACTTCTCATTTTGCCAGCATAAATTTGAGTATGTTGAGGGCAATTCATCGGTTTAAGATAAAACTCCTCTTTTGAATAATTAGAAATTACTTTGAACATTCCATCTTTGTATTTATCATAATGACCAGATGTTTTAAAAAGATCCGCTTTGGCAATTTGTGGTGTCCAAACTTGAGTACAATCAGATTTTAATTGCAAAGATTCAATATAATCATTAAGTAATCTTCTTATAAGGGCGCCTTTTGGAGTATATAGAGGCAAACCACTACCAATTAGTTCTGAAAAAGTAAACAAATCCAGTTCCTTGCCCAATTTGCGATGATCTCTTTTTTCGGCTTCTTTTATCATCTTTTCATATTCTTCCAATTCCTTTTTTGTTTTGAAAGCTAATCCGTAAACGCGCGTAAGCATCGGATTTTTTTCGTCGCCGCGCCAATAGGCGCCGGCTATTCTATCCAATTTCCAACTGCCAAATGGCACCTTTGACATATTATCTATATGCCCGCCACGGCACAAGTCCTCAAAATCGCCGGATTTATAAAAAGTAATCGGCTCGCCGTTCTTTTCAATTTCTTCTATTAGTTCTAATTTATACGAATTATTTTTGAAAAATTCTTTGGCTTCGGCGGGTTTAATTTCATGTCTTTCAAATTTGTTCCAAGTTGGCAGAATTTTTTTCATCATAGCTTCAATTTTAGGTAAATCGTCCTCGCTGATTTTTAGGTTGTCAAAATCGTAATAAAAACCGTCGTCCACGGCCGGTCCGAGAGTGGGCTGAGCGTTCGGATAAAGCTCTAAAACCGCCGCCGCCAGCAGATGTGTCAAAGAATGTCTTTTGTTTTCTAAATTATCTTTTGTCATATTTATTTATCATATCACTTTAAATTAATAATTTAAAGGTTTTATTGCTTTTTTAACTGAAATAAGTATACTAATTATATGTCAGTTAGAATGCGACACACAAGAGCTCATACTAAAAACAGACGATCCCATCATGCCTTAAAGGGACCGGCTGTTTCCAAGTGTAGTAATTGTAGCGAATCTCATATTCGTCACAAAGCTTGTTTGAAATGTGGTTCGTATCGAGGCCGACAAGTTATTGATGTTGTTAAAAAATTAAAAAAGAAACAACAAAGAATAAAAGAAAAAGAAAAACAACAACAATAATAATAACCATTGATACTAACTATGGCTAATAGGCACCTTTCAAGATCAATTGTTCTCCAAACTCTTTTTGAGTTGGATTTTGATGTTCAAAACCAAAAAAGTCCTCTTTCTATTTTAAACAGAAACACTAAAGATTTTGGTCCTGGGTTGGAAGATTCTTCTTTTATGGAGACGCTTCTCTTGGGTGTTTTAGAGAAAAAAAAATCTATTGACGAAATAATAGAAAAAGCTGCTCCCGAGTGGCCTCTTAATAAAATTTCAGGAGTTGACAGAAATGTTTTGCGTTTAGGATTATATGAACTTTTATTTAGTGATCATGATCAAGTTCCTCCAAAAGTAGCTATTAATGAATCAATTGAACTAGCTAAAAGTTTCGGAGGAGAAAGCAGTAGCAAATTTATTAATGGGGTTTTGGGAACTGTTTATAAAGAAATTGGGGAACCCGGAAAAGATCAGATAAGTAAAAAGAAAAAAGATGAACCAGTTGATATTTCTAAATTACCAATAAAAAGATTGGGAGGAGCAGTTATTTATACCAGAGACGGAGATGAAATAAAATTAGCCCTAGTCCACGATGTTTTTGGTTACTGGACTTTATCTAAGGGTGGAATTGAAGAAAAAGAAACAGATGAAGATGGAACAAAAAGAGCTATAAAAGAAGAAATTGGTCTTGATGTTAATATAAAAACTAAACTTGGAGAAAATGAATACATTGCTTCTCATCCAGAAGAAGGAAAAATAAGAAAACAAGTAACTTATTTTATGGCCGAGTCAGTTTTTCAAGAATTACAATTAGCAGAATCCGGAGGACTAGATGGTGCCAGATGGTTTAATTTAGAAGAAATAGGTGATCTTAAAATTTATGACGATATTCTTCCGCTTATTGCCAAGACTGTTGAAAAAATTACATGATTAATTTTACTCAATTTGAAAAAAGAACTGGAATTACTTTTAAAAATAAAAACTTGCTAAAGCAGGCTTTTGTCCATCGTTCTTATTTAAATGAAAATCCAAAATTAAAAATCTCTCACAACGAACGTCTTGAGTTTTTAGGTGATGCCGTCTTAGAATTAGTAGTAACTGATTTTCTTTTTAATAAATATTCCAACAAAGCTGAGGGAGAACTAACTTCTCTTAGATCAGCCCTAGTTAATACTATTACAATTTCTCAAGTGGCTACAGAATTAAAAATGAATGACTTTTTACTTTTATCAAAAGGGGAAACAAAAGATGCCGGAAAAGCTCGTCAATACATATTAGCTAATACTTTTGAGGCTTTTATTGGGGCAGTTTATTTGGATCAAGGATATCAACCAGCCCAAAAATTTATAAAGTTTAATCTTTTGGGCCGGACAAATGAGATAGTTTCAAAAGGATTATGGAGAGATGCTAAAAGTTTAATTCAAGAAAAGGCCCAAGAATATATAGGAATTACTCCTTTTTACCAAGTAATAGACGAAGAGGGACCAGATCATAACAAAAAATTTACAGTTGGTATTTATTTTGACAAAGAACTTATGGCTGAAGGCAGGGGAGATTCAAAACAAGAAGCCGAACAACAAGCTGCTCAACTAGCCTTGAAAGTAAAAAATTGGGAGTAATATGAAATTAAAAAGTATAGAACTTCTAGGGTTTAAATCTTTTGCTAAAAAAACAGTTATCAAATTTGATAACCCCATTGTCTCAATTGTTGGTCCTAATGGTTCTGGAAAATCAAATATTGCCGAAGGAATTAGTTTTGTTTTAGGAGAACAATCAATAAAATCTCTTCGAGGGAAATCAGGAGCTGATCTTATTTTTAAGGGCTCAAAAAATTTAAGTCATTTTAATAAAGCCTCTGTCTCAGTTGTTTTTGATAATAAAGATAAAAAATTTACTCTAGCTAGTGCGGATTCTAAAAAAGAAATAAAACTAGATTATAACCAAATTACTATTAGTCGAGAAGTTTATCGTGATGGAATAAATCGTTATTTAATCAATGGGAGCGAAGTTCGTCTAAAAGATATTTTATCTGTTTTAGCTTCGGTTAATGTCGGAAGTTCTGGACACCAGATTATTTCACAAGGAGAAGCTGATCGAATTTTAAATTCCTCATTAAAAGATCGTCGAGAGATGATAGAAGATTCACTAGGTCTTAAAGTTTACCAATATCGTTTAAAAGAAAGCGAAAGAAAACTGGAGAAAACAAAAAACAATATTAAGGAAGCTCAATCATTACGTCGGGAAATTGCTCCTTATATAAATTTCTTAAAAAAACAAGTTGAGAAAGTGGAAAAAACTGAAAAAATGAGAACAGAACTAGAATTACTTTATAAAGAATATTTTAAAAAAGAAGAAAATTATATTGAGAAAGAAAAAAACATATTGAACCAAGAAAAAAAAATTATTAACCAGAAATTAGAAAAAATAACCAAAGCTCTTGAAGAAACAAAAAAAGAAGAGAAAAATAATTTTATCCCCGAGCAAGAACAACTACAACCAACAGAAGAAAAAATTCAAAAAATCCGTATTTTAAAAGATGAATTATCAAGAAAACTTGGAAGAATTGAAGGAAGGCTAGAGATTAATTCTAAAAATCTTGTTGTTTTGCCAGTATCTATGGAAGAAATTGATGTTTTTATTTCTGATTTACAAGATTATCTCGATCAAGCTTTATTAGGAAATGAACTCCAGGAAGTGTTTGATATTTTGGAAAGAATAAAAGTTTTAGTTGATCAGTTTAACCCGTCTCTTAAGGATGAAAAACCAACTAATTATAAAAATGATGAATTAATTAAAACTAAAAATGATATTTTAAAGGAATTAAGCGCCTTAGAAGCTGAAGAAAAAAAATTTTACCAATTAATAAAAGAATTTAGAACGACAATAGATAGAAAAAGGATGGATGAAAGGGAAGAAGAAAAAGAGCAATTTAAATTAAAAATAGAAGAAAAAGATATCAAATCTCAAGATAATTTAATAAGTATTCAAGAGGACAATTTATATAAAACAGAAGTTAATTTCAAAGAAGAGATAAGAGAAGCAGAGGTATTAATTGGTCCAGTTATTTTTTCTTATAAAAAATTTAAACTCTTGATTGAATCTGAAAATGAAAGCAGAGAAATTCAAGAAATTAGAAGAAAAAAAATAGAAAGGATTAAAATAAGATTAGAAGATATTGGAAGTATTGGAAGTAGTGAAGTAATAAAAGAATATCAAGAAGTAGCCGAAAGGGATGAATTCTTATCAAAAGAAATTGAGGATTTGAATAAAAGTGTTGAATCTTTGAAAATTTTAATAAAAGAATTGAAAGAAAAAATAGATGGAGAATTTAAAGAGGGGATTGATAAAATAAATAAACAATTCCAGAAATTCTTTGAGTTAATGTTTGGAGGAGGAAAAGCAAGTTTGTCAGTTATTAATGCCTCAAATAGAAAAAAAAAACAACAAGACGAAGAAGATATAGAGTTTAAAAATATTCCAACTTTAATTGAAGAAGAAGGGGAAATAGAACAAGGAATTGATATTAATGTTTCTCTTCCTCGAAAAAAATCAAAGGATCTCCATATGTTTTCTGGCGGGGAGCGCTCTTTAACTTCTATTGCTTTATTATTTGCAATTTCACAAGTTAACCCTCCGCCATTCTTGATTTTGGATGAAACAGACGCTGCTCTTGACGAAGCTAACTCTAGAAAATATGGAGATATGGTGGAAAATTTATCTAAACATTCTCAACTTATTCTGATTACCCATAATCGAGAAACAATGTCTCGATCTCATGTTTTATATGGGGTAACTATTGGAATAGACGGAGCCTCTAAACTTCTTTCAGTTAATCTCTCTCAAGCCGTTCAAATAGCGAAATAAATTTAAATAATTTTATTCGATAGTAATAATCGGCGGGGAGATTTCTCCGTTTTTAGATATAATAACGGAATTTTGGGCGAAGTCTTCTTTCGAGAGGTTATTAATTTGCGAAATAGCTTCGTCTGTTTTGCTAATTTTAGGATGACCATCAGAATCAATTTTAATGGGAATTATTTTCCCATTATTCCATTCGCCATTGTTTTTTAAAGATATCATTAACATCGCTGATGTTTCTAATGATTTATCCCATCTAGAACTCTTGTCTCCAGCAAAATTGCCTAGTGAATAAGCAATAAGTTTTCCATTATAAAATTCCATCCCTCTTAAAATATGAGGACCAGAGCCAACTACTAAATCAGCTCCCGAATCAACAGCCACCCGGGCAGCTTTTCTCAAATTACCTCTGTCTTCATCCAAATAAAACTCATTACTATCAGGGATATTTCCTTTATCTACCCCCTCCGCTCCCCCATGGAAGAGAGCGATTACTAAGTCAGCTTGTTTCTTGGCTTGTTTTATTAAATTTTCTATCTCATTATAATCTAATAATGAAGCGGATCTTGGACTTGTGGAAAATCCAACAATAGCAATGTCAAAATTGTCAATTTTTTTTGTGATAATATTTTTATCTCTTACAGAACTTAGGCCAGATCTATCTAAAACACTGATAGTATTTAAATAACCATCTTGCCCATAATCAAAATTATGATTATTAGATAGATTTATAACATCAAAGCCAGCTTGACTTAACTCATTAGCAAAAGAGGGAGATCCACGAAAAGTAAAACAAGTCTCTTTATTGAAATACTCATAGTCACATTTTGATGTGCCATTGTCGGTCAAGACTCCTTCAAGATTTCCAATCATGATATCTGGCTCTTTTAATACACTTTTTACATCACTAAAAATATCTTCTCCTAATTGGGTCTCCTTATTTGGAAATGGAAAAATATCTCCCACCCAACCAATCTCAATACTTATTTCTCCCTTTTTATCATTGATTGTATTTTTTAAGAATAAATTAACAACATCTTCTGGGGGTGTTATTATCTCTGAACTTGTTAAACTAGGTTGATAAAATTGATTTAATTGAACAGTTTTTTTGATAATTTGTTTTATTTTTTTTTCTTCAATCTCTATTTCCAACATTAATCCTTTCATTGTTTTATCAGAGAAATATTGATCAAAAATAAAATTACCTAAACTATAAGCAATTATTCCACCATTATAAAATTCAGTTGCTTGTTCAACATGGGGATGATGGCCGATTATAATTTTAGCTCCGGAATCAATTGCTAAATGAGCTAATTTTTCTTGACGTTCATTATATTCAACATATTCATCCCCAAAATGAAATGTTACCACTAATAAGTCTACCTGCTGACTTGCCCCCCTTATTGTCTCAGTAAAATCAAGACTGCGAGTTAAAAGAATTCCTGGTTTTTCTCCTTCAACCTTCATCCAATCAGGACCAACATCTGAAAAACCAAGAAAACCGATTTTTAAATCATTAACATTAATAATTTTTGGTCTTTTGGCTTCGGTTTCATTTAAACCACCACCAACGGCTAAAATATTACTCTCCTCAAATCTGGCTAATGTATCTTCAAAAGCCTCTTGTCCCCAATCGCCAGCATGATTATTAGCTACTGACAACACATCAAAACCAGCCTTATCTAAAGTTGAAATTGTTTCTGGATTCATTCGAAAAGAATAAAGATTTCCCAAATCTTTTCCTTTATCGGAAACAGGTCCTTCCAAATTACCAAAAAGAATATCAGCCTTTTTCAAATATTCCATATTTTCAAACAAAAACATTTGGTTATCAAGAAAGTTTTTTTGGATGGACATTTTTACTCCTCTATCCATCATAATGTCTCCGACAAACATAAGACTAGCTTTGCCACTTCTGTTTTCGTCAGCTTCTAAAATATTTTCTTTTAAAACTACAAGGCTAACCCCGTCATCTCCCCGTTCACCGTAATAAATATTATCTTTTAAATAAGAAAGAATAGTTTCAACATCTTTTATTCGATTAGTACTTTGGAGTAAAATAAGAGCAATTTCCCTATCTTTTTCTGAGGGCATTTCAAAAATAGATACTAAGGTTCTTTGAGCGGCGCTAGTATATCCAGTTTTTCCTCCAAGAAAATCCTTTTTTTGAGCAAGTCCATTAATATTTATCCAATTATCATTGCCAACTTTTACCGTAGTATTATTAGTTATTTCAAATATATAGTTTTCGTTTTTTCTGAGATAACGGGCAAATTTAAATAAATCAGAGGCAGTAGAAATGTTAGAACTAGATAAACCACTCGGGTCTTTAAAGGCGGTATTAAAAAGACCAAGGGAGGCCGCTTTTTGATTCATTTTTATTATAAAGTTGTCTCTTCCTTCGTTTCTTGCTATTTTTTCAGCGGTAGAATTACTTGATTTTAAGAGTAGGGGATAAAGTAATTCATTGTCTTTGTCTGACAAAGAGGCTGTCATTAATTTTGAGACAGAAGCGATTGGAAAAGTTTCATTAATATTTTTACTTAAAATAATTTCACCAGTTTCTAAATCCCCAACTAAATAAACAAGAGCGCTAACCTCAAGCGATTTATCGGGGTCTTTGGCAAAATAATCTAAGGGTGGTTCTGTTTTTTTGCTTGCTTGGGGGGGAGAAATTTGATCTTTTAAAATATCTTTTTTGACCAAGTTTTGTTTTAGTTCATTTATTTTTGAATCAGCAAATGAATAAACAGTATTTCCTCCCTTGGCTAATAAAAAAACAATTAAAATTCCAATTATTATAGCCAAGATCACCCAAACCCCATGATGAATTATTTTTTTAGTTATTTGCATACTAAACAAAATTATAATCTATAATTCTTCTTTTTAAATCAGTAGCGATAACTTTTATTTTTACCTGACTGCCGATTTTATATTTTTTTTCATCAATATTTCTTAATTTTACCATTCCTTCGCACTTGGTTTCTTTTTCTTCAACATAAATACCCCAGTTAGTAATACTAGTAATAACTCCATTAAATACTTTACCAAGATGATAGGACATATATTCAACTTGCTTGTATTTTATCGAAGCCCATTGAGCTTCTTGAGCCTCTTTTTCTCTTTCTGATGAGATATTAGATATTTTTTCATAATATTTCCAATCTTCTTTATTTAGTCTTTTTCCTTCTAAATAATTATTTAATAATCGATGAACAATTATATCTGGATAACGACGAATAGGAGAAGTAAAGTGGGTATAATGATTAAAAGCCAATCCATAATGACCGATATTTTTAGTTGAGTAAATCGCTTTTGCCATTGAGCGAATAATAATTGTTTGGATAGCGTCAGCCTCTGGTTTATTATTTAAGCTTTTAAGAATATTGTTTATTTCTTTTGAAGGAATCATTCCGTTTATCATTTTAAACTTATACCCAAATCCTCTTAAAAAATCAGCCAATTCATTCATTTTTTCCTTGTTGGGTTTATCATGGATACGGTAAACAAAAAGATTTTTTTGGTTTTTTTTATCAACAAAACATTCAGCTACTTTTCTATTAGCTAAAAGCATAAATTCCTCAATTAACTTATTAGTATCGCCACGGACTTTTTTCTCAATTTTTATAGGGACTCCTTTTTTATCAAGAGTAAATCCTACTTCTTCTTTATCAAGATCAATTGATCCTTCGTTAAATCTTTTTTCCCTTAATTTTTTTGCTAATTTATTAATAATATCTAACTCTCTGTAAAACTTTCCGATTTTTTCATTTAAATTTTTCTGAGCTTCTTTATAAGTAAATCTTTTTTGAGAATGAATTATTGTTTTTCCAAACCACTTTTCTAAAATATTCCCAGTACTATCTAAAATAAAAACAGCCCCGAAAGTTAATCGGTCTTCGTTTGGTTTTAAACTACAAAGATCATTAGATAACACCTCAGGAAGCATCGGGATAGTTCTGTCAACCAAATAAACAGAAGTGGCTCTTTTTAGAGCCTCTTTATCTAAAACTGAATCTGCTTTGACATAATAAGAAACATCGGCAATGTGAATTCCTATTTCATATTTATTCTTCTCCAATTCTTTGAAAGAAAGAGCATCATCAAAGTCTTTTGCGTCATCCGGGTCAATAGTGAAGGTTAATGTTTTTCTAAAATCTTTTCGTTTTCCTATTTCTATTTCAGTTTGTGAAGTATTTTGAGATTGTTGAAAGATTAAGTTTACTGATTCTTCCACTGGAATAGGGAATTGTTCAGAAAATCCTTTTTCTAAAGCAATTGCTTGCATCTCTGCCTCGTTTTCTTGTGGTTTCCCTAAAATTTTTATTATTTCTCCAATAGGATATCTATTTGGTTTCCAATCAACTATTTTTCCAAAAATCAAATCACCAATTTTTCCTTTTTTCAATTTATCTACAGGAATAAAAATATTGGCGTACATTTTTTGGTTATTAGGAATTAAAAAGAAATTACCATTCTTTTTTTCTAAAACACCAGCAAAACCAACATTGGATCTTTTTGTTATTTCTATTATTTCGCCACTTTTTCTTCGCCCTCCTTTTTTAGAATGAAGTAAAATTTTTACTTTATCTTTATGAAGAGCGGTATTTAAAAGATTAGGAGCTATTTCTATATCATCTTCTAATTGATCAACCTCAACATAACCCACCCCCTTAGAAGTCAAAAAAAGTGTTCCCTCGAGATATTTTGATTCCCTAATTGTTTTCCTTTTGGGTCTTGTTTTTCTCTTCATTACTTGAATATAGCACAAAAAACTCTATTTTATCGATATGTTGACTATTATTTTTAGGAAAGAATTGTTTTTTAGTAATGAAGTTGATATTTTAGTAGAGATTTGGTAGTATGATTTCTATGTTAAAGATTAGATTACAAAGAATAGGAAAAATAAACCAAGCTCATTTTCGGGTGGTGGTGGCTGATTCCAAAATTGGGCCAAAAAGCGGGAAGTTTTTAGAGATCCTTGGTTTTTATAATCCAAAAACAAAAGACCTTAATTTAAAAGAAGACAGAATTAAACATTGGATGTCTCATGGAGCTCAGGTTTCTGACACAGTTCATAATTTTTTAATTGATAAAAAAATTATTCAAGGAAAGAAAATAAATGTTCTTCCTAGAAAAAGTTCTACCCTGAAGAAAAAAGAAATAAAAGCTGGACCCAAAGTAGAAACTCCAGCACCCAAAGGGGCCGAAAAAAACAAGTAAGGATTGACTTTTAAAAAAGAATAGAATATAATATACAATAGCTGTACTATTATAAAGTCGAGATAGTGCACTTAATTAAAAGATAAGTTGGATGATAGAAAAATGGAGCTAGATCAAGAATTTCTTGAGTACGTTGTTAAGTCTCTAGTCGACAATCCAAAGAATGTCAAAGTTAACCGAAAGGTTGATGAAATGGGCGTTCTAATGACTCTCGATGTTCATGTAGATGACATGGGGAAAATAATTGGGCGACAGGGAAATACAGCCAAAGCTATCCGAACCCTCTTGCGAGTAATTGGAATGAAAAACAATGCTCGAGTTAATCTGAAGATTAATGAGCCTGAGGGATCCTTAAAACCAGCGGCTGCTAATCCAGCTGAGGCGGTTGATGAAGCGATGGAAGAGCTTAAAAAATAAACTCAAATATTATAACAAAAACCCCCGCTTTGGCGGGGGTTTTTGTTAAACAACACCAAAAGTGCTGGCTGGGGAATTATAAACACCGGCTCTTGACGCGGAGAGAGAGAGAGAGAGAGTACTATAAGAATATTATTAACTTTAATTATTAATTTAATGATATGAATGATAAATTTAAAGACCCAGTTTACTTTTCAGAGTTTATACAACGACTTAAGGCGGGAAATACATCATCGGAAGAGGACATACAGTTTGAGCAAGCTTTGAAAGAAATGTCGGAAACAATTGAAAGAATTTCATCTCTAGCCAGAGATATTAAAAGTTAACAGTAAGAAATAAATTTTATGACAAATAATTTTGAAAGAACACCATCCCTAAACGGGAAAAACGAGAAAGAAGCCACGGTGGAAAAATTAAAAAAAGAGTTGGAAGGGTTGTCTAGACAATACAAAAATTTTAAAAGAGGTATGGTTTTCAATTTAAAAGAGGCCATACCCCTATACCCATTACTGGAGTCATTCTCTGACGAAGATTTGAACCAAGATTGGAGAGGCAAAATTACCTCTGGCGTTATTGGTTTAGCCGGAGCTAATATCATACCTGGTTTGTTTGAGTCCTGTCAAACGGGGGTTGATATGATTAAAACATATAAAGAAATATTAGATAAAAAAAGAGAGCTTAAGCAAAAAGAAAATATTTAAAAATGCACCAGATCTTTAGATAAAATGAACATTTCCCGTTTTGACCGGAGTAAGTATGTGAATAAGAAAAAAAATCTGTAATTTTTAAATAATTCAGACAATTCAGACAATTCAGATAATCAAGCAATTGAGTAAAATGACACAAGTTCTGCCTAGGCAGAACTTGTGTCATTTTTGGTTTCAGTATAAAATTACATTATGTCCATAGTTGGAGAGATTTTAAGAGAGCTTTGGGATAAGGAAATAAAATATAAAGGTATGTCCGTTAATCTTTTCGGTATTCCTCGTTTGGGAATTTATTCAAAAAGAACCCTACGTTCCACCGTTGACCGTTTGTTTAAGGATAAGTTAGTCAGAAAAGAATTGAACGGTTTTATCATAACCATTAATGGGAAAAAATATTTAAAGAAAAAAGAAGATTCACTTAAGTCTTTTTCAAAACTTCCCATAAAAGATTCATCTAAAAATCTTTTAGTAATGTTTGACGTGCCGGTGGCTCAAAAAGCCGAAAGGGAATGGCTTCGTTTTCATTTGAAAAAATTTGGTTATATTATGATTCAAAAAAGCGTATGGGTTGGACCGTCGCCCTTACCCACAGACTTTCTTTTGTACTTGAAAGAAATAAAACTCAAAAATTACATTAAAACCTTTAAACTTACCAACCCATATAAAAAATGACACATTATAAAAAATGACACATTCTCTGCCATAGCGGAGAATGTGTCATTGTGGTTTTTTATTATTTTAGATTATAGTATTTATATGACTTTTCATATTATTACAATTTTTCCAGAAATGTTTGATTCCTATTTTAAGGAGTCTATTCTTGGTCGAGCTATTAAACAAAAAATAATAAAAATAAAATTTTATAATCCAAGAGACTTTATCCCTCGACCTCACTCGGGACAAGCCAAACACAAACAAATAGACGACAAACCTTATGGTGGCGGTCCGGGAATGGTAATGATGGCTGAACCAATAATTCGAGCGGTCGCTCATATAAAATCAAGAATCAAAAATCAAGATTCAAGAATCATGATTTTATCTCCAAACGGAAAAAAATTTACCAATAAATATGCAATTACCCTAGCAAAAAAACATCAGCATCTAGTTTTGATATCTGGTCGTTATGAAGGAATAGATGCTCGGGTTAAAAAAGTTTTAAGAGCTCAAGAAATATCAATCGGGGATTATGTATTAACAGGAGGAGAATTACCAGCAATGGTTATAATTGATATTATCACTCGTCAGATCAAAGGTGTTTTAGGAAAAAATGAGTCAGTAGAAGAAAATCGTATTTCTAGCCCCGAGATTTATACTCGTCCAGAAATTATTAAATACAAAAATAAGAATTATAAAGTTCCCAAAATTTTACTCTCTGGTCACCATAAAAATATAGAAAATTGGAAGAAAAAAAGGACCTAACTATGATTAAGCTAGGTCCCCAATGGAGTTTTTAGTCCTATTTATTTTCCCGTTCTTGACGGAGAACCTTGAAAGTCTTTCTTTTTTTGTATACAAGACTTTCAGTAAGACATCTCAAAATTTTTTTTATCTCTAGCTTAGTCGGGGGAGCGGTCGCTGTTTTGCTCCCGTTCAGAAAGAACTGCCCTTCTTCGTGGTAGAACCAATTACTTGCTCCTTTTACGTATCCCGGGGCTTTTAGTTCCTCCCAGTTACTGGTGATGACTTTTTTGTTTGCCACCTGTTCGGCAAACCGAATTTTTGCAAAGGCGCACGCTAGAGAGATTTTAGGAATGCCTATTTTTTTATTTATATAAATTTGGACATTTCCACTCTCTCCTTTTTGAACAATGATTCCTACTCCTTTGCTCAACCCCACTTTTGACAACATAATATTGTCTCCATAAACCAAGGCAATTGAAATCATCTTTTGTTCATTAAAATTACTCACTAGAGTAATTTTAAAGATTTCCGACTTTTTTTCAAACTCTTCTTCTGCCTCAAGAAACATCAGTTGCTTCCGGTATTTAACTTCTAGTGGTTCCATGGCCCACCTCACTACTTCCTGATGATCTTCTTTTTCGTGAAGATCAAAGTAGTCTTTTATTAGGTTTGCAAATTCCCATGGGTGAGCGCCGGCTTTTTTATCATTTTGAAAAACATATTTTAAAATATAGTTAAGAGCAGGATCATCATCTGCTTCTAAATATTGAGCAACCAAGGTTGCGCAACACTCTTTTTCTGTTTTTTTCTGATGGTCATCGAATTTCCCCCCTCCAATCCCAAGAAAAAGATAACCCTTTTTCTCCAACTCCTCAAACGAGGTACCGTTTGGTCCTATATGCCGGTCGGGATGAAAAAGAATTTTAGCCTTTTTGATTCCGGGGAATTCCTCCGTTCCCCATTTTTTTAAGATCCACAGAGCCGCTACCTCATCTAGGTGCGGATTATTATGTGTTACCACATATTCAATTCCAATAGGGATTTGTTTCTGTAACATTTAAATCCTCCTTTGTTTGTATTCCGCTTTGCGCAGAATGGTTATAAAATGTGTTAAAGAACTTCCTAATTATACCATACCTAATACTAATTTGTCAATCCTTTTGCCAATATCTTATTTAGATTTTATCTTTAAAATAGGCTATAATTCCTAATATGTTGGGTGACCCAGAAAAAATTACTTATTTTGCTGAAACTGATTATCGCAATAACAAAGTTCCCTTTGGGATTAAGGCCAAAGATCGTACTCGACATGTCTATGTAATTGGAAAAACAGGAATGGGAAAATCTACTCTTTTAGAGAATATGGCCATTCAGGATATCATCGAAGGAGAAGGAATGGCTTTTATTGATCCTCATGGGGGAACTGCCGAAAAATTACTTGATTATATTCCCGAACATAGAATAAAAGATGTCATTTATTTTGCTCCTTTTGATATGGATTACCCAGTTTCTTTTAATGTGATGGAAGATGTCGGAATAGATAAACGCCATTTAGTAGCTAGCGGATTAATGAGTGCTTTTAAAAAAATTTGGGTGGATGCTTGGTCAGCTCGAATGGAATATATTTTGAATAATATTTTATTGGCTTTACTTGAATACCCAAATGCAACTCTTTTAGGAGTGAACCGGATGTTAGCTGATAAAAATTATCGTAAAAAAGTAGTTAATAACATTTCTGATCCATCAGTTAAAGCTTTTTGGGTAGACGAATTTGCTAAATATGGAGATCGTTATATGCAAGAAGCCGGAGCCGCTATACAAAATAAAATTGGTCAATTTGTTTCTAATCCCCTTATTCGTAATATTATTGGTCAACCAAAATCAACTTTTGATATTAGAGAAGTAATGGACAAAAGAAAGATTTTGATAATGAATCTTTCTAAGGGAAAAATTGGCGAGCAGAATTCAAATTTATTAGGAGGAATGTTGATTACAAAAATTTATCTTGGAGCCATGTCTCGAGCGGATGTTTCGGCTGGAGCCTTAGAAAGACTTCCAAATTTTTATTTTTATGTGGATGAATTTCAGTCTTTTGCTAATGAATCTTTTGCTGATATTTTATCCGAGGCTCGAAAATATAAACTTAATTTAACTATTGCCCATCAATACATAGAACAAATGCCGGAAGAAGTTCGAGCCGCTGTTTTTGGCAACGTGGGGACAATGATTATTTTTAGAGTTGGTTCTTTTGATGCGGAAATCTTTGAAAAAGAATTCTCTCCTTATTTTTTTATAGATGATATTGTTAATCTTGGATTTGCTCAGATTTATTTAAAACTTCTAATCAATGGCATTGGTTCTAAGCCGTTTTCAGCTGTTACTATTCCCCCTATTAAAGAACCGCCAATTAATTTTAAAGAGCAAATCATTCTTAATTCAAGAAAAGCATACTCGCGCCAACGTGCCTTTGTGGAGGAAGAAATAAAATCTTGGCATGATACTATCGAAGAAGAAAAAGATGAAAGATCTTTATTAAATAAAGATTTCAAAAAAAAAGAATTTAATTCAACAACAAAATTACCCACTCCTAATTATAGACCGCGACAAAACGATACGAAATTCCAAAGATCCCAAACACCTCTAAGATATGAAAAATCTCAATCGTTACTAACAAACCAAAGATCTGAAAAATCTCAAACAGAAATAAAAAATAACCCCCCGATTACCACCTGGAAACCTGATAAGAATATTCAAACTCAAACAACAATAAATCATCCAAAAAAACAAAGATCTCAAATGCAAAAAATAGAACCATCATCCCCCAAACTTAAAGAACTACTCAATAAACTCGAAGGGGGGACTAACCCCGACTCTAATTTTAAAAATAGAGAGTTTTTAACTGACGAAAAAGTTAAGATAGAAAAAAATGAAAATTACGGAAAAACAGTCCCTCTTTCTCAACTAAAAGAAAAAGTTCCTCAAAAAGATCCTTCTGCTCAAAATTTATCACAATTAAAAGAGGTTCTTAACAAAGCTCTTGAGAATAGAGAAAACAAAAAAAATTCTATTCCCCCTTCACAAAATCAAAGATTGTCGATTTCAACGGAATCACAAATTGGAACAGAGAAAAAACTTAACCCTCCTAAAGAAGTGCCTGAAGATGTTTTAAAAAAGATTTTAGAATAAGTTAAAATAATGAAAAATTTAATAAAAGTTTTTTTTGTTCTAATCATTATCTTATTTACTCATAATATTTTTGCTCAAGTAATTATTAATGAGATTGCTTGGATGGGGAACAGTAATTCTTCTTCGGATGAGTGGATTGAATTGTATAATTTGGGCGGAAGTGATATTGATTTAACTAATTGGACCCTTGAAGCAACGGATGATTCTCCCAGTATCACCCTCTCAGGATTTCTTCCCTCTTTTAATTTTTTTCTTTTAGAAAGAACTGACGATAGTTCTGCCCCAACCATTTCTGCTGATTTTATTTATACAGGAGCTCTTTCTAATGATGGAGAACATTTAATTTTAAAAAATGATTTAGGAGAAATTATTAATCAAATAGATGCTTCCACCGGTTGGTTGGCTGGCGATAATGCAACCAAAGAGACAATGCAATGGGATGGGGCTGTTTGGCAGACCGGAGAAGCTACCCCAAGAGCGACAAATATAGGCAGTTCTTCTAATCATGGAGGAGAAAGTGGTGGTAGCAGTAGTAAAGAATTGATTATTATAGATGAAAACATTCCTGTTTTCTCTTTACCCACCAAAATGTCAACAAAAATAATTGCTCCCGAATCAATGATCGCTGAAGCCCCTTATATTTTTAGTAGTAAAACTTTGAATTCTGGAGGAGAAATTTTAATTAAAGGAAAATATACATGGAATTTTGGAAATGGAGAAATAAGGGAAGATCAAGAAAATAAAGATTTTGAATATACTTATTCGCATCCCGGGGAATACGTTGTTATTTTAGAGTATCGCAAGAATTTTTATAATTTAAATCCTGATGTTACTGATCGGATAGTAATTGAAGTTATCCCAGCTGATTTGTCTATTTCAAATGTTTTTGAAGATGGTTCCATTGAACTTTTTAATGAATCAGATAATGAAATTAATATTGGAAAATGGTCACTTAAATCTAATGACAATTATTTTAATATTCCCAAAAATACATTTATTCTATCTGGAAAAAAACTCGTTTTCTCTCCCTCAGTGACTGGTTTTACAAATATCGCTTTAAATCAAATGGCCCTAATTTACCCTAATCAAAAAATTGCTTCTGATTACAAAAAAGAACCAGAACCAAAGAAAATTCCTCAAAAGATAGTTTACGAAAATTCAGTGGCTAAAACATTTGTTCAAGAAGAAATAGATCAAATTAAAGAAGAAAATAATATTTTAGTAGAGAATAAAACCAATCTGGATTCTAATTTGTCTGAAATACCCCTTGAAGCAAGTATTATAAAAACTTTACCTGAGAACAGGGTTAATAACAAAAAAAGTAATTCTTATATTTGGTTTCTAGTTTTAATTGGTCTAGTCAGTTTGGCTGTCCTTTCCATTTTTTTTATCAGGAATAGTGGAAAGAGGACTAATAATTTCGATAGTTTCAAAATCATCGATTAAAGTTTCTTCTTTTATTGTTACAGGAGTTAATTCCTCTAGCTCTTGTAAATCTTTTTTAATAACTTCTCCGACATCATTAATTATATTTTCTAACGAATTTGATAATCCCTCACTGGTTCTTATTTCATCTTTTAGAGACAAAAGAAGACTTAACTCGTCAGCCTTTTGATTTATTTTCTGCAAGACAAGAAATGTTTCTGCATCATTATCTTTAACCTCAGGTTCCTTGTCAACTTTTCCTTTAAGTTCTTGAATCTTAGCTAGTTTTTCATCTATATCATTAGCAAATGTTTTTGAGGCAGGTATTTTTAGATTGTCTACCACAAATTGCAACTCATTAACTTTTTTTTCTGCTTCTTTAATTTTTTTCTGAATATTGATTTCCCCATCAGTATCTATCCCTCCTTCTTCAGCTATTAGTTTTTTACTTTCATTTTTATTTTCCGATGATTTAATTGTCTTTTCATAAGTCTTAGAAAGAATATCATCTATATTTTTTTCGCTCTTCGTTTCTTCTTTTATAGCCAATAAAACTGTCGTATGAACTCCAAGGGAAGTTTCTAACTGTGAATGTATCTCTACTGCTAATTTAGGATTTTTTACCTCAATTTTTTTAGTTTCTTTATCTATTTTATCCGCATGTTTATCTAACTGATTATTTATTTTTTCACTGGCACTGGAGGTCATTTTATCTTTCAACACTAGTTCGGCTGCTTCTTGAAGACGTCTTTCAGTTCTTTCTATCTCCCAGATTGCTTTTTCTTTTGATCCTGAAATAAAAATACCTCTTATTTCTTCGTTAATTTCTACTTTTATAGGGTAAAGGGCATCTCCGGGAAGAGATTGTTCAGCCGCATAAGAAAAACTGCCACCAGTCAAAAGAGTGATTACAAGACTAGTCACCATAATAATTCGCATAGGTTTTTTTATTAAAGAAAAGTTAAATAATTTTGAAGAAATAAAATATGGTGATTTAATAAAAAAAGGAGAATTAATTGGAGCTGGATTTTTTTCCATAAATGACAAAAGCCTCCCTTTAATAAGAGTTTTTTCATCTTCTTGAAGAACAACTTTCTTTATCTTTTCTATAATTTTTTTAAAAATATCATTTCTCATATTCTCTTAAAATACTTTTTATATCCTTTAATCCTCGATGGAGACGAACAGATACATTGTTTTCTGTCTCTTTTATAATTTTAGCGATTTCTTTTATAGAAAAGTCATCAACATAATGCATAATAATGACTTCCCTATATTTATCGTCAATTTGGTCTAAGACCTTAATAACTTTTTTTCCATCAATTACTTCTTCAGTTTTTTCTTTTTCATCAAATCCATAATCAAATCCATATTCTACCATCTCATCCAAGGAAAAATTTTTTTTCTTTCGTGATTGATCAATAATCAAATTATTAGCTACTTTATACAAAAAAGCTCTAATATTTTCGATCTCCCTCTTTTCTCCCCCAGAGAGATATTCCCAAGTTTTCATAAATGTTTCTTGAGTAATATCTAAAGATAAATCTCGATTTCTGGTTTTAAAGAGACAAAATCGAAAAATAGCATCTGAATATTCATCATAGGCCCTTAAAAATTCACTATTTTGTTTATTTACTTTCATCTATTATGACGATCCAATAAGGCATTTATTACACAGTTTTACCTTATGATATAAGCCATTTTAGCTTAAATTGTAGTAAAATGGAATGATGGAACTTATTTGGCATACCAAGAGCTACAAAGAAATAATCCAAGAATTATCTTCTAGGGAAAGTGGTCTGAACAACTCTGAGGTTCAAAAACGTTTAAAAGAATACGGATCTAATGAATTACCTGATCCGAAAGTTGATAGTTTTTTTTCTATATTTTTAAAACAATTTCAGAGTCCTCTTATTTATATTTTATTTTTAGCCAGTCTAATAATTTTTTTGATGGGGGAGCTGACAGATGGGTTTATTATTCTCTTTGTTCTTTTCTTTAATGCTCTAATAGGAACCATCCAAGAAGGAAAAGCTCAAAACACTCTTTTGTTACTAAAAGAGTTTTCCGAAACTAATACTTTAATTTTACGCGAAGAAAAAGAAATAATCATTTCATCAAAAGAAATTGTTCCAGGAGATATTATTATTTTACAAGATGGAAATAAAATTCCTGCCGATGCTAGGATTATTGATTCCCACTATTTAATTCTTGACCAATCTACTTTAACCGGAGAGTCTGTCCCAGTTCACAAAGTTAATCTTAAATCATTAAATAAAAAATTAAGCCCAGCCGACCAAAATAATATGGTATTTAAAGGAACTCATATTGTGGCCGGAAACGGGAAAGCCATTGTGGTTGCCACCGGACTTAATACTATTCTAGGGAAAATTTCAAAAAAAATTGAAACAATAAATACTGAGATACCGCTTAAAAGAAATATTGAGAATATCGCCAAAATAATCATTACCCTAGTTGGAATAATAAGTTTATTATTATTTATAATAGGGATCTGGTCAGGAAATAATATTAGAGAAATGTTCAAGATTGTTGTTTCTCTTTCTGTTTCAGTTATCCCTGAGGGATTACCAATTGTTATTACTCTAATTTTAACCAGAGGTGTTTTTAAAATGAGTAAACAAAATGTTTTAGTAAAAAGGCTTCAAGCAGTAGAGTCTTTGGGAGAAGCGGAAATAATTGCTGTTGATAAGACTGGAACCATTACTAAAAATGAAATGATTATCCAGAAAATATATACTAATAATAAACTTTTTGAAGTTGGGGGTATCGGTTATGAGCCCAAAGGAAAAATTTCTTTTAATGGAAAAATAATTAATCCTCGAAATTATCCTGAACTCATGATGATGGGGAAATTAGCCCTTTTTTGCGCTAATGCTCGTGTTTTTTATTCTGAAGAAAAAGATCAATGGTTAGTCAGCGGAGAACCAACCGAAGCCTCTTTGTTGGTTTTAGGACATAAAATTGGTTTTAATAAAAGTAAATTAGAAGAAAAATATCCTTTAATAATAGATATTCCTTTTAGTCATGCTAATAAATATCATGGAACTACTCATTTGATTGATAATAAAGGACTTTTAAAGATAGTTGGAGCTCCAGAAACAGTTTTATCCCTTTGTTATAAGTTATCACTTGAAGAAAAAAAAATAATTGAATCGATGATCAGAAAAATGTCTAAGCAAGGACTTCGTGTTTTAGCAGTAGGGATAAATGAAAATGTTTCTTTTGAATATAAAGAAGCAGATACAAAAAAATTAACTTTCATTGGTCTTTTCGGGATGAAAGATGGCTTGCGTCCAGAAGTAATTGAAGCAGTTAAAAAAACAAAATTAGCCGGGGTAAAAGTGATAATGATTACCGGTGATCACAAAATTACCGCTCAGGCAGTTGCTCGAGAGGCAGGCATTTTTATAGAAGGAGATAGTATCCTAACAGGTAAAGACATTGATGAATTATCTGACGAGGAATTTAAATTTGAACTAGAAAAAACCACTGTTTTTGCTAGGGTTAGTCCAGAGCATAAATTAAAAATTATTAAAGCTTATAAAGATAATGGAAAGATTATTGCTATGACAGGTGATGGAGTTAATGATGCCCCGTCTTTAGTAGCTGCTGATTTAGGAGTGGCTATGGGAAAGATTGGAACAGAAGTAGCTAAAGAAGCTTCAGACCTTGTTCTTTTAGATGATAATTTTGGCAGTATTGTCGATGCTATTAAAGAGGGAAGGAATATTTATAAAAATATCAAGAGAGTCATCCTGTATCTTTTTTCTACTGGAATTGGAGAAATAATGGTTATCACAGTGGCTATTATATTAAAATTACCATTACCTCTTTTAGCAGCCCAAATTATTTGGTTAAATTTAGTGACAGATAGTTTTCCAATTTTAGCCATGTCTTTTGATTCAAAAGGGGGTCAAAGTTTTTATCATGAAAAATTTAGCCACCGAAAAAAAATTATCGACTCTTTAATGATTCAAAGAATGATTATAATGGCTACCCCCATGGTTATTGGGACTTTAATTTTATTCAAATATTATTTACAAATTGATTCAATTAAAGCCTTAACAGTTTCTTTAACAGTTCTAGCTGCTTTTCAATGGCTTAATGCTTGGAATTGTATTTCCAAGACACAATCTTTGTTTAAGGAAAAAATTCTTCAACATAAATTTCTTATTGGAGCGACCCTATTAGTTATCGGACTTCAATTATTAGCTGTTTACACTCCTTTTTTCCAAAAAATATTACACACAACCCCCTTATCATTTATAGATTGGCTTTTGATTATTGTAGTTGGATTTTCTGTTGTTATTTTTGAAGAAATTCGCAAATGGCTTTACCAAATTTTTGATTAATTGAAATATTTTTAATAGCTTGCTATTCTGATTATATTGTGGTATTTTAAGTAATATATTATTTTGTTCATTAAAATTAATATTTATGGTAAAAACAGGTATTGTTAACAAGGCAGTTAAAAAAAGATTAACTTTTCATGAAGCCAAAGAGGCTCTCAAAAATATTAAAAATATTTTAACAAAGGAACAATTTTTATTTTCAGGAGCGATCCTTCAAGAATCTAAGGCCTCCGGTTTTTATGGAGTTGTTTCTTTTAATTGTAAATCTACCTCAAAAAAAGCTCATGAATTTTTAATTTTTATGGGTTTTCCAAAATCAAAAACTAGCTGTTCAAAAGGAAAAATAAGGTTGTTTCAATTAATTCCTGACAAAATTATCCACCCGAAAAAGAAACAATCAGACCAGTTTCTAAAAGGAAAAACTTTTCTTCAAACAAAGATAACTGAAGTAGAAGAGAAAAAAGAAGTTCCGTCACCAAAAAACAAAAGAGAAAAAATTCCAGCTGACTCTAAAACTTTTGAATATGCCAAAATGGTTGAAAACTTAATTGGGAATATATTTAAAAAATATAGCATCCCAATCATTTGGAGTAGTAACGTAACTCAAAAAGATTCAAAAACCACTGACAGCAAAAAATTCAGATTTTCTAAAAAGAGCCTGGTAGTCAGAGCAAAAAAAGCTTTAAGAAGGGCGGGATTTGATGATATTAGTGTCGCTGACAATAGTCAGCCAGCTACTAGTTTAAAAGAGGAAATTCACGAAATAGAAGTGTTGCTTATTATGCCAACAGAAAAGGGAGAAAAAAATAATTTAACTCCCGATCTTGAAATAGTTGAGATGGATGAAAAAAAAGAACAAATTTTTTCTCCTAGCGAATATTCACCAAAAAAAATTCTTCAGATTACTGGAAAAATGAGAGCAATGCAAATTTTAGATATCATTGAAAATAAACTCAATATTAAGAGTTTTGGGGAAAGTATTAATTCTTATTTGTCAGGAAAATTAGTATCTTATAAGACTGGATATATTAGGTTGAAATTTAAAATTGTTAACCCCAATGATTTTAGTGTTCAAAGTGTATTTGAGTTTTTTAGGCAACAGAAATTTGGAGCTTTTATCAAAAATGATTTTCTCTATATTTCTTTGTGGGAAGGGCCATATTTAATCATCAATAGTCCAAACAAATTAAAAAAGGAAATTAATATGGAAAAAAAAGAAAATCCCATTATTCCCTCGCTGTATGAAGCCAGAAAAATGATTCGTGATATTGTTCGGAAAAGTACTTTTCGTTTCAATCTTGCTTTTCCGGTTTTTGATTTTTCCAAGAACAACAAGAAAGATATTGGAATAGCAATGAAGTTTTCTAACAGAGAGGAGTTAGAACAGGTAAAAACTCTTTTTGACGAGAATCTTTTTAAGGTAATCTCGAATTCAGAAAGTTTATTGCTAAAAGTCTTGTGGTTATTTGAGGTTAATCTTCCCAAAATTCCTCAAGAAAAAAAAGGATATCCTTTAAAAGATGAAATTATCCGAGGAAAAAACTCAAATGAATTGATAACAATATTGAAAGATATTGTGAATAAAGAAAGAATTAAACTTTCTCGTCCTATTAGAATTTTTTCAAGAGGGATAAAAATGAGAACCTTCAGAACAGGATCTGCTTACAGATTGAAAAATATATTAATAAAAAAAGGTTTTGATGCCAGAATAGCCAAAACTAAAGGAATCATAGGAAAAGAATTGATTGTTAATATAATTTTACCAACTACAATGACGACTACCAGGCAAAGAGGGAAAGCTGTAATTATCCCAATCAAATCTCAAAAAAAGGATAAAAAAGCAAGAAAAAAAAGGAACTCCCCCCGGACTGAATCTGTTTTGGTTAAATCAATTAAAGAAGCAATCAAAAACGACCGCGAGCTTCAGGAAGAGATTTTAACAATTATAGATCAAGATTTAATTGAGAAAATTTCGCCGCCACCATTGGTTCCGGATCCAATGGTTTTTTTAAAAAATATCTTTAAAAAGGCAAAGGAAAATAATTTTTTTATCTCGTTTGAGTTAGGGGTAATTAAATTCCTTAAAAGTTCCGGAATAGTGACTTCTGAAGTTACTGGTCCAGAATTAGAAAACTTTCTAAAGGAAGTTACAAAGATGTCTTATTAAAAGACAAGGCGCCCAATTCGGGTGCCTTTTTATTTCTAATGAAGATATTTTGTGATAAAATCAAACCATGGAAAGACAAGAAGCAACCCAAAGAAATATCCAAGAAAAATCAAAATTAAAAGGAAGAACTTTATTTATCATTTTGGCGGTTCTGGGGGCGGTAATAATGGGATATTTAATTTCTCTCCATTATACTAATCAAGCCAATTCTATCTGTGAATTTGGAGAGAAATTATCCTGTGATTTGGTTAATAAAAGTCATTACTCGGAAATATTAGGAATCCCTTTTTCTGTTTTGGGTTTTGTTTATTTTTTGGGAACTCTGGGGGCGGGGATTGGCTGGTATAACAGATTTACTCTCAAAAAAGTTATTTTCTTTTCAATTTTATTTCTCGGCCCCGCTCTCTATCTAACGGGAACTGAAATTTTTCTCATAAAAAGTTTTTGTCTTTTTTGTGAAATATCAAAAATTTTAATGATTAGCATTGTCATTAATTCCTACCTGGCCTTGAAACCAGAAAAATTTGATCATAAAGAACTAGTAGTTGGAATGGTAATAGCGATATTTTTAGGAGGAGCTACTTACCTTCTTCATTCAATTACTTTGTTGAATTAATTTTTTCTAATACTCTGGGGAGTTTTTTAAAGTCCTCGATAAGCACTTCTCTCATTGAGCCGTTATAAAGGGCAGCCGCTGGATGGTAAAGAGCCAGAAAAGTGTCTCCAATTTTTGTTTTCTTTTTTAAAATTTTTCCATGAACCTCGGAAATTTTTTCATTAGGAAAAAAGTTTTGAAGAGAATGTCGCCCAAGAAAAACAATCAACTTTGGATTAATAATTTTTATTTCTTCTTCTAGCCATTCAACACAAGACTCTTTTTCTTCAGGTAAGGGATCGCGATTATTAGGTGGGCGATATTTAACCACGTTGGTAATATAAATATCTTCCCGTTTCATTTTTATATCCTCCAGCATTTCGTTTAAAAATTTTCCGGCCGCTCCCACAAACGGTTTTCCTTGAAGATCTTCTTCTTTTCCGGGGGCTTCACCAATAAAAATAATTTCTGAATCAGGGTTACCATGTCCGGGAACCCCCTGAGTAGCTTCTTCTTTTAATTGGCACTTACATTTTTTTAGCCATTTTTCATGAACTTTTTCCAATTTTTCTTGTTTGGTCATATTATGGATTTTAATATATCTTTTAATAATCTTTGTAACAATTATTTTTTGCCAGAAACATTTCATAGTTTAATTCTATTCCATGTTCACCACTTATTTCTACACAATTATTTTCTTTTTCTTCTATTAGGCAGAAGTTTTTGAACATTTCATGATATAAATTTTCTTGAATATCGGCAAGACAAGCATTTAGTGATTCATTTTTTTTCCTTAATTGGGCTTCCATTTCTGTTAAGTTAAAATATTTCTCAAGTCTTTTATTTTCATCTTTTATAAATTCCAAGGTTTCTTTTAATGATTTTGACTTTGGGTGTAGCTCTAGAGCTTTTTTAAGGATGGCTATTGATTCTTGGTATTCTGCCATATACCACCGCGCTTTAGCTAATGGCCCATAACAAAAAGATTCTGGGCTTATCTTAATACATGTTTTTGCGGCCTCTATCGCCAAGTTATATTTTCCTAGATCAATATAGATATAAGATAAATGTCCATAAGCATAATTTGTTGGATCATATTTTATTGATTTTAATATATTTTCTAGAGCTTCATCTTGTTTCCCCATATAACTATATCCATTTGCTATCCAATATAGAGCATAAGCCTCTTCCTTTTTATTATTGGCGACTAATAATGCCTCACTGGCTTTATTTTTCACTTGTTCACCAACATTAAAAAAGTAAGTTCTATTTTTTATAGAACCACTTAATTCGCCGGATCCAGCTTCTGATAATAAATGAAACAATCCTCTAGACTCAAGTATTTTAGCCTCATAGTTTGATCTTAGATTATTTAAACTTATTATTCCACCAAACAAAGCCAGAATTACGAAGAAAATAATAAGAACTTTATAACCAATATTTTTATTGAAAATAAATAAAAGAAAAGAAGATATTAAAAATAAAATACTAATTATAAATATTGTTTCTATAAAATCATAATAAACAAAATCAGTTTCAATGGCCTTTATTATATCAAAAGTGTCTGAAAAGATAGGAAACTGAATTATTGGTCGTATGGGTGTAAAAGCGATAATCAGAGAAGAAAT
This sequence comes from Candidatus Nomurabacteria bacterium RIFCSPLOWO2_01_FULL_33_24, assembly GCA_001785735.1. Classification (GTDB taxonomy): domain Bacteria; phylum Patescibacteriota; class Minisyncoccia; order Phycocordibacterales; family MFUP01; genus MFUP01. The sequence continues at coordinate 40,774 of MFUP01000008.1, forward strand.
TAAATATGTGTGAAATACGTAAATCTGTTTTTTATTAAACTTTAAGTTTTTCAAAAAACTCAAAGTTGTTTCTATTGTTTGGTGAATATAATAATAAATACGTTTAGCGATAGAATAACCCACCACAAATGTTATTGTATAAATTCCAGCATTTTTTAGAATATCTAGTAATAATTTAAAATTGAATTTACTTATCTCGCTTACTACTATATTTTTCCAAACAGAAATCAATATTGTGAAGACAACGATAATAAATACTAATATTGCCTCTATTGTCACAGCTTCTTTTAGACTGATATTTGGGCGAAGATTATTAGATTCTTCTATTTTTTTAGTTATTCTTTTTTCATTTTCTCCTTTGATCATAATTTAATTATATTATATAATAGGATTATATGAATCATTATGTTTGTACAGGAGGATGTGATGAGGTCTCGGATAATCAAGGAGTTTGTCAAAATAAAAATTGTTTAAAAAACGGGCAACCCCTTCATAAGTGTGATTGTTCCGATAAAACCCATCATGGTCTTATTACTATTTGCCAAAAATGTGGCACTCTCTGTCGCACTAAAGGTGGTTGCGAGGTTGAATCTTTTAAATCTGAATTAGGATTAGGAGAATAATATGTTTAAAAAATTTTTAATGAAACAAATGCTGAAACAACAGATGAAAAATGTTCCTAAAGATCAGCAGGAAAAAATATTAAAATTAGTTTCCGAGAACCCGGAGCTTTTTCAGAAAATAGGGAGTGAAGTCCAAGAGAAAATGAAACAAGGAAAAGATCAGATGACGGCTACCATAGAAGTAATGAAAGCTCATCAGGATGAACTTAAGGGAATAATGTAAACTTCTTCAACTTTTTTAAAATGCCACACCAAAAAAGTGTGGCATTTTTCTGCTCCTTTTTATTTGAAAATAACTATATTTCTGATATATTCTTACCATATCTCTCAAAATTGAAATTGTCAAGGTGTAAAAAATAATTTTTATTTTGATAAAACTAAAGCAATTCTTTTTACTCTTACAATAAAAATTTCACCAAATAAACATTCTCACTATAAATATAAATTGAAATAACAAGGGTTTCGTTTTACACTTTTATGTGTTAAAATATATGGGTTATTTATGAAAATTAAGACAGAAAACCAAACATTAGAACCCAAAGAACAAGTTTCTCAATTTGAAGTGAATTTAAATTCAGAAAATAAAGAAGAAGAAGAAAAGGATGTATTAGAAAAAGAAATTGAAAGAGAGATTGATCCAATTTTAGAAGTGCTTTGTCCAGAAGGGGAAGATTTTGATGTTTATAGAGAAAAAATACTTAACGAATTGTTTAATGACGCAGAAAAAATAAAAGTTATTCAGAATAAATTATATCAGAACTCAAAAGATTTTGTTGCCAATGCCAAACATATCTTAACCTCGCGACTTCGCGCTGTTCTGGAGGATATTAATAAAAGTGTCGCCCATAATATGTCTATCGAAGATCAGGAAAAGAAAGATAATGCCATAAGAGCAAAAGCCGGATTGCTTATTTCTGGGGAGGAGCTACCTGAATTTGCAAGACAACATTATGGATTGAGCTATTTAGACTCAAAACCCGAAAAGCTTATCAAAAAAAATATTGAAAAGTATATGGCTGAGTATAATACTAAAAAAATTGAAATAATTTTAGATAATCTGCATTCTTCTTATAAAATACCTAAAGAAAAAGATTTGCCAAATAATATATTGCCAAGGTTAAATAATAGTTTTAATTACCAAGAGAAAATACAGGAAGAAGTGCTTCGTGGAAAGTTGCCATATTCAATTTTTTCTGGAAATCAAAATTTTTCTGGTTATACTCAAGATTTTGAAAAAAATGAGCTATTCAAAAAATTTATTCCAAAACTTCATTATAATCGAGATGTCATTAAGAGAATACGGTCAAATCAAACTTTTTTTGCTATAGCGATTAAAGAAAATACCCCTGAAGCCCAAATGATACAAAAGGTACTAGATATGGAAAACGACTATGAGGTAAATGACTTACTAGGTGAAGAAATGAGCGATGAAGAGGTTTTAAGAACTTCAAATTTTGTTAAAGAAAAGGAAAAAGAAAATATTTTTTCACTTGATTATCATTCTCAGAGAATTCTTTTTAGGATTTTTACTGTAGAAGATTTTAAATATTTAATAAATGAAAAGAATACAGATTTGAATTATCTTTTTCCTGAAAATTTACCCATTGAAAGTAAACCAGAGATTCGAAAATATTTTAAGGAATTATGGAAAAGTCATATTTCAGAGTTGAATTTTAATAGCTCAAACAATTCATATAATACAAGTGAAAACATGAAGAAAGTTTATTCGTGTTTTAGTTTGGATGATTTTGAAGAATTTTTTCTTAAAAACATTCCAATAAACACAGATTTAGTCAACACAGAAATGCTGACAGGATTACTTAATTCCCCAAATATTACTGCATCCAAAAAACTCAGATCTGCATTAGAGACAAAACTAGCGAATGACTTAAATAGAAAATATATTTCCAGCACAAATGAAACTCTTATAGAAGAAGGAGCATTTCGGAAAGAATTTTTAGAACAGCCAGGAATAAAAGAAAAAGGTTTTGAAATGTTAAAAACAAAACTTAAAGGAGGAAACTTGGATGATTCTATAAAAATATTAACACTACTTCCTGTAGAGAAGGCCAGCCTTGATTCAGAAGAAATCAGAGAACTAGCAATAGAAGGAATTACAAAATTGAAATTAGATGGTTGGCATGACCTTAACTCTTCATATCTCGAAAACCATTATTCAAAAGTGAGAAAAATATCAGAATATATTAAAATCCCAGAATATTTTTTAAAATCAGAAGAAGTAATAAACAATATTAAAACTTCTAAAATTGAGAGTATTAAGATTGTGGGGAAAAAAATAATTAGGCAAGTTTTTAATTCTTCAGAGCCGGAGGTTATTTATGAAAAAATACTTGAGCGTTTAGAAGAGATAAAAGATTATAAAAAAATAATTACAAACGAAGATTGGCTTATCCTGTATCTTTCCAAATTTGAAGAACATGGAACTTTAGAAGAAAAAAAAGAGTTCGCAACTTTTATAGAAAAGATTTCAGAAAATGTGCCTCATGATTTTGCGTGGAAAAACTTCAAGTATCTTTATGAAAAATTTAGTGTGTTATCCAGCGTTGAAATGGAAAGACAAAGAATTTTCATTCAGAAACTTGTACCACACCTTTCCTCTGTTTTTTTAAAAAACATTTCATTTCCTAAAGCATTTGAACAGTTTTTATCATATACATCAGAACAACAAGATCAATTATTTAATGTATTAAAAGAAAATCCTTCTTTTAATACTATTGATTTCTTAAAAAATAATTGGATGGAAAATCTTATAATTTATGTGAATGATGTTGAAGAAGCAGAGAATTTAATATCAAAAGATGAAGAGAGAAAGAAAAAAGTTATAGAATTATTTTTAGGTGAATATAAGAATATTGCTCTTGATGGTATGAGTGGAGAATGGAAGAATTTTTTAAAAAGTAAAGATAAATTTTTCCCCCCAGGTATTTTTTTGATAAGTAAATTAATTAAGAATGTTGGTGGAGCGGGCAATTTAAAACACGTTGAATCACTTGGAAATCTTATATATCAGATGAATATTATTTTACAAAATCCCAAAACGACAGAAAAGACAAAGAATGAGATAAGAAGCTTATTATCAGAACAAGAAAAAAAGTTTGAAAAAGAAAAATGGTCGCAAGATGACTGTTCAGAATTTTATAATCTCTCTCGGGATATTATGGAAGCGGCTCCGAGCTTATATACTGCTTTTTCTCCAATATTTAAGCAAATGTCTCCAAAAGATATGAAAACTTTTATGAAAGAAGTTTTTCCATTTTATCAAGCGCAATTGGTAATTATTCAGGAAATTAGTGATGATGATGTTAAATATAAACCTAAAGAGCTTGTCAATGTTCGACAATCTTTAAAAGATATAGCAGAAAAAATGAAGCAATCTTTTGAAGATAGGAAAAATATTTTTAATGAAGAAAGATCTCGACTTTTAGAAATTGTAAAAAGTGGTTTTAAGGATCGTTTTGGTCTTATTAAAATTCCAGAAGAATTTAGTAAAGATAATTTACGATCTATTCAAAATTGTATTCGATATATTGGCAATATTAGTGAGCGAAACATTAAAAGAGAAACAGTTATTGCATTTTATCTTGGCCTCGAACTTAATGATGAATGGGATGCATTTCGTCAAGGGAAAGAAATAAAACTTGAAGATTATTTTTCAGGGAAACAACTTGATTTAATTAGACCATTAGTAGAGGAAAAAATGAAAGGCTATAAAATACTTGAAGAAACTTTAAGTATTTCAAAAGAACAGATGCCAAGATTTCAAGAAATACTGCAAGAAGATACCATTAGTAATATGATGGGAAATATCCAAACCATTGATGTTAAATTAGGAAATGCAAAACGAAACATTGAAGAACTGGCTGATCTGGACATCTATCCCAATCAGCAGGATAAAGATATCCTTGCCCTTCTTTTGAAAGAAGGAAAAATTGTCGGAGGAGTGTTGGCAAAAACATTTAGTAAAGTATCTGGCAAAAAAATAGAAATGACCCAAGTCGAAAAAGTGATCCAAATAGAGATAGCAAAAATATTTGGAGTAAGTCTATGGAATGCGGAGCAAGTGAAGAGAATACAAGATGCAATTCAACCGTTTAGTTTGATTGCCAATATGATAAATAAAATGGAGGAAGAAAAAGTAGATGAAAATATAGAAGAGCTTCAAAAAAGACTCATTCCCCCTAATAAAATTATAGAGATATTTAATCATCTTGGTGAAGAATTTAAACAAGAATCTGGCGCTATGGCATTATCTAAGGATATTACTTATCTTGAAAATTTGATAGTAAAAGATGATAAGAAAATAACCCCAGAAGAAAAAGCGGAAGTCCAATCTTACTTAGATGCGATAAAAGAAAAAATGAAAGATCTTGAAAATATACTTGATAAAGTGAGAGAATATTTTAATAAAATAAAAAAAAGTGCTCATTTAGAAAATCATGAACTTTTAAAGAATCGTTTAGCTGATATTGAGAAGATTATCTATTCGACAGATTCTAATGCAATGATTGTAAGTCATATGACAAAAAATTTGAATTTGATTATTGAAAATATGCGTGCCTGTCTTGGGTGTATGAGAAAAGAAACAAACAATGACACAAATCTTGCTTTTAGCGATTATAATAAATTTTACATGATGAATCAGGGAGAGAAAGAAAAGGGTAGTATTTCA
>MFUP01000009.1 GCA_001785735.1 Candidatus Nomurabacteria bacterium RIFCSPLOWO2_01_FULL_33_24
CCCCGATTTCTAGGACCAAAACCTAGCGTCCTACCATTAGACGATCCCGCAATGAACATTCTTAATCTATCATAAAAAACACACTTTTTCCAGAATATTAGTTAATTTTATTACTAATTAAAAATAAAAAATATTTTCATGTTTTGGCCTTATGTGATACTTTAGAAGTATTATGTATGATGTAATTGTAATAGGCGGAGGACCTTCTGGAATGATGGCCGCCGGCAGAGCCGGCGAGCTTGGAGCAAAAGTCCTCATCTTAGAAAAAAATAAAGAACTTGGGAAAAAACTAAAAATTACTGGCGGAGGAAGATGTAATATTACTAAGGCCGAATTTAAGATACGAAAGTTCTTGGATAATTTTTCTCAAGCTAGTAAGTTTTTGCATTCTCCTTTTTCTCAATTTTCTGCCAAGGATACTTTTACCTTCTTTGAAGAAAAATTAAAACTTCCTTTGGTGATAGAAGCGAAAAATCGCGCCTTTCCCAAAAGCCAGAAAGCAACGGATGTTTGTCATGTTTTGGAAAAATATTTACAAAAATATAAGGTTGAGATTCAACTTGGAATAACTGTCACTGAAATAAGAAAAAATGAAAACAGAATTCATAAAATCAAAACTGACAAGGGAGATTTTGAAGCTAAGTTTTATATTTTGGCCACTGGCGGTCTTAGCGCCCCAGAAACAGGATCTACCGGGGATGGTTTAAGATTTTTAAATAAACTTGAACATAAAATAAAAAAGATAAAACCCAATGTTGTTCCTTTAACAACGAAAGAAAAATGGGTCCAAGGATTATCCGGGACAACTTGGTCTTTTCTGAAACTGTCATTTAAACAAAACAACAAAACAAAAATAAAAAAATTAGGGAAGATATTGTTTACTCACTTTGGCATCTCTGGACCGCTTGTCTTAAACAGTTCTTATGAAGTTCAAGAACTTTTAGAAGGAGGACCTGTTTCTGCGTCTTTAGATCTTTTTCCCGAAACAGATGTTAGTGATTTAGATAGAAGAATCTGGAGACTCTTTGAATTAAATAAAAATAAAATGGTAAAAAATATCTTACCAGAACTTCTTAATAAAAAATTATCTGAAACAATTCTCGCTTTTCCTAATCTTAATTTTGGCAACCAGGCCGTAAATTCTATCACCAAAGAAGAACGAAGAAAAATAACCAACGTCCTAAAAAATCTTGAATTTGAAATCAGCGGAACCCTTGGTTATAAAAAGTCTGTTGTGACTGCTGGCGGGATAGACTTAAAAGAAATTAATTTTAAAACTATGCAATCTATTAAATATAACAATTTGTATATTCTTGGAGATTTACTCAACATAAATAGACCTTCTGGGGGCTATTCTTTGCAACTATGTTGGACTACCGGCTGGGTCGCTGGCAGTCATGTTGCCAGTCAATTATAATTATTTAATTTATAAAAAAAATCCCGCAAAGCGGGATTTTTAGCAAAATGCTAATATTTTTATTTAGAAAGAAAATCATTTCCTTTTGCCTTGTCTTCACTCTTTTCCCAGTCATCATGGGCTAAGGCGATACAGAGATCAGCCACCATTCCAGAAATCATTTTGTCAAAATAAGGCTGAAGACCCGAACAAGCAACAACAATTCCTTCCCTGTCTACTCCGCCATAATAAGGAGTATCGTCGGGAAAAAGCAAATGAACAGGAGTCGTTAAATGCCCATTATTTCTTTGATGCCAAAGTTGAAGGGCTTTGCATTGAGCAATTTCATCAAATCGATGTCGCCATTCTTTTTTTTTACCAAAACTTTCTTCACAAAGAACAATAGGTTCAAGATAATAGTCAGGATACTGGCGGTTATCATCAACTAAAGAAGGCACCATCACAATAATATGCATATCTCCTCTCCAAATTATAAGAAACTGTGAAGAATTTTTCAAAAAAAATTCTTTTACCATCATGATCGCTTTTTTAGCAATTTTTTCAGTTAAAAACTTAGGTTTTAACATAACTTTCTTTTTTGTTAAATAATCATTTTTTTTATTTTATCATGTTGTATTTTTATTGTCAACTGTCTCAAAAGATCGCTTAATTAAACTGAAACAGTTTTTATTTTAGATTAATTATTTTGTTTTTATATTTTCTTTAAGCGGAGAGAATTTAAGACGACACTTAGGCTACTGAAAGCCATGGCCATAGCGGCAAAAATGGGATTTAATAAAATTCCAAAAAAGGGAAATAAAACCCCGGCCGCAATCGGAATAAAAGCTGAATTATAGAAAAAAGCCCAGAAAAGATTTTGTTTGATAATTCTCATTGTTTTTCGAGAAATTTCTATTGTCTCTGGAATAAGCATCAAATCTCCTCTCATTAAAGTGATATTAGCAGATTCCATGGCAATATCAGTTCCTTCTCCCATGGCTATCCCGATATCAGCTTGAGCAAGAGCGGGAGCGTCATTAATGCCATCTCCAATCATGGCGACAACCTTACCTTGTTTTTGCAATTCTTGAACTTTCTCTGATTTCTGATTAGGCAAAACTTCACTCATGACCTTATCTATTCCTGCTTGTTTGGCAATCGCTTCAGCTGTCTTTTTGTTGTCTCCCGTGAGCATCCAAACATCTATTTTTGCTTCTTTTAATTTTTTAATAGCTTCAACCGATTCTTTTTTTAAAACATCAGCCACCGCTATCAGACCCAAAACCTCTTCGCTTGACGATAAAACCATGACTGTTTTTCCCTCAATTTCTAAACTTTCTTTTCTCTTTCCAACCTTCGCCTCTAGAGAAGTCGCTATCTTCCCTAAAAAATATTTCTTTCCTTCAATTTCTCCTGTCACTCCCCTTCCCGGACTAGCTTGAAAATTATGAACTTTTAAAAAATCTATCTTTTCTTCTTTCGCTTTTTTGATAACGGCTTTAGCTAAAGAGTGCTCTGACCTTTGCTCTAAAGAAGCTGAGAATCTAAGAATTTCTTTTTCATCTTTATTGTTAAAAGCAATAATATCGGTTAGTTGTGGTTTTCCTTCTGTTAGAGTTCCGGTTTTGTCTAAGATAACTGTATTGATCTTATTAGCGATCTCAAGAGAAGTGGCGTCTTTGATTAAAATTCCCTTCTTAGCGGAACTTCCCGAAGAAACCATAATGGCCATGGGGGTAGCCAGACCCAAAGCGCAAGGGCAAGCAATAATTAGAACGGCCACAAAATTAATCAGGGCAAAGGCAAAACTTCCGCCCGAGACGGGTCCGCCTAGGGCGGAAAAACTTGGTCCGAAAATAATCCAGACAATAAAAGTTAAAATAGCCACAATTATCACCGTCGGCACAAAATAAGAAGAGATCAGATCGGCCATTCGTTGAATAGGCGCTTTTGATCCTTGAGCTTCTTCCACCATTTTAATTATCTGAGAAAGAACTGTGTCTTTCCCAATTTTAGTGGCCTTAAAGGTGAAAGTTCCAAATTTATTGATAGTACTCCCGATAACAGTATCTCCTTTTTTCTTGGAAACTGGCATTGATTCTCCAGTAATCATTGATTCGTCAATTTCTGATTCTCCTTCAATAATTTCTCCATCAACCGGAATTTTTTCTCCCGGACGAGCCACTATTAAATCACCAACATCAACTTCAGAAATTGATATTTCAATTTCTTCCCCATCTTTTATTATTCTGGCAATTTTTGGCTGAAGTCCTATCAGTTTTTTTATTGCTTCCGAAGCTCTTCCTTTCATTAAGATCTCAAAATATTTTCCCAAAAGAATAAGAACAATAATAATGGCCGAGGTATCAAAATAGATGGCAGGAATTACTCCTCCCTTAATAAAGAAACTTGGGAAAATAGTAACGACGACACTATAAAAATAAGCGGCTAGTGTGCCAACAGCAATCAAGGTATTCATATCGGCCGTTCGATATTTTATGAGAAGTTTAAGCCCTGCATAAAATTGCCAGCCAACCCAAAACTGAACGGGGGTCGTTAAAATTAGTAATATCCAATTATTATTTAGAAATTCTGGAACAAACGAAAACCATTCCGGGAAACTTCCCAAAAATATAATGACTGCTAGAATTCCGCCAATAATTAATTTTGTTTTGAACGTTTTTACCTGCTCCTGGCGACTAGTCTGATTAAGGTGGCTAGTATGCTCTTCGGTATTTTCAACCGTTAAAGTTTTTTCTAATTTATAACCAACAGATTCAACCGCCTTAAGAAAACTAGACTCCAGAACAATTTTTTCTTCAAATTCCACTAAAACTGACTCTGAAGCAAAATTGACTGAAGCTGATTGGACACCGGTTATTTCAGAAAGCGCTCTTTCAATTTTACCGGCGCAACTAGCGCAATGCATTCCATAAATTTTATATGTTCCCTTTTTCATTTTTTGTTAGACTCCACAACTTCCCCCGCCGCCACTAGATTGAGGAGGAGTGACTTCATTAAGAATTTGCTGATAACCAGAAGCGCTAGAGTAAGATGATCCTAAAATCTCTTTTGGACTTATTTCATCCCATTCAACTCCTCTGATTTGAAAATATTTGGCAATAGTTAGATAAGTATCCGGAAACCAATATGAATTTACTTGAAGGGCCACGGTATACATTTCTTCTTCACTGGCTCCCTGAGAAGCCAATAATTCTAAGAGACCCAACATCGCCATTCCATGATTACAATCTGGAAAATAAACTGGATTATTACAGCAAGGACGATAAATATTTTGAGATACTTCTTCAACTAATTTTTGCTGTTGATCGGTTAGAATAACAAAAGCATGTTTGCTATAATGATCAGCGATTAAATCAGCTGATAGTGTCCAACCACCAGTAGAAGCCGCTTGTCCACTTGCTCCAAATTCAGCCATTGGTCCTTCGGTCAAAATTTGATTTTCGTTAGCCAAACCAAAAGCCCAAAATAAATTAAGTAGCAAACCGGCATTTTGCTGGTTAATTGTAATTTTCCCATTATTAGTTCCAAAAAGAAGTTTTTTCTCTTCTTCGTTTAACCCTCCTCGTTGATTATACAAAGATTCAAATTTTTCCTGATTAATTACTCCGACTTCAATCATTTGTTTTCCTAAGTCTTCCCATTTTATTGGCAAGACTACTTGATCCATTAATACTTGATCTTCTAAAACTAAACTGTTTTGTTCTTTTTTTGTCTTTGGTTGTTTTTCTATACTAGAATTAGATTTGACTATTATCCCCAAATCATTTCCAAATAATAAAATAAAAACAATAACCATGACGAGAAAAAACGATATTTGTTTCCAATTGATTTCTGTTTGAATTGATTCTTTCATAAATTTAGTTATAAGAATTCTTTCTCATTTTATAAAACAAGAAAACGAACCCTCCAATAATAATTATACCCCAGATAACATCTGGAACAACTGATAATGTGTCAAAGACCCTTTGAGACCATCCATTTAATGTATTTCCTATTTTAGTTTGCATCATAGGAGACCAAAAAGCATTGTTAGAAAACCCTAAAAACATCATCGTTCCTCCAATCAATAAGAAAACAAGGCCAGCCAAAAGATTGGTAGAATGAACAAAAAATCTTTTTACTCCTATTTTAATTTCTAATAATTTACCACGAATTATTTTAGAATTTTCAATTTTATATTTATCGTAGAAATAAGCTGCCAAAAATAACGGAAAAACCATCCCAAAAACATAGGCGAAAGTAACAATCACCGCTTTCCAAAAAGCGCCTGAAATAACTGCCAAAGTCATGGCTCCGGCCAAAACGGGGGCACAGCAAGAAGTAGCCGCCCCAGATAACATTCCAAGGAAAAATACTGATTTAGAATTTGTTTCTCCTGATTTAATTTTTAATTTCTTCGGCATCGGGATAGATAAACCTTTTCCAAAAACTGCCAATAATGCCAAAATAACCATAAATAAACCACCAAAAATATACAATTCTTTGTGAAAATCTCTAAAAATTTGAGCTAAACCAGCCGCTCCTAATCCAATGGGAATAAGAATAATGGCAATTCCCGAAAAAAACACAAACGTCATTTTTAGCATATGTTTTTTGTTTTTAAAAGCCGAGGCTAAATAAGCTGGCAGAAGGACTGTTAAACAACAAGGAGCAAACAAAGCAACCATCCCTGCCAAAAAAGCTGCCATGATTGACGCTCCAAAAATTAGATCCATATTATTATCTAATCACCATTGCTCGAAATGAGAGTTCGAGTTTTGGTGATTTAGCTGAATTAGTTTCAAGATAAACGGATCGATCTATTAGTCCAACCCCTGAAGGCCCATGGGCCGCTGGATCAAAAACGGCCTCGATAGTAATAAATTCTCCCGCCCCAACCTCAATTTTTATTGTTGAAGATTGGCCGTGTCCTTGCATACCGAAAGTACCAAGTTTTTTCCCCAACATATCTATCACGGTAGCATTGGTACACATACAACTAGTATAAATTTTTTCAATTACTATTGGTTCTGTTCCCTGATTATCTATTTTAAATTGATGAGAGACATTGCCGTCTTTCATTAAAATTGTCTTAAAATCAAAACTATCTTCTGGGGCGGTGAGAGTGCTAGCTGAATAAGTTGTTGATTTAATTTGATTGTCGTTCTTGTTATTTCTGTCGCTGTTCAAAAGAAAAATAATTCCTCCAAGAATAACCATCACTCCTATAATTTTAATAATATTTGTTTTCATAATGTTTTTTGCAAATTAAAACACCCGTTCTTTTAAAACAGGTGTCAAAAATTAATAACTAATTAACTAATTTAAATTAGTTAACTTCAGACACCTAAAATAATACCCGGGGATTTATTTTGTTATGAAGTGATAACCACTTAATAAATTTATTATTAGGACTAAAATTTAATCTTCTGATAAAAAGATAAACCCAGCTCAATGGCGGTTTAATCTTACTTAATTGACCTGTTTTTAAAAAGAGAAAGGCAACAGATAAAAATATGGAAAAAAACAAAATCAATCCTATATCGGAATTAAAAGTTGCCTGAGTAAAACTCTGCAACCCAGAAAGATGATGATTGGCTAAAGCCAGAAGATCATTAAGAGGAGGACAACTAAGACCAAATATTTTTGAAATGGGACAAGCTTGATGCCCCATCGATCCAAGAGTTAAAAAACCAATACTAATAACAATAAAAACTATTATCATCAGGATTGAAATTGTTTGTAGTTTCATATTCTTATTATAGTGATATCTATAAATAATACAATCCTAAGAATCATCTTTATTAAGGATTTTGACTAAAGCTAACTCTAGGGGAAGTTCAGGAATAAAGGCCTGATAGAGATTTTGATAAGCTTCTAATAAAACTAATAAGGTTTTGGAATTAATTTTATCACTTTTCCCTTTTAAGATATTTTTTATAAATTCAATATCCTCTTGGGAAAGTTTTTTTTCTAATTCTTTTCTAGTTTCTGGCGAAAAACGAAGAAGTAAAGCTAGTCGCATTTTATGAAGAATAAGCTTTAAATAAAGTTTCATATCAATATTTTGCTCTCCGGCTTGTTTAACGGCAGAAAAACCTTTTTCCAGATCGTTGTTAATAATTGATTCAATAAATTGGTTAACTAAACCCGTCGAAGGGGCTCCTGTCACTTGAGTTACTTCTTCGGAGCTAATTTTATTATCTTTTGAAAAACTAATAACCTTTTGGAGAATTCCTAAAGCATCTCTAAAAGAACCGTCTCCTAAAATTGCAATTAATTCAGCGCTTCCAGAATCTAATTTGAATTTTTCTTTTTTAACAATTTCTAAAATAAAAGATTTTAAAGAATTATCGCTTGGTTTTTTAAAAACAAAAGTCTGACAACGAGAAATAATTGTTTCTGGCACTTTTTGAAGTTCAGTAGTCGCTAAAATAAAAATTACATGATTGGGGGGTTCCTCTAATGTTTTTAATAAAGCGTTAAAAGCTTCGCGAGTCAACATATGAACTTCATCCACAATATAAATTTTATATTTTGAATCAAAAGGAAGAGTACGAACGGCTTCTCTCAATTCTCTAATATCATCAATTCCTCGATTAGAAGCAGCGTCAATTTCATGAACATCATTAACAGAACAACCAAGGTCATTGGCCATAATCCGAGCCACAGAAGTTTTTCCCGTTCCACGGGACCCGGAAAACAAATAAGCATGGGCAACATTTCCCATCTTTAAAGCTCCTTCTAAAACTTTAATAATATGGTCCTGTCCCAAAACCTCCTTAAATTTACTAGGACGATATTTGCGATAAAGCACTATTTCTGACATAACAAAAATATTATAGCACAAAGACCCACTTTCACAGACTTTTATTTATAGATTTTACTATCTCTTCCACTTGTTGGACATTTTGAGCTTCCATTAATTTCGTTCTTAATTTCTTGGCTCCCTTAAAACCAACTACGTAGGCGCTGAAGTGTTTTTTCATAACAGCAAAATTTTTAACTTGACCGAGAAGTTTTTCAAAAAGTCTAGTATGCTCTATCATTATTTCTAATCTTTCTTTAATAGATAATTCCTTCTCGGCAAATAAAGTTGGGTTACCAAAAATAGCTCTTCCAATCATTACGCCGTCGCAACCTGTTTCTTTAGCTTTTTTTCTAGCATCAGCTAAATTTCTGACGTCTCCATTTCCTATCACTAACGTTTTTTTACCACTGGCTCTAACAATTTCCACTGTTCGTTTTATTAAATCCCAATTAGCTGGAACATTAGACATTTCTTTCCGTGTCCGAGCATGCATAATAATAACCGCGATATCTTCTTCAAGAAGCGTTGGTATCCAGGTTTCAATTTCATTTTTGTTATAACCTAATCTAGTTTTAACGGAAATTGGTAAGCCCCTGGCTCCTTTTTTAGCTGATCTAATAATTTCCCGAGCTTGTTCAGGATTCTTCAGATGAGCCGCTCCGGTTCCCTGTTTTTCAATTGTCCGATCGGGGCAACCCATATTAAGATCCAATCCATCAAAACCAAGTTTTTTTATTAGCTTAGCGGACTGATACATCTTATCCAGATTAGCGCTAAATAACTGAGCCACAATTGGTCTTTCTTTTTCAGTATATTGAAGATCAATTAAAAGACTTTCTTTTCCAACAGAGGCCAACCCGTCGGCTGAAACAAACTCCGTCCACATGACATCCGGACGGCCATATTTTGCGATCAAAGTCCGAAAAGCAATATTTGTCACCTGCGCCATTGGGGCTAAGCAAAAAAATGGTCTTGGTAATTTTTCCCAAAATCCTAAATTACTCATTTTATTTAAATTTGAATGGCACCTTGCCATCATATCGAAGATCAATATATAAAAGGGATGACAATTTTTCTTGAAAATTTAAGGATAAGGGATCAGTCCTGAGAACCATTTCTAATTTTTTGTAAATCTCTTCAAAATCATCTTCCGTTTTAAAAATAATTTTTGGAGCTTCCCACCTATTAAAAGAAGTATTATTAAACAAAAATTCATAATCCCCGTCCCCTCTAATAAAAAACAAATGGGGATTAATGCTTAATTTTAAAAGATTATTTTTAAAAAACATTAGTCTCTTAAATTTTTCTGATTCTATAATATTTTTACCAACCGGATTATCTCCCAAATAACTATAAAATCTAAAGAAGATATCTCCAGAAAAATATGGGGCTTCAGAAAAAATGTATCCATCCTTAGCGACAAAATAACATTCATCAGTTTCTCTCTCATCAAAATAATTACACCAGAGATATTCTCCCTCTCTCTCTTCTATTGAAAGAGTGATTAATTGAGATTCTCCTTGTTCAATTTTGATATTAGAAATCCTTTTAAAACTATCTAGAACCGAGGCTTTAATTTCAGACCTTGGATAAATCAAAATATTTTTTTTACTGAATAAAAATAAATAGTTCCCAGAAATTTTTGAATTAACAACCTTTAAAATATCTTCTGATTTAGTGATATTATTTCCATTTATTTCAAAATCCTTTATTAATAATCCCTTACTTCTGGATATCAAAGACAAAGATATCAAAAGAACCAGACATAACAAAAAAACAATGGTAATTTTTTTACGCAAAAGTTTTCTTCTCTTGTCTTTAAGCCGAGAAGGTTTAGTTGAAATAGAATTAATCATCATAATTTTTTAATGAAATCTTTTCCTAAATATTTCCTTAAAACTTTTGGGATCATAATACTTCCATCCGCTTGTTGATTATTTTCAATTAAGGAAACAAGAATTCTGGGAGTCGGGATGGCGGTGGCATTAAGTGAGTGAGTGTGATATATTTTTCCGTTTTCTTCTTTGTAACGAATACCGAGGCGTCTAGTCTGAAAATCATGAAAATAAGAAGCGGAACCAATTTCTCTGTATTTTTTTTCTTTTGGCACCCAAAGTTCAACATCATATTTCTTGACTTGAGCAAGACCCAAATCACCACCGCAATTTATCACGGTTCTGTATGGAATATTAAGTGATTCTATGAATTCTTCTATGTTTCTGTTCATCTCCTCGTGAAATCTAACGGAAGTTTCGTGATTAGCTTCACATAAAATAATTTGTTCTAATTTATAGAACTCATGCACCCGAATTAATCCGTTAACATCTTTTCCATGACTACCAGCCTCTCTTCTAAAACACGGGGAAAATCCTAAATATTTTTTTGGTAAAGACTTTTTGTCAAAAATTTCTCCCGAATGCATACTCATAATCGGAACTTCTGATGTCCCAGCTAAAAAATCACCATCTTGAGTTTTATAAAGATCCTCTTCTCCTTCAGGTAAATAACCTGTTCCTAAAAATCCTTCTCTTCTGACGATTACTGGGGGAATAATCAGGGAAAAACCTTTGGTTTGAAAAAAATCTAGAGCATAATTCCAAATTGCAAAAGAAAGCCGAACTCCATCTTCTATTAAGAGATAACCGCGAAATCCATGTACTTTTGTTCCTCTTTCAAAATCAGCTAAATTAAGATCTTGCATTAAAGTAATATGGTCTTTTGGTTCAAAATCAAATCGTGGTTTTTCTCCCCAAATCTTAATTTCTTGGTTATCTTCATCGGTTTGTCCTTCGGGAACTGTCATATCAGGAACATTAGGCACTTGGAGCATTAAAATTTGCCATTCTTTCATTATTTTTTTGAGTTCGTCTTCTTTATCTTTCAAATGATCTTTAGCTCCTCTCATTTCTATAATTAATTGTTCTCGTGTTTTTGGATCATTAGTTCTAGAAATTTCCTCATTAACTTTATTGTGTTCTGCCCGATGTGACTCAACTAAAGAAAGCAGTTGGATTCTTCTTTCTTCAACTTCAAGAAGCTTCTTGACATCAAAATTGAGATGCTTTTTTCGAGTAGCTTCTTTTATAAAATCTGGATTTTCTTTTATAAACTTTATATCTAACATGGTAAGTATTATGTATAATATATCATGTATTATGAAAATTAGAAAATTAAAAAAAGATGAATTCCCAAAAGCTTTAAATCAAATTCCTCAACCCCCGGAACAACTTTTTATCAAGGGAGAACTTCCTCCTCAAGAGGCTATTTTCCTGACGGTAGTCGGATCAAGGCGATTTACTTCTTATGGACAAGATGTTTGTAATAAAGTTCTAGGGGGTTTAAAAGGGCAACCGATTGTGATTGTTTCTGGGTTAGCCATTGGAATGGACACCTTAGCTCATAAGAAAGCTTTAGAAATTGGTTTAAAAACAATTGCTTTTCCTGGGTCTGGACTTGATAATAAAGTTCTTCACCCGTCTAGTAATAATAAGTTAGCTGATGATATTGTCAGATATGGGGGTTGTTTAATTTCTGAATTTGATCCGGAAATGCCAGCTGGTCCTTGGACTTTTCCCAAACGAAACAGATTAATGGCTGGTTTATCGAAAGCCGTTCTAGTAATTGAAGCTGGGGAAAGATCGGGGACCCTGATTACCGCTAGGTTGGCAACTGAATATAATAGAGATGTTTTAGTTGTTCCTGGGTCGATTTTTTCTAGTAACTCCAAGGGGACTAATTGGCTATTAAAACAGGGAGCCACCCCGATTACTTCTAGTGAGGATTTATTAGAAGCTCTTGGATTTAATATTCAACAATCTCTTGAATTTATTAAAGAAGAAGAAATAAAAAAATGTTCTGCTCAAGAAAAAGAAATATTGGAATTATTAAATAACCCAGTTTCTAGGGATGAATTGGTTAGAATTTTAAAAATTCCTGTTAGTGAAGTTAATAGTATTTTATCTATTATGGAGATAAAAGGATTAATAAAAGAAAGCCTTGGTCTTCTTCGGAGGATTATCTGATATTATCTTTAACATAATAAGTTTGCAAAAAAATCTTAATTATAGTACTAATGACTAATAATGAAATTATTAATCGTAGAATCACCGGCTAAGGCGAAAACAATAGAAAAGTATTTAGGTGAAGATTATCTAGTTAAAGCTAGTGTTGGTCATATCAGAGATTTGCCTAAAAGTAACAAACAAGCTATTGATATAAAAAATGGCTTTGTTCCTAATTACGAAATTGTCAAAGCAAAAGAAAAAACAGTTAAAGAGTTAAAACAATTTGCTAAAAAAGCGAAAGAAGTTATTTTAGCTACTGATTTAGATAGAGAGGGTGAAGCTATTGCTTGGCATGTAGCTGAAATTCTTGAATTAAAAAATCCAAAAAGAATAGTCTTCAATGAAATAACGAGAGAGGCTATACAAGAAGCTATCAGAAATCCACGAAAAATTGATACTAATTTAAGAGTGGCCCAAGAAGCGAGAAGAGTCCTTGATCGGCTTTTTGGTTATGATTTAAGTGGTTTGATTTGGAAGAAAGTCCGTTATGGTCTCTCGGCAGGACGGGTTCAGTCCCCTTCTTTGCGAATTATTATGGAAAGAGAGCGAGAAATCAGAACTTTCCGATCAGAAAAATTTTTTGTTCTTGAGGGAGAATTTGAAGCAGAAAAAAAGGCCATAATAAAATTAATTTGTGAAAAAGAACCAAAAGAGAGAAAAGAGGCTGAGAGAATTGTCACTATTGGCAATAATGATAGCTGGTCTGTGGTTAAAGTAAAAGAGACTGAAATAAAAAGATCTCCTCGAGCTCCTTTTATTACTTCCACTCTTCAGCAAACTGCTAGCAATCGACTTGGTTTTAGTCCATCACGAACAATGGGAATTGCTCAGAAACTTTATGAATTGGGTTATATAACTTATATGAGAACTGATAACACAATGATTGGTCAAGTGGCTCAAAAACAAATTTTAGATTTAGTCCAAAAAGAATATGGGAAAGAATTTGTTTCGGCTAATATTTATAAAACAAAAAGTAAAAATGCCCAAGAAGCTCACGAAGCTATTAGGCCAACAAATATAGAAAAAAAGATTTGTGGGGAAAATAATGACCAAAAAAAATTATATCAATTAATTTGGGAGAGAGTAGTCTCATCCCAAATGAGTCAAGCTAAAATTTTAAAAACAAAGATTACGGCCAATGTCAGAGACGGAAATATTCCTTCATTTTCAACAATTGGTTCAAGGGTTCTATTTCTTGGGTGGTTAGTTGTTGATAAAAGATCTTGTGGTGATGATATAGAACTTCCGGAATTAAAAGAAAAAGATCTATTAAAATTAATTGGAATCAATTTAGAAGAAAAAGAAACTCAACCACCAAGTCGTTATACCGAAGCCGGGTTGGTTAAGGAATTAGAAAAAAGAGAAATTGGACGACCTAGTACTTATGCCAGTATTATAAAAACTTTAGTAGATCGAGGTTATGTGGAAAAACAAAATAGAACCCTCTTCCCTACTGATACCGGGGATGTGGTCAGTACTTTTGTTGAAGATAATTTTTCTAAATATATTAGTGATTCCTTTACGGCGGAAATGGAAAATGAATTGGATGAAATTGCTGAAGGAAAAAGAGAGTATGTAAAAACTTTAAAAGATTTTTATCAACCATTTTCTAAAGATATAAAAGGGAAAGATGGGATTGAAAAGATAACTAATTTAGGAGAAGCTGATAAAAAAATTAAGTGCCCTAAGTGCCAAGAAAAAATGATTATCAAATTAGGAAAAAGTGGCAAATTTTTAAGTTGTTCCAAATTTCCTGTTTGTGTTGGATCTCGAACAATTGATGGCAAAGAAGTAACTGGACCTAAAGAAACAGGCGAAAACTGCCCACAATGCAAGGATGGTAAATTAGTTGAACGAGAAGGTAAATTTGGAAAATTTATTTCTTGTCATAATTATCCTAAATGTAAATTTATAAAAAACGATCCCCAAGAAGAAGAAGCGAGAAAAACTGGAGTTAAGTGTCCTCTTTGTAAAAAAGGGGAAATGATTGAAAAAAGAGGACGTTTTGGTTTTTTTTATGGATGTTCTAATTACCCAAAATGTAAAAATACAATAAAAGCTAAACCGACTGGAAAATTATGCGAGGAATGCGGATCCTTAATAATGGAGGGAACCAAAACAATCCCCGAACGCTGTTCTGATAGAGGGTGTAAATATCACAACCCTCATAAGTTAATGTAAAAACACAGAAATTAATTTCTGTGTTTTTTTGTTTTTTCTTTGGCTTTTAAGATATAATAAGAATATGGAAACTAATATCAATGAAATTTTTGAACTAATAAAAAAACCATTAAAGGAGAAAGAAAAAAAAATTATTATTAAAGCTTATAATTTTGCTAAAAAAGCTCATCAAGGGAAAAAAAGGGCTAGTGGAGATCCATATTTTATTCACTCTTTTGAAACTGCAAAAAATTTAGCTGGATTAGGAGTGGAATATAAAACAATTGCTGCTGGATTATTACATGATATTTTAGAAGATACTAAAGTTAGTAAAAAAATGTTAGATGAAGAATTTGGGGAAGATATTGCTTTTTTGGTTAAGGGGGTTACTAAATTAGGAAAAATAAGATATCAAGGAAGCAAAAGACATGTTGAAAGTTTAAGAAAATTTTTTATTGCCATGACTGAAGATATTAGAGTATTAGTAATTAAATTAGCTGATAGGCTTCATAATATTCAAACTCTAAAATATCTACCAGAAAAAAAACAAAAAAGGATTGCTTTAGAAACATTAGAAATTCATGCTCGTCTGGCTAATAGGTTTGGGATGAGTAAATTAAAAGGGGAACTTGAAGATAACGCTTTTCCTTATGTTTACCCAAAAGAATATAAGATTGTTGAAGATTTATTGAAACAAAAAAGCCACGTTAGCCAAAAATATTTAGAAAAGGTTAAAAAATCTTTAATGAAAGAATTAGCTAAATATGAAATAAAAAATATAAAAACTGACTATAGGATAAAACATAAATTTAGTCTTTATCAGAAACTCAAGAGTAAAGACATGGATATTGATAAAATTTATGACATTGTGGCTTTAAGAATAATTGTTCCAACAATAGAGGATTGTTATAAGGTTCTAGGAATTATTCATGGCATGTGGCATCCTCTTCCTGGTCGAATAAGGGATTTTATTGCTAATCCTAAACCAAATGGATACAAAAGTATTCATACTGATATTTTTACTGGGGAGGGAGGAATTGTTGAGATTCAAATAAGAACCTACCAAATGCATGAAGAAGCAGAATACGGGATTGCTTCTCATTTTATTTATAAAGAACCAAAGACGGGGGGGGAAAACAAAGTCACCAAAGAAAAAATGTCTTGGTTAAACCAATTTAAGGAACTTCAGGCAGAAATAGAGGAACCAAATAAATTTTTAGCTAATTTAAAAATGGATTTTTTTAAAGATCGAATATTTGTTCTCACCCCTAAGGGCGATGTTATTGACCTCCCTGAAGATTCAAGCTCGATTGATTTTGCTTATACTATTCATTCGGATGTTGGCAATCATGCTTCTTCTTCAAAAATAAATGGAAAATTTGATTCTTTATATACAAAATTACAGAATGGTGATATGATTGAAATAATAATTAATAAAAATAGCCACCCAGTTAGTAAATGGATGGAATATACTAAAACCACTTTGGCTCAAAAACATATTCGCTCTTACCTTAAAGAACATAGTCTTATTCAAAAATTTAATCCTTTTAGAAAGAAATAATCTTAGAGAGAAAAGTTTTTTATATCATATAAATCAGATTCTTCATCTGATTCTTTTTTTTCTTCAGGGGAACGATCATCAATTAATATTTCTTCTTTTTTTTCTTCTGGCGACTTAGTTATTTTAGAAATAAACTTTTCCAACATATTACCCGATTTTTCCTCCTTATTTGACTCAATCAGCCCAAGAATGTAATTCAGATCATCTGGTGAGAAAAAATCTATCATTATTTTTCCCCCATTATCTTTTCTTTCGATATGAACTCTGGTTCCAAGAGTTTCTTGAAGTTTTTTTTCTAAACTAATTAATTCTGGATCGGGAAGATAATCTTTTTTTCTGATTTTATTATAAGCAATCCTTCGAGCAATTTGTTCAGCTTCTCTAACAGTAATTTTTTTATATAGGATCTCTTTGAAAAGGGTGTTTTGTTCTTTAGGTCGATCATTTAGCATCATTACCGGACGAGTATGGCCTTCGCTCATTTTTCCTTTTGAAACTGCTTCTAAAATCTCTTCTGGCAAAGATAATATCCGAAGAGTATTAGAAACATATTCTCGACTTCTTCCAACTTTTTGCCCTATTTGAGCATGGGTAAAATTAAATTCTTTATTAAGACGATCAAAAGCTCGAGATCTATCAACAGCGTTTAGGTCTTCTCTTTGAATATTTTCTATAATGGCTAATTCCAATTTCATCATTGGGTCATCTCCTACCCTGATAATAGTTGGTACCTGAGAAAGACCAGCCAAACGAGCGGCTCGAAGCCGTCGTTCACCAGCAATCAATTCATATTCAGTTGTTAATCCACCGTCTTTTTTTTCTAATTCCAACCTCGAAACAACCAATGGTTGCAAAACGCCATAACGACGAACTGAATCTGCTAATTCATAAAGTCTAGACTCCTCAAATTCACGGCGAGGTTGATGGGGATTGGGTTTTATTTTATTGACTTCAATCCAAAATATTGAGTTGCTATAAAGATTAGACATATCGTTTTATGATTTTATTTTAACATAAAAATATGTTATAACAACTACTATTAGCCGCGGTGGCGGAATTGGTAGACGCGATGGACTCAAAATCCATTGGTGGCAACATCATGAGAGTTCAAGTCTCTCCCGCGGCATAATGAAAAAAAATAAGGTTTTAGTTATTTTGGGACAAACAACTACTGGAAAAAGTTCTCTAGCTGTTAAATTGGCTAAAAAATTTAATGGGGAAATTATTTCAGCTGATTCAAGGCAGGTTTATAAAAAACTAAATATTGGGACTGGGAAAATAATTAAAAGAGAGAGGGGAGGTATTCCCCATCATCTTTTGGATGTTATCAGCCCTCAAAAAAGATTTTCCGTTGTTCAATATAAAAAATTAACTGAGAAAAAAATAAAAGATGTATTAGAAAGAAATAAATTACCTATTATTTGTGGTGGGGCTGGTTTTTATATTCAAGCGATAGTTGATAATATTATTTATCCTCAAGTGCCACCCAATCAAAAACTTAGAGAAAAATTTAAGGAAAAATCTGGGGAAGAACTTCTTAAAATATTAAAAAAACTGGATTTAAAACGATTTAAAACAATTGATCAAAAAAATAAAAGGAGAATAGTTCGAGCAATAGAAATAGTAAAATCTTTAGGGAAAACTCCTGATTTAGTTATTAACCAACTAAATTATGAATTTTTACAAATTGGATTAAAAAGAGACAATCAAAAATTAAAAGAAAAAATAAAAGAAAGATTATTAAAGAGATTGGGAGTTGGAATGATCGCTGAAGCTAAGAAATTACATCACCCCCCCATTGGCAAAAAATTATCTTGGAAAAGAATGGAGGAGTTGGGTTTGGAATATAAATATTTAGCTCTTTATCTTCAAAATAAATTAAATAAAAAAGAAATGATAGAACAACTAAATAAAGCTATTTGGCATTATGCCAAAAGACAAAAAACTTGGTTCAAAAAAGATAAAAGAATAAATTGGTTTAATCCAGACAAAAGTGAAGAAAAACAAAGAATTAATAGATTAATTAATAATTTTTTGCTAAACTAACATTGATTTGGGTCTATAGTTTAATTGGTAAAACAGCGGTCTCCAAAACCGCCGTTCCAGGTTCAAGTCCTGGTGGACCCGCCTTTACTAAAACTTCAGTGAGCAAACCTGCTCTTTTAAAATTAGACAATTAGATATTAAAGATTAAAAAACTTTTAATTATTTTTTAGTCTCTTTGTGATTAACAACTTTTTTACACCAACGACAATATTTTTTTAGCTCAATTTTTTTATTAGATGAATCAGCTCCTCGACGAGACATTTTACTCTTCCGACTCCAGTAATTGATTCTTTTACATTTTGTACAAGCTAATTTGATTAATCTTTCTTGTGACATAATTTTTACTAATTATTAATTATTAATTAAATAAATGTTTTAGCTTACCCCAACCTGTTTTATTCATAGCAATAACACCAAGTCTTTCATCAATTTCTTTTTTATTATCATTGGTTCTTAGGGTATTTATTTTTGTAGCCGCTAAGACAGCACCAGCGTCAACAATGCTTTCATAAACATCTTTATTATTGCTAAATTTTCTAGAAGCCCTATTCCCCTCTATTGGATAATATTCCTGACCAGTTTCCATAAACTGATTATATTGTTCAAGAATATCTTGTGTTAAAACCTCTGGTTGCCCTTTAAAGTATTTTTCATTTAATTCTTGAGTAATATTTTTTGCTCTACCTTCTACGTCTATTTTAAGTTCAAGAACTTCTACCTTAACCTCTTGATTCTCATTAATGCTCATAATGTTCTTAGAATATTACAAAACCCATAAAAAATCAACTACTGTTCTATGGTAAGATATAGAAATGAGAAAAATAATAATTTTGATAATAATTATAACTCTAGCTATCTTAATTGTAATTTTTTTTATTATTAATAAAAAAGAACCAATCAATAGTTTAATTGGGACTGGGGCAATAATATCTCCAACTGGCAATGTTATTGATTGGGAAAAATCCTCAATCTTAGGGGTTCAATTTGATGATCAGAATTTATTAGTTCAAGACACGGTCTCTAGTAAAACCTTGGTTGACTTAATGGCAGAAGAAAAACCAATAAAAATTTTAATTGTCCCTGGCCATGATGAAAAAAGTGGTGGCTCAGAGTTTTCTGGAATTGCTGAACGAAAATTAAATGTTCAATTAGCCTATTATCTTATAGATTTATTAAAAGAAGAAAATAATATTACGGCCGATGTTGTAAAAAATAAAGATGGTACTTATGCTGATTGGTTCAATCAATACCTAGAAGAAAATAAATTAGAAATAATTTTATTCAAAGAAAATTCAAGAAAAATAATGGAAAAAACATTTAAGGATATCTCCCCCTCTTTAAATAGTTTTATCTTCAATAATGCTCCAGAAGAAACTTCTCTTAATTTATATGCTATTAATAAATATATTGACGATCATCAGATAGATATTGTTTTACATATTCACTTTAATGATCATCCGAGAAAAAATTATAATTCTAAAGGTAAGTATTCAGGGTTTTCTATTTTTGTTCCAGATAGTCAATTTTTAAATGGAGAAGAAAGTAAAAATTTTGCCCTGGCTATTAAAAACCACCTAGAAACAATTATTCCTAAAAGTACTCATCCTTTAGAATCTCGTGTTATTATTGAAGATCAAAAATTAATTGCTATTGGAGCTAATGTTTCTCGTCAAAATGTTTCTGCTTTAATTGAATATGGTTATATTTATGAATCTCAGATTCTTTCTAAAAATATTAGAGATGTATTTTTAAAAGAACTTGCCTTCCAAACATATTTAGGAATAAGAGAATATCTGCGAAAAGAAAATAATCAAGATACTACTCTCCTGCCACATACTTGGGATAAAAATATGAAAAAAGGGAAAGGAAGTTCAGAAGATGTTTTATCCCTCCAAATGGCTTTAAAACAAGAGAGTCTTTTCCCTCCTAATAATAAAAGCCTGCAAGAATGCGCTCTTGATGGAATTTTTGGTAATTGTACTAATCAAGCCGTAATAGATTTTCAGGAAAAATATAAAGATGAGACGCTAGAACCTCTTGGTTATAAAAAAGGAACTGGTTTTGTTGACTCTTTAACTATTTCTAAACTCAACGAACTTTATAGTCAATAATAAAGATCAATCGCTTTGACTTGACATTATATATTGAATATGATACAATGAGAGCGTCCTTTGAAATTTTTTAATAAAAAACCCAAAAAAATGAAAAATTTAATATTTCTTCTTTTTCTTTTTTTATCGTTTTTTTCTTCTTTTTCTCAAATACCTACTAAACTTTCAACCAAAGACAAGGTGATGAAAGTCTTTCAAAAAAAATTCGGGAACCTCACTTTGGTGAAGCAAGGAAAATATTTTGAGGTAAATATATACCAGATGGAAAATGGAAACCATCTGGCCATTGTTCGGTCGTCATCCCAAGATCTCCAAATAGCCGATGACAAGGCTAGAATGATATTTATGAATTTCTTGGTTACCAACGAAGAAAGTGGGTTAACCAAACAGACAAATATCAAGGGATGTTTTCCTGATGAAAAATTTTATCAGGAAAATGAAAAAGGATATATTATGTATCAGGTATATCTTTTAGAAGAAGGAAAAATTCTTCTAAATGATGCCCCTCTTGATATTAATCTCTATTTAACAAAAAAATAAAAGAAAAAACCCATTCAGTGAATGGGTTTTGTTTTGTCTTTTAAAATTTTCTTATTTCTCTTCTACGGGATCCTCTTGATGACCATTAATTATTTCAAATCTTTCCTTTATTTTTTGAATTTCCTCTTTTTCCTCTTCGGTTTCAGCATATTCTTCCATTTTCTTTATGGCTTTCATCTGTTCCTCTGTCAATTTCGCCGTTTTCGCCGCTTCAAAAGAATATTTAGCGGCCAAATAAGTATCAGAAAATTTAATTAGCCCATTGATTGCTGTTACTTCCTCGGGAGTCTCGGCGTGACTTTTAATATAAAACTTTTTGTATCTTTTCCAATCTTTATTATCTGTTTCCTCATACTTTATATTGGAACAAGCAAATAAAGAAATAAAAAAAATAGGCAGACAGATTAATGAATAAAATAACTTAAATAAGTTTAATCTTTTCATTTGGTTCTCCTTTTTATTAATTAAATAACTTTTTATTCTTAACTTTAAAATATATTATCTTGATCTATTTGTCAATACAAAAACTAATCTACTTTATTTTATAAAAGTAAATTAGATTAGCTAAAAAAGGAAAGGTTTTTTTATTTTTTAATCTAAAAATTGAAAATTGTTTTAATTGTGATATACTAAAAAGCAGAAAAAATAATCTAAACAGGCGTCGGTGGCAGAGTGGTCAATTGCAATAGACTGTAAATCTATCGCCCTACGGGCTACGGAGGTTCGAATCCTCCCCGGCGCACCAGTAGTAACTTGTTATGTTTTCCATGACATTATTTTACCTTAATTATTAATATTTAAGATAGAATATGTGTCTAGGATTTGGGGTACCTTCCAGATTTTTAAATCAGATATTTTTTTATATATAAACAAACACTCGGCGTAGGTTCTGAGAACGCACGCCGAGTTAGTCTGCGAAAATCTTGCGGGTAATCACGAAGCTCGCGATGGTGAGCAGAAATGTGAGAATCAGCTGGGCAACGAGATATCCAAGATGCACATACTCAACGAAAACATAGAGCAGTGCTGTATTGGTCACCAGAAAACCCAATGCTATACCGAAGTACAGCGTGAGTTGCCTAGAGACATTCTTGGTATCTTTGTTTTTGAATGTCCAAAACTTTTGCAAAGTGAAGTTTATTGCATAGTTCAAGACAAATGCCACGATTGCTGAAATCACATACCACACACCAGCAAACTCGGTGAGTGTGTAGAGAGTCAGATAGTAAGCTAATACTCCGACACCTCCCCCCACAAGAAATCGCAGGATTTGTGAAAATCTCTGCTTATTCAAAGAACCCTCCTTTTTTGTTTGTTCTATTTGAAACTTAGCACTTTTGACTGACTTTTTCCAGTAGCTCATTTCGCCAAAAAAAATTCAGAAGCCCGCGCGGACAAAATCCAAAAACAAATTAGCCTCGGTTTTGCTAAAATCCATATCCCCAGAAAATAGTTTTCGCAAAACCGAGTCCGAATTGAAGCCCCGCCACACTGCCCGAATAC
>MFUP01000010.1 GCA_001785735.1 Candidatus Nomurabacteria bacterium RIFCSPLOWO2_01_FULL_33_24
GCAGTGACTAAAAAATTATTAGGAAACCTCGTTACTTTTGATGAAGACCCTGAAAAATTAGCGCGAGAGGACGGATTGCTTCAAGAAAGTGACGAAGGAAAGTTAAAAGAAATTATTGAAGAAATAATAAAAAATAATCCAAAAGTTGTGGAAGATTACAAAAAAGGCAAAGAAACCCCACTTCAATTTTTAGTAGGACAAGTTATGAAAGAAACGAAAGGATCAGCTAATCCTCAAATAGTTAGCGAATTATTAAAAAATTTTTTAAATAAAAAGACCCCCAGGGATTAACGTTTAATTTGTTAATTCTGGCGGGCCTTAGATTGCTTTTTCAAAAGATGGCGCCATAGCTGGCAATGTTCTTCATAAGTAAGATCATTACGATAAGGGCGCCTATTTTTATGTTTTTCGAATAAAATTTTTTTCTTTCTCTGCTCTTTTTCTTTTCTTATTTTATCTTTTATTCTCTCTAAGATAATAGCCCACACAAGAACCACTATTACTATCACAATAAGAAGATAGAAAAGAATATAGGAAAAAAGAAAAAAAAGAAAAGGTGTTTTTATCTCTATCATAGTTTTATTTTTAATTATCAAATGTTCTAAAGCCATATTACTACAGTATTATAATTATGTCAACTATACTTTTAATACAGCTGTTAATAATTAATTTAATAAATTTTGCTATAATAAACATATGAAAAAGACAAGAGTAGCCATAAACGGGTTTGGGCGAATTGGCAGGGCTTTTTTCAAAGTAGCTCTAAAAAGACCAGAGATTGAAATTATTGCTATTAATGATTTAGGCGACATTAAAAATATGGCTTATCTTTTAAAATACGATACTGTTTACCCTCATCACGAATATAAAGTTGAAACCAGTGATAAAAAATTAATAGTGAACGGGAAAAAATTTAAATTTTTTTGCGAGTCAGATTTAATTAAATTACCTTGGAGAGAATTGGATATTGATGTGGTAGTAGAAGCAACAGGAGTTTTTTCTCGTTATGATAAAGTCCAAGCTCATCAAACTGCTGGAGCTAAAAAGGTAGTCATTACTGCTCCTTCAAAAGACAGTGAAAACGAGGGAACTTTGGGAAAAACAATTTTAATGGGGATTAACGAAGATGACCTAAGAACTTACACTATTAGTTCTAATGGTTCTTGTACTACCAATGCTGGGAGTCCGGTAATAGCTATTTTGGATAAAGCTCTGGGAATTGAAAAAGCAATTCTAAATACTGTTCATGCCTATACCGCCTCTCAGTCAATAGTAGATTCACCTAACAAAAAAGATTTTAGAGAAGGAAGAGCTGGAGCCCAAAATATTATTCCTTCATCTACAGGAGCAGGAATTGCTGTCGCTAAAGCTCTCCCAAGTATGGAAGGAAAGTTTGATGGGGTAGCTATGCGAGTGCCAATTGTCTCAGGCTCTATTGCGGATATTACTTTTATTGCTAAAAAAGATACAAACGTAGAGGAAATAAATAAAATTTTAACTAAGGCTAGTAAAGAAGAAAGGTGGAAAGGAATTTTTAGAGTTACTAATGACCTAATCGTTTCTTCTGATATTCTAGGAGATCCTTATGCCTCAATTGCTGATCTTTCTATGACTCGAGTAGTGGGTGGCAATCTAGTAAAAGTTCTTGCTTGGTATGATAATGAAATGGGCTATGTTTATACTTTAGTAGATCATGTCATAAAAGCCGGAAAAGCTTTATGAAAATATATTTAGGCGGAGATCATGCGGGATTTGAACTCAAAAATAAAATTGGGGAGTTTTTAAGGTCTCTCGGGTGTGAGATTGAAGATTTAGGTCCATATATTTTAGATATTAATGATGATTATCCGGATTTCGTTCATGAGGTAGCCAAAGTTATAGCAAACAACCCTAAACAGAGTCGAGGGGTGATTATTGGCGGTTCTGGGCAAGGCGAAGCAATGTGCGCCAATCGTGTGCCCGGTGTGCGAGCGGTTGTTTTTTATGGACCACATTTAGCTACCCAACCTGTCGACGCGGCAGGTCGACAAAGTGATGATCCTTATGAGGTTATCCGTTTGGCGCGTGAGCATAATGACGCCAATATTTTATCGTTAGCTGTACGTTTTCTCACTGAAGGTGAGGCAAAACAAGCAGTTAAAATATTTTTAGAGACACTTTTTTCGGACGACGCTCGCCATATCCGCCGAATCAAAAAAATAGATGATTGAAATTATTCCGGCGATTATGCCGAAAAGTCAAGAGGATTTGGAGGAAAAACTCGCGTTGCTCGGCGATTTTTCCGGTGTCATTCAGCTAGATTTGATGGACGGAATTTTTGTGCCAGAGAAAACATGCATGCCCGATAAATTGCCGGAAAAGGATTTCGAACTAGATTTAATGATAAAAAACGCGTCAGGACGGATGGACAAGTGGCTAGAGTTAAAACCCAAACGAACAATTTTTCACATTGAAGCCGAGGGTAATTTAATTATTCCTGATGGGGTAGAAATTGGAATAGCAATTAATACAAACACCCCAATCGAAAAAATTTTGCCTTTTATAGATAAAATTGATTGTGTGCAATGCATGGGAATTGAAAAAATTGGTTATCAGGGACAACCTTTTGATGAAAAAGTTTTTAATCAAATTAAAAATTTGCGAGAAAAGTATCCAGAGATTACAATAAGTATAGATGGGGGAGTAAACTTAGAAACTGCTCCGAGATTAATTAGGGCGGGAGCAAATCGTCTTGTTGTCGGTTCCGCTATTTTTGAAAGTGATAATATTCCAGAGACCATCAAAAAATTCCAAAATTTATGAGTTATATTCACGATGATAAAATAAAAGAATTAGAAATTAAAGCGAATGAGATTCGACAATCTATTATTGAAATGCTTGAAAAAGCTGGTTCTGGTCATACTGCCGGATCACTTGGGATGGCTGATATTTTTACTGCTTTTTATTTTCATATTTTAAATCATGACCCCAAAAACCCTTCTTGGGAAGAACGAGATCGTCTGATTTTATCAAATGGACATATCATTCCAGTTCGTTATGCTACCATGGCCCATGCTGGCTATTTTCCGATAGAAGAATTAAAAACCTTAAGAAAATTTGGTTCGCGACTTCAAGGGCATCCCGAAAAAGAAAAATTACCATCAATAGAAACAACCTCTGGTCCTCTTGGTTCAGGATTGGGGCAAGCAGCTGGAATCGCTTATGGAGCCAGAATGGATAAAAAACAGATTAGAGTCTATTGTCTTATGTCCGATGGTGAACAGCAAGCGGGGAATATTTGGGAATCAGCTATGTTTGTTGGTAAAAATAAACTTTCTAATTTAACGGCCGTAATTGATCGTAATAATATTCAAATAAATGGAATGACAGAAGATGTGATGCCGATAGATCCATTGAGAGATAAATATGAAGCTTTTAATTGGCATGTCATAGAAGTTGATGGACATAATATTGAAGAATTTGTTAATGCCATTGAACAAGCCAAAGCTATTTATGAAAAACCAACTGTCATTATTGCTCATACTATTCCCGGAAAAGGAATAAAAGAAATGGAATTTGATTATCATTGGCATGGGGAACCACCTAAATCAGAAGAATCCAAAAGATTTTTAAATGAACTTCGGACATTAAATGGAAAAATTAAAGGTGAGCATGAATAATTATGATAAACAAAGATCAAAAATTAGTAGAAGATATTTTTAACAAGAAAACTATAAAAAAAATTCCTATAAGGGATGGTTATGGAAAAGGAGTTGTTGAGGTGGGGGAAAAAGATGAAAGAATAGTCGTTCTTTGTGCTGATTTAATGGAATCTACTCGCTCTCATTGGTTTGAAGAAAAGTTTCCTGAAAGATATATTGAAATTGGAGTAGCTGAACAAAACTTAGCGACGGTAGCTGCTGGTTTGGCTATTTACGGGAAAATACCCTTTATTTCTTCCTATGCTGTTTTTAGCCCCGGAAGAAACAATGAACAAATAAGAACTTTAATTTCATTAAACAATCTTCCTGTAAAGATAATAGGGGCCCATGCTGGAGTTTCAGTTGGACCTGATGGGGCCACTCATCAAGCCCTAGAAGATATTGCCTTGATGCGTGTTCAACCTAATATGACCGTTGTTGTCCCAGCTGATATGGAAGAAGCCCAAAAAGCAATTTTAGCCTCGGTAAAAAAGAGCGGACCTTTTTATCTTCGTTTAGCTCGGGAAAAAACTCCTCTTTTCACTACTAAAGATTCTCCTTTTGAAATTGGAAAAGCAAATGTTTTATATGATTCAGATAAAATAGAAATAGTAATTATAGCCTGTGGTTCGTTGGTTTATAATGCTCTTTTAGTAGCCGAAGAATTAAGTAAAGAAAAAATAAATGTCGCTGTTATCAATAATCACAGTATTAAGCCAATGGATAATAAAACTATTTTAAAGTATGCCCAAAAAGCCGGAGCAGTAGTGACCGTCGAGGAACACCAAATTGCTGGGGGAATGGGATCAGCCGTGGCAGAATTATTGGCCAAAGAATATCCTGTTCCCATTGAATTTATTGGGGTCAATGATCGGTTTGGTCAATCTGGAACACCAGATGAATTAATAGAATATTACGGGATGGGAGTAGGTTCAATTAAAGAAGCGGTGAAAAAAGTTATCAAAAGAAAATCAGTTTAATTGGGGTCTTGTGTTGGGAATTTTCTTTAATTCTTTCTTAAGTCCATCTTCTATTCGAAACAAATCTTTCTCAATTTTCATTATTTCATCTTTATCTCCTTTAGATAAAATATCATCATAATTTTTAATCACTCGGATAAACTCATTTAATAATTCAACAAATTCTTCATTTTGAAAAGCTTCGTCGGGAATACTCATTTCTAAATGTTCTTCGGTTAATCTGATATCACGATCTTCAAAAAAATGCCTTTTTCTTTCAAATTTTTCATTCATCGTTAGCTTATTTTTTTAATCATATAATCTTTAGGAGCATTGACCAAATACTCCTCTAATTTTTTTCTTCTCAATAATCCTTTTTGAGCTCCAACGTATTGAACTACTGACATTGAATTGACTGGCCCCCAGGAAAGAGCTTCTTCTAAAGATTTTCCTAAAATCAAGGCAGAAGCGAGAGTGGAAGCAAAAGAATCACCGGCCCCAGTCCTGTCTACTGGAGGAGCTGGATCGGGATACATGGGAGTATACAAAATATTTTCACCATCATAAACATAAGCTCCATTAGGACCATCTGTGATAACGACAATTTTGGGGCCTAGGTTTTGAATATCCAACAATAATTCTTTAACTTCTTTGTGTTCTTTAATTTCTAATATTTTTTTAGCTTCTTCTATATTACAAAAAAATAGTTCCGAATGTTGATAAATATCTTTTAGTTTTTCATAACCTAATTTCATTTGAAAAGTTCCCGGTTGGAAAGCTAATTTTACTCCTGGATGTTCTTTTAAATATTTAACAATTTCTTGATGAAAGGGGAGGGAATTTTCCGCCAAAGAAGAAAGATAAATCCATTTTGGAGTTGGTAAATCTTTAGGAATATCATAATTAAATTCTTCATGTTTAACTAAGATTGTTCTTTCTGCTTGATAACGAAGAACATAATGATAATTAGTCGGAAATTCTTTCTCTATTTTTATATAATTGGTAATTACTCCATTTTCACTTAAAGATTCTAAACATTCTTTTCCGTTTTGGTCATCACCGATATTACAAAGGAGAGCGGAAGAAAGACCAAGCCGAGAAGCGGAAACAGAGGCATTGGGGCTATTGCCGACTGCTCTAATAATGTCAACTTTTTCGTAAGGAATTTTATCTCCAAAACGGACACAAAGCTTACAATTTTCTTGATCAACATCACATTCAACACTCGCGTCTCTTAATTGAATAAAAGCATCAGTCACAATGTCCCCAATTGCCAAAAAGTCTATTTCTTTCATTTTTAAATTGTATCATAAATTTTTTATTTTAATATTATCTCGGACTTGACAAAATATTACTTGTTTGATAGAATACAAAATGTTATAAATTAAATTTTAGAAAAGTAAGAAATCACCTTATTTTCTAAGCCATTTTTATCATATGTTCAAAAATCCAACTCCCAAATTTCTTATTTTTAGTTTAATTGTTTTTAGTATTTTTATTCTCGCCAGCCACGCACGCGCGGGCGTGCCAGAGGTGGTAAGCGCAAAGATTACTGGTTCTACACAACTCACTATAGTTTACAGTGAAGATGTTATAACAGACATCACAAACTATGCTAATCTAAATTTTTCTTCTACTGGCCCTGCATCAATTATTTTGGTTGGTGGTTCGGGGACTAACACGATAGCAGTTAACTTTGACATTATTCTATATGATACAAGTGAAACTGGGACTATTGATATTGCCGGGGTAACTAGCTTGGGCACAGGTGATTTTTTAATACCAGTCTTTGATCAAGTTTTAGCCGATGGGCGGGGTCCGAACTACGTAACAGCTTGTCCGGTAGGGAGCATAAATTCCACATTCAATATTAATCTTTATTTTAGTGAGAGTGTGGTGGATTTTGATATAGATGATATATTAACAATAAACAATACGGTTACTAATTTTACTGTCCTTTCACTTCAATCATATTCTATGAGTATTAATGCTAACGCAGAAGGTCCAGCCGCTTGGGGTGTTGGAGCCACAACGGACTTGATTGGTAATTCAACTCCACCTGGGTCGCTTTGTTCTTACACTTATGATATTACCCCGCCCACGGTGGTAATTTCTTCCACCGAACTTAACCCGACTTCCACAAACCCTATTCC
>MFUP01000011.1 GCA_001785735.1 Candidatus Nomurabacteria bacterium RIFCSPLOWO2_01_FULL_33_24
CTTTTTTCAGGACATTGTTTTAAAATCATTTCAACATCTCTATAAAAACCCATATCAAACATTCTGTCTACTTCGTCTAAAACTAAAAATTTAATTTGATTAAAATTTAATGTTCTTCTTCTAAGATGATCTAAAATTCTTCCAGGGGTTCCAACAATAACATCTGTAAAAGGAATTTTTCTGATTTGAGATTCAATGTTGATTCCGCCATAAATCGCCAAAACTTTTAATCTTTTATTTTTTGCAAATCTTCTTATTGAATCAGCGACTTGTTCCGCTAATTCTCTTGTCGGCGTTAAAATTAATGCCTGCGCATTTTTATTAGGAATTAAATTTTCAATAATAGGGCAGGCAAATACTAAAGTCTTGCCGCTTCCCGTTGCAGAACCTCCAATGATATCTCTTCCAGCTAATGCTAAAGGAATTGTTTTCTCCTGAATTTCTGAAGGTTCTTTAAAACCGGCATTATCCAATACATTTAATATTTCATAGCTTAATCCAAGTTGTTTGAATTTTTCCATTTTGTTTTTTTATTTTTTAAAAATTAAAGAAGAACTATTCAATTAAGGATATTTTCAACTTAAATTTTCTATATATTCAATATTTATACAAGAAATATATTCTTGAAACACCAGCCCTAAAAGACAGTGTCCAAGGACTAATTATATTGTTATAATAATATATTAAAATATTAAGACTATATAAAGGTATGCCTACTTAAGAGTTTAGACATTTCTATTATTAAACCATTCCAATTTTTCTTTTTTAGATAATTGTTTTATTTTATATTCGGCTTTACAAGCTTCAGATTTATTCTTGCATGGAATCGCGGC
Source organism: Candidatus Nomurabacteria bacterium RIFCSPLOWO2_01_FULL_33_24 (assembly GCA_001785735.1). Classification (GTDB taxonomy): domain Bacteria; phylum Patescibacteriota; class Minisyncoccia; order Phycocordibacterales; family MFUP01; genus MFUP01. Next base: position 834 of record MFUP01000011.1, read on the forward strand.
GATTAATTTTTTGAAACCTTTACTATAAACATATTTGCTTCCCTTTCCCTCTGCATGAGCATTCATTCTTTTATCCACATCAGTTGTTACACCAGCATAATATGAACCATCAAGACATTCAAGAAGATAAACAAACCATCTTTGTTCCATATCCTTAATTAAATAATTTAATGTTTTTAATCCTGTCACTTTTTAAAAATAGTCCGCAACATTTAAATATAAGATAAATTCTAAAAATCTAAAATATACAACAGATAGTAACAAATAAATATTAAACATACAATCCATTGTATATTAAGAAAAACATGAACTGCCCGCACTGCTCACATACAAATTTTAAAGTAACAGATAAGAGAGATTCGCCTTCCGGGATAAGAAGAAGGCGCGAATGTTTGAAATGCAAAAAAAGATTCACAACTTATGAAAAAATTGAGCGTGGAGAGTTGTATGTTATTAAAAAAGACAATCGCAGAGAAAAATTCCAGCGTGAAAAATTAGAAAGCGGGATTATAAAAGCTTTTGAAAAGCGCCCGGTTTCGCAGGAAAAAATACAAAAAATGATCAATGAAATTGAAGAGCAAATAAGAAAAAGAGGAAAAAAAGAAATCAAAAGCTCTTTAATTGGAGAAACGATTATGAAAAAAATTAAAAAATTGGACAAAGTTGCTTACATTAGATTTGCATCAGTTTACAGGGATTTTCAGGATGTCAGGGAATTTAAAAAAGAGTTAAAAAATATTTAACTCATTCATTCGCCAATAGGAATTTGTCAAATGAAAGAAATAAAAGAATTATAATTTCAAAATACATAATCAACTAAATATTAATTTAAAAATGGGTTTTTCTTTTAGAAAAACGGGTTTCTTTTTGAAAAAAGAAACTACGATGGTAGAAAAACTTAAAATAGCAATGTAAAAGAAAACTAAAATAGTAAAAAATAAAATGAGAAAATTAAAAGGGGTAAATTATTCAGCAAAAAAAAATTATTCTGTCTCAGAAATTGGGGCTTATGATCCAGTAAGGCATATTTCAGCAGGTGAGGCTTATTCTCTTGTTAAAGATCAAGAAGATGTTAATCTTCCTTTAAATAAACTGCAAAAAGCTATTGAAAAAAATAAAATAAAAATTTATGAATTCAAAGGAAAAAAATATTTGGACAGACTTGATATTGGAAGAATTTATCATCAATCTCCTGAAAAAAAAGAAGGGCTGACAATAGAAAGATATTTCAGCAAAGAAGGAGAAAATCCTTTTGACAGCGTTGGAGAGTATCATATACTTGAATTATCTATTAAAGATTGGAATACTGGCAAAATTGTTTTTAATATGCCTGATGCTTATTTTCCAAAATCTTGGGACAACCAGGTTGCAAATCAAATAGTTGCCCAAAAATATTTTTTCAAACCATATAATAAAGAATGGAAACAAAAAATGAAAGAAATAATTGGAGTTGATCATGAAAATTCTCCAGTACATTTGATTAATAGAGTTACTAATTTCATAGTTGATGAAGGCGCTAAAATTGGATATTTTAAAACAGAAAAAGACAAGGAGATTTTTAGAGATGAATTAAAATGGCTTCAAATAAATAGGATGTTTGCCTTTAATTCCCCTGTTCAGTTTAATGCAGGAATTTATAATAAATATGGAATTTCAGGAAGTACTGGAATAAATTATTGGAGAGATTCTGAAACCGGCAAAGTTGCAAGTGTGGGAAAAGGCGGATGTTATTTTAAGCCTCAATCACATGCCTGTTTTATCAAGGGGCCCATGGATGATTTGGAAAGTATTGTTCAGCATACTGTTAATGAAGCAGCAATTTTTTCTAATGGTTCTGGAATTGGACAGGATATTGGCGTTTTAAGGGAAGAAGGCGCTCCGTTATCTGGAGGAGGAAAAGCTTCAGGTCCTTTAAGTTTTTTAAAAATTTATGACGATCATGCTGGAACAATCAAATCAGGCGGCAAAAGCAGAAGAGCTGCAAGAATGACGACGATGAGATATGATCATCCAGATGTTATAAAATTTATAAGAGGAAAAGTTAGAGAAGACAAAAAAGCTTTTGATTTAATGAAATTGGGCTATAGTACTGGAATGGAAGGCGAAGCTGTGACGACGGTTACATATCAAAATACTAATATTTCTGTAAGAATTGAAAACGACTTTTTTGAAAAAGTTGAAAACGGAGGAAGAGTTCAATTAAAAAGTGTTGTTGATGGAAGTGTCGTCGGAGAAATGGAAGCAAAAAAAATGCTGCAGGAAATTGCATTCGGAAGCTGGAGAATCGGCGATCCAGCAATTCAGTATGATACAAAAATTCAAGAAATGCATCCATGTAAAAATTCCGGAAAACAATTATCAACAAATCCGTGTTCAGAATATTTATTTTTAAATGATACTTCTTGTAATTTGGCGTCGCATAATCTTTTGGAATATGCGGATAAAAAAGGAAATTTAAATATTAAAGAATTTCAAAAAGCCGTAAAATTAACTGCGATTGCCTGTGATATTTTAAATGACGCTTCTTCATATCCAGTTAAAGATATTGCGCAAATTAGCCCGGAATTTAGAACAATTGGGATTGGATATTGCAATTTAGGATCATTATTAATGAGGAAAGGGTTGGCATATGATTCCGAAGAAGGAAGAGATTTTACTGGAGCAATAACTGCATTAATGACTGGAACAGCGTATGAAACTTCAATTGAAATGTCTGAAAAACTTGAACCATTTACGCATTTTGAATTTAATAAAAAACCTTTTATTGAAGTTATGGAAAAACATAAAAAAAATCTTGATGATCTTTTATGGGAAAATGTTAAAGATGATAAATTAAAAGAATCGGCTTATTCTTCTTGGAAAAATGTTGTTAATTTAGGGAAGATATATGGATTTAGAAATGCGCAGACAACTGTTTTAGCTCCAACAGGAACAATTGCATTTTTAATGCAGGCAGATACAACAGGAATTGAACCCGCAATTTCTTTAAAAATAACTAAAAATCTTGCAGGCGGAGGAAATGTGACGCTTGTAAATCAAGAAGTTCCAAATGCATTAAAAAATCTTAATTACAAAAATTCAGAAATAGAAGAAATAAAAAAATTTGTCTTGGAAAAAAACAAAGTTGTCAGCGCTCCTTATTTAAAACCAGAACATTACAAAATATTTGATACTGCTTTTGGAGATGGGAAAGGAAAAGGGACAATTTCTCTTGAAGGGCATGTAAAAATGCTTGGAGCAGCGCAGCCATTTATTTCAGGAGCAATTTCAAAAACATGCAATCTTCCAGAACATGCAACTGTAAAAGATATTTATGATTCTTATTTATTTGGCAGTAAAATTGGGCTAAAAGCCCTCGCTGTTTTTAGAAACAACAGCAAACCTACTGCAGCTTTAAGTTTTGGTGAAAGAGGATTTAAAGAATTAAAAAGAGGAGAAGTTGAAGAACCTCTTGGAGAAAGAGAAGGTCCGCAGATTGAAGTAAAAATCGGACAAATGCCTTTGCATATGTTAATAGGCGAATATTTAGATGGAAGGCCTGCCCAAATAACTTTTTTATCTTATAAAGCAGGTTCAACATTAAAAGCGCTTTTAGAAACTCATGGAATCGCTGCTTCAAAAGCGCTGAAAAGAGGAGTTCATCTTGAAGATGTTGTTTCTGGATGGATTGGACAAAAATTTGAACCCGACGGATTTGTAACCATTGAAAATCCTCAAGGGTCGCATCCGCATATAAAACAAGCGCTTTCTCCATTGGATTTTGCCGGCAAATGGCTTAAACTTAATTATCTTGGAGATAAAAGCGCTGCAACAGAGCCAGAAAAAGTAGATATAACAAAATTAAGAGGTTTTAAAAATGGCGCATTTAGAACTTATGAAAGAGAAAAAATTGACAGCTGGGATGTTGAACAAGTTTTAAACGATCCAGAATATGGGGGTTTTACTGAATTTAAATCAAGCGATTTTTCAAAAAAAACTAATGAAAAAACCAACGGAGAATTAAAAAATTCCAGAGGAGTTATATGCGCAGAGTGTGGAAATTCAATGAGACAAACTTCTCCAAATTGTTATTCTTGCAGCAATTGCGGAGGAAAAATCGGCGGCTGCGGAATTTAATTTATTTTAAAAAATGGTTCAGCAATATTTGGAACATTCAAGAGAAATTCTTTCTTCAAAATCTGCAAAGTTTAAATTTAATGAAAGAAGAGGGCTTGGACGCATTTATATTTTTGGATATCAGAATAGATATAATCTTAAAGAAGGCTTTCCTTTGCTGACAACTAAAAAAATTCATTTTAAATCTGTAGTCCATGAATTAATCTGGTTTTTAAGCGGCAAGACAAACATAAAATATCTTGCAGATAACAATGCGCATATCTGGGACGACGATGCTTTTAATTATAATCTCAGGAAAATGGCGAATGCAGGAATATTTCCAGAGGCATTTACAAAATATTCTGAAAAATGGTTTAAAGCAAAAGATGAATATGCGCAAAGAATAAAAAAAGATTCTGAA
>MFUP01000012.1 GCA_001785735.1 Candidatus Nomurabacteria bacterium RIFCSPLOWO2_01_FULL_33_24
CATAAGTTCTTCCTTGGTAAATCCTAAGTTTATTAACGGGATTACCATTATGTCTCTGGTGTTCTTAAGGACTTGAAAGATTTTTATTGATTCACGCTTTGGCGAATCGCAAAAAACTTCCACCAAATCCTCTCCTTTGAAGATAAAGTCCACCGAGACCGTGTTTTTATCGGCCATGCCGTTGGGATTATAGTAAACTTTTAGTGTACGAAAATTATTTTCAACAAAACATTGAATATAAATTTTGCCACCCACTAAATATTTTTCGTTTTTCATTCTGGGCATAGAATTAAAAACATGCTCCAGAAGATTATGACTTAAAACTTTATATTTATCGTAGTAAGTCAAATCAAACCTTGTTGAGTCGCCTTCAGCAACCTTGTTTCTCCCTCCCCTTGACTCAAAAAAGAAAAGAGAGAAAAGCATAACAAAGAAAAAAATTTTTGTTTTCATCTCTTTGGTTTTTAGGTTTTTAAATAACTAGACAGGAAAAAAACCTGTCCTTAAATAATATCACAAATATAATAATTAGTCAAATAAATCATTTTTTAAATAATTGACTCTTTTTCTCTATGTGCTATTTTTAAAGTAGATCTATTTGATCTCTGTTGTGAAATATTTTGCAACAATATTCTTTAAAAACTTATCAAAATGAACAAAAAAAATGAATTTGGATACGGGGTTGATTATGCAAGACAAATCATTTTAAATGCCCTGAATTTTGGGTCCGTTAAAATTAATGCCCAAGAACCATTCCAGTGGAAATCTGGATATCGGATGCCTATCTACAACAACAATAGAATATTAGCAAATAAAAAAGTCAATCGAGCCTTGGTTTGGGGAGGATTTATTGATTTAATGAAAAAAAATAATATTCCCAATCCAGATATTTTTTCCGGAGTAGCTATCGGAGGGATTCCTTGGGCAATTTTAATAGCTCATGAGTTAGGTTGTGATTTTATCTATGTAAGAAGTGAAAACAAGGGACATGGATTAAAACAAACCATTGAGTGTCTTGGTTCAAACGAAGAAGTGAAAGGAAAAAAAATAATAATTATTGAGGATTTATTTTCTACTGGGGGAAGTTCTCTTGAAATTATAGATAACGTGAGAGAAGCCGGGGGAATTGTTGATTTTTGTTTGGCTATTTTTAGTTATGAATTTCCAGAAACTGAAAAAGTGTTCAAAACTGCCAAATGCGCGAATTTGTCTATTGCTAATTATGATACACTTTTAGATGTTGGCTTGGAACATGGTTTCTTTAAAAAATCTGAAGAAAAACTTTTGAAAGAATGGCGAGAAGATCCTTTAGGTTGGGGAGAAAAAAATGGCTTCCCCAGAGTAGTCAGTAGTCTTTAAAATTTAAATTAAAAAAAGAGATCATTGATCTCTTTTTTCTTTATTTTTAATTAAAATTTTTTTTGAATAAGGATTTTTTTTAAACCTACTTCTTTTAGGTTTCTTGGGTAAGTATATTTAATAAAAGATTTTTTATCTTTATAGATAGATACTACCATTTTGTTTTTTTTATCGCATTCATTTCTTTTAAACTCATAGGAAACAAGGTAATATCCGCCTATTTTTCCAATTTTAATATTAAATTTTCCACTTTTCACTAATCTCCATAACTTTATGTCAGTTTTGTATTTTAATCTTCTTTTTCCTTCTCGGCGTCTTCTAATAAAAGCACAAATATCATTTAAAATGATTTGTCTCATAACCTGACAATCAATTTTAGAATCAGAAAACTTAAACGGCTCAGTTAATTTTCCTCCAATAGAGATGCGAGATTCTTTGAGCCAAATATATTCCTTGTCTTTCTCTCTACTCCAAGGTTCTAGATTATAATCGCGATGGATTTGGAAAAGAAAAGATTCTGGATTTTCAAAAAATAACTGTTGGATAAATTTTTCTAGTTCATTTACTTTCTTTATCATTTTTGATTTTTAGTTTTTAAATTACAAGATAGAAACTTATATTATATATAATAATTTCTATATTGACAAATGGTTAATATCTTGATAATATAGAGATGAAATGCAAATAATTTTTTAACAAAATTTTTAAAGTATGAAAAAAAAATTAAGCTTTTTAAGCCAAGAGGATCTTTCGGTGATTAAATCAGCGACTCTACCTTTTCGGGCGCTTAATCACAAATTACGCCAACAAATATTAGCCATCATAGATGAGGCTCAAAGAAAGGGAAAAAAAATTTGTGTGACTGATATTTATGTAAACTTAAGGGAGGAACAATCAGTTATCTCTCAGCATTTGGCAATCTTAAGAAAAGTGGGAGTTGTCAAAACTGAAAGGAATGGAAAATTTATTTATTATTTTGTGGATAAAAACAAAGTCCGGGAAATAGTAGGTAAAGCGAAAGAACTCGCAGGAATTAAGTAATTGGGCTTTTGTAAAATAAAACCTCTCAAATGAGGGGTTTTTTCTTGATTGATTTTTGTTATTTGTATATCCTTAAAAAGAACAGGGCCCTATCGTCTAACGGTTAGGACGCAAGCTTCTCAAGTTTGAAATCCGGGTTCGATTCCCGGTAGGGTCAAAAAATTTCGTAACCTCATTTTGTGAACTAATTATACACTTTGCGCGAACTTTTTTCCAGCGAAATGAATAGCGTTTCCCGTGCGCTAAAGCGCCTCTGTGCGAAGCACAGAGCTTCTGCTGAAGCAGAAGTGCGGGAAAACGCTAAATGGCCGGAACGCAAGCGAAATTTTGCGAAATGCTGGGGGTTGGGGGGAGGAATGCGGGGCGGAAACTTCCGCCGAATTTCAAAAACATTAGTCTCGGTTTTGCGAATCCTTCCTCCCGCAAAATAGTTTCGCAAAACCGAGTCCATTTTGTATTTGTATTGCGTGTCTCGCTTTTCTCCTTTAGAGAAACTGTGTATCACACAGGCGTGCGTAGCACGTGTGAGGCACGCTATTTGTTTTTCTCGTAAAAAATTCGTGCAAATTCCGAATTTGTTTAGGAAATTGTACTAAGAGAAATTGCGGAAATAAAAAAGAGAGATTTTTAAATTCTCTCCTTTATTTCATTTTAATTATTTTATTATTTAATAATTTGTTTGGTTATATTTATAGCAGCTTGATGAATGTCATCAGCTTTATAAATACCCGAACCAACAATGGCATGCCAATTGTCGCCAGCAGACTTGGCACATTCAGATATATCTCCTCCTTGAGTAAGAAAACCTGGGGCAGATAAAGTATAATTTCCCTCACCCAGTTCATTAACCACAAGACTACGTAGTTTCATTACCCAATGAAGCTTGTTTCCTGGAACAATGAAATGATTAACCCCAAGTTCGCAGGCTAAACGAAAGATTCTCTCTGGAACATCATCAGCAATATAACCACCTTCGCTCACTAAAAACTTTGGATGAGTCATGATGCCACCAGTAAGCACTTGGAGACCGGCTTCAAAACATTCATTTGTCCAGATAGTTTGAGTTTCTGGACCAGCAAAAGGAAAGAGAATAGCGGCATCAACACCAGCTTCTTTGAGATCTTTACTAAAACCTTTTCCCATGTCTGGAATATCATTCCCGGCTTTTTGATGATCATAGATAATTACGGTTTTCCCATAATTTTCTTTTATGATATCTACGGCGAATCTTAATCCCCGAAAAGCCATGCGGAATCCGATCTTAAAACCACCAATCCCCGGGACATCCTTTACTTTAATTGCCAAATTTTCTAATTCCTCAAAATCGTTCACATCCGCTGCAATAATAATACTTTTTTTTAAATTAATAATTGCCTTCATAAGATTTTTTCCCTCATTTAAAAATTTTAATATGCAATATTACACAGTTACAGCTTAGTATTAAAATGTATTTTCGTCAATAATAGAAAAAATCAGAAGCTATCCCCGCTTTAAGTGATTCTAATCTTCTGATTGGGTGTTTTTTTTGTTTTTTATCTATCTGGAGGAATTTCATAATAATTCAACAAGAATTTAGCTGTTTCCATAAATGGAGGAGCTAATGTTTGAGAAGAATAACGAACTCCTTTGGGATCAATAGCATAAAGAAGAACCAAAAAATCTGGGTCATAGGCTGGAAAATACCCAAAGAATGAATGAAGATAACGATCTTCATAGTATCCTCCCCCGCTCTTATTAGCAATTTGCGCTGTCCCGGTCTTGGCAGCAATACTGTAATGTTCCATTTTTTCCTTGCCATTGAATAAAGCAGTATCAACTATCTCCACTAACATTCTAGTTATTTCTTTTGAGGTATCTTTTTTAATAATTTGTTCATCTGATGGAGGATATTTTATTTCCTTACCCCCCCCTTTTTCGTATTTTATTTCTTTTACTAAATGAGGAGTAATTTTTGTTCCCCCATTAGCTAAAATTGAGAAAGCTCTTACCGCTTCAATAGGAGTGATAGCAATTCCTTGCCCAAAGGCAACCGTCGCATATTCTATCTCTCTCTTGCTTTCTAGGTTAGATATTAATCCGCTTGTTTCATTAGGTAAATCAATCCCTGTTTTTTCTCCAATTCCATATGAAATCAAGTATTCTTTTAATTTATCTTTGCCAACTTGTTGCATAACAAAAACCATCCCGGTATTTAAAGATTGATTTAAAACTTCTTGCATATTTACGGTTCCTCTCCCCTTCTTATCAAAATTATGAATTGTTTTATTTTCTACCACTATTTTTCCCCCATCATAATAAGTTGTTTCAGAAGTAATGGCTCCCGTGTCTAATCCAGCGGCCATTACCAAAGGTTTTATAATAGATCCCAACTCAAATACATTTTCAACTATTGGGTTAGAAAACAAAGATGGGTCGTCTACTTTTGAAAAATCATTTAAATCAAAATTAGGAAAAGCGGCCATAGCATAAATTTCTCCCGTTTGAGGATTAATAATTATTCCCCCAGTTGAATCCGCCCTCCAATCATCCATAATTGCTTTCAACTTGTCCTCTAAAAAAACTTGAACGGTTGGTTCAATTGAAGTAATAACATCACCCTTTCTTTGATCTTCTTTGTCTACTAATCTATTAACCGTTTTTCCAATATTAGAAAATACTTCAGCAAAAAAATTGATATAGAGATCATCCTCTTCTTGAGATAAAACATCTTCATAATATCTTTCAATTCCATAATGGCCAATTAGATCATTTTCTTTAAAGGCAATTAAACCCAAAACATGGGAGGCCAAATTACCTCCTGGATAAAATCTCCATCTTTCTTTATGAATATCAACTCCCGGAAGATTTAATTTTCTTAATAAATCTGCTTCTTTTTTGTGTATCTTATTAGCTATTTCCTCATAGGGATCATCTTTTTTTTCTGCTTTAACTAAAAAAGATTCGTGATCAATAGGAATAATTTCCACAATACTATTGTAAGTATCTTCGATATTATTTATCTTCCCCGGATTAATGGCCACCTTAAATCCAGAAATTGTTCCTGCTCCGGTGATTAAGTCACCACTCTTATCTTTTAAAAAAATTGAACCTCTTTTAAATATGTTTGAAGACGGGGTAACATATTGTTTATCAGCTTGTTCTTTGTAAGAAGAACCATGCAAAACTTGAACAAAAAAAAGCTTCGTTATTAAAAGAAGCGCAAATACTAAGATAATAATAGTCAGGACTCTCATCCTTGTTGGTTGTTTAGATATCATTTTCTAAAAGAATAGTATTTCTAGCCATAGCTTGAACATGAGAAGAGGTAAAATAAACTTTCTCTAAATCTTTAAAACCCAGAGAATAAGCTAAATTTAAATTAATTTTTTGATTTAAGGTTAAATATTCTAACTCTAATTCCCTTATCTCAGAACTAATAGATTGAGTGTTATTATTAATCTCTTTTCGTTTAATAATATTAAATGTTGTATCCCCAACAAAGTAAAGATACATTATACCTAGTATCAAAAATAATATAAGAGAAAAACTAAATAATTTTTTTTCTAGATTATTTTCAGTCTTGGAAAATATATTAAATTTTATAACTTTACTTGTTATCATGATATTTTTTCTAAAATTCTTAACTTGGCGCTTCGTGATCTTGGGTTTTTTTGAATTTCCTCTTGTCCTGGACTGATTGGTTTTTTCGTTATTAAAATGGCGATTTTTTCTTTTGATTTTTCTCTAAAAAATCTTTTGACTATTCTATCCTCTAAACTATGAAAAGATATTACGACTAGACGACCATTATTTTTTAAATATTTAAATCCGATTTCAAGACCCTTTTCTAAAATTCTTAATTCATCATTAACAGCAATTCTTATGGCTTGAAAAGTTTTAGTGGCATAATGAATACCTTTCTTCTTTTGATACCAAACAGGAATTGCTTTTTTAATAATGTCTACTAAATCAAAAGTGGTTTCTATTTCTTTCTCTTCTCGTAATTCAACAATTTTATGAGCAATAACTTTAGCAAATCTTTCTTCTCCGTAACCATAAAAAATATCTTTTAAACTATCTTCACTCCACTCATTAATAATTAATTTAGCAGTTAAGTCGTCATCAGAAATATCTTTTTTCATTGTCATCAATAGTGGTTCGTCTCTTTGAAAAGAAAATCCTCGCCCCGATTCATCAAGCTGATAAGAATTTAATCCTAAATCTAATAAAATAGCATCAATTTCTTCAACACCTAATTTATTTAATACTTTATCTAGATCTTGAAAATTTGATCTTTGTATTTGAACATTACAATCTTTTAATATTTTTTCAGCTTCCTTGATAATTTGTTCATCTACCTCAATTCCAATAACTTTGACTTGATTGTTATATTTCTGACAAACATAATTACTGTGCCCTCCTCCTCCAAGTGTTCCGTCAACAAAGATATTCCCTTTCTTGAGATTTAACCCCCTTATTGATTCTTCTAAAAGAACTGGTATGTGCTTCATAAAGCTCCTGCTTGTCCTAGTTTCTCAGCCAGAGAATCAGCTCGTTTTTCTACTACTCTCTTGTAATCAACCCAAGCCTTATCGTTCCAAATTTCTACTCTATTCTGAACACCAATAATAACTGCTTTACTTTTAAGATCTGCCCGGTCTTTTAAAAAATCTGGCAATAAAATTCTCCCAATACTGTCAACTTCAATCTCAACCGCCCCGCCAAACATAAAACGATTAAAACTTCGGTTGTCTGCTTGAAGCATTGATGATTCAGATAATTTTTCTGAAATCTTATTCCACTCTTTAAGAGTAAAAACAAACAAACAATTATCTAGCCCCGGAGTGATAATAATCTTTTTTCCCATTTCTCGACGAAATTTTGCCGGAAGGGAAATCCGGTTTTTATTATCAATTATGTGAATGTATTCGCCGATTAACATATTAATTGTGAATTGTGGATAAAATGTATATTCCACTATTTCCCACTCAATAAATATTATAAACCACTTGTTCCCACAAAGGCAAATTGAGTTATCCACAGTTTTGTAGTTATCCACAGTTTTTTTATTTAAGGTTTTAACCCTTATCTTATGGACACAGGAAAAGATTTATTATATAGTTAAAATAGACTTATGTTTGTTTAATTTAAATTAAAAATTATGTTAAATTTATCCGCTTCTTACGACCAACGAGAACATTTCTATTTAATGAATCTTCAGGATGATCAGAAAAGCAAACCAAGAGCAAGAACAATCTTTTTTTTACTGTCAAAGTTTAAAAAGATGATTAACATAATTCTTGGCCATAAATAAATTAGATAAAAGACCTTTTTCTTAAGGTCTTTTTTTATTTGAAATTAAAATAAATTTATTTTTTTGGCCTAAGGGTTGGAAAAAGAATTACTTCTTTAATATTTCTAGCATCAGTTAAAAGCATAACAAATCTATCAATACTCATCCCTATGCCTCCAGCTGGAGGCATTCCATATTCCATGGCTTCTATATATTCTTGGTCATGAGGATGAGCTTCTTCATCCCCTCCTTCTCTTATTTTTTCTTGTTCCAGAAAACGATGATGTTGATCAATCGGGTCATTTAATTCTGAAAAAGCATTTATAACTTCCATCCCCGCTACAATTAATTGATAACGATCAATCATCTCCGGATTATTTTCTTTTCTTTTTGCTAAAGGAGAAAATTCAGCTGGATAGTCAACAATAAAGGTTGGTTGAATTAATTTTGGCAAACAAGTTTTTTTATAAATATTATCCATTATTTTGGTTCTTGAATCTGTTTCGTCAACTTTTATCCCTAATCGCTGAGCAGTAAGAGATAATTCTTCCCTAGTAACTTTTTCAGGATCACTAATTAAAGAATGTTGTTTAATTAAACTTAAAAAAGAGACTCTTTTAAATTTTCCAGCAAAAGATATTTTATTTCCATTATATTCAAAATCTGTTTTGTTAATTACTTTCTTTATTACAGTTTTTAATAATTTTTCCAGAAAGTCCATATGTTTGCTGGCATCAGCATAAGCTTCGTAGACCTCAATCGTGGTAAATTCTGGATTGTGAGTAACATCAATCCCTTCATTACGAAAAAGTCGACCAATTTCATAAACTTTTGGGAAATTACCTATCAGCAATTCTTTCAAGTGTAACTCCGGAGCTACTCTTAAATAAAGATTAATATCAAGAGCCTTATGGTGAGTAATAAATGGCTGGGCGGTAGCTCCACCGGCTAAAGATTGTAAAATTGGAGTTTCTACTTCTAAAAAATTTTTTTTATCTAGATAATTTCTTAATTCTGAAATAAATCTTGAACGAGTTATAAAACGTTTTTTTACCTCCTCTGACATAAGAGTATCTAAATATCTCTTCCTAAACCTTTCTTCAACATCCTGAAGACCATGCCATTTTTCAGGTAAGGGTTTGAGACTTTTAGAAAGCATTTTCCAATTTTTTATTAAAAGTGTTTTCTCTCCTCTTTTGGTTTTGAATAAGAAACCATCAAATTGAATAAAATCTCCAATATCAACTGTTTCATTAAATAAATTAATCAATTCATTTTTCATTTCATCTTTTTTTATTAATCCTTGGAAACAAGCAGTTCCATCATTAAAATTTAAAAAAACAAGACCACCCTGGGGACGAAGGGACATTATCCGACCCACTACCGAAATAGCCGTTTTTCTTTTTGATAATTTAATAAAATCAGAGATAAGTTCCTCTAAACAAAAATCTTTTTTGGAATTAACTGGATAGGGGTTAATCCCTTTTGATTTTAAAAGCTCAAGTTTCTTTAAACGATTTTCTCTTATATCTTCCAATGATGACATATTTTCACTCTATTTTTAAAATTTTATATTTAATAGTCTTTTGGGGACCTTTAACTAAAATAATTTCGTTCGCCTTATTTCCAAACAAGGCTTCTCCTAAGGGAGATTTGTTTGAGATTTTATTTTGTTCTGTGTCTGATTCAGTGGAACCAACAATTTGGTAAGTTAATTCTCCTCCCCCTTCTTTTTTTATTGTAACTTTTGAGCCAATTTCTACTACATCACGATTGGCTTTTTTAGTAATAATAACTGAAGATTTAAGAATATTTTCAATCTCTGAAATTCTTTCTTCTAGTTTAGCTTGGTCTTCGCGAGCTTGTTGATATTCAGCATTTTCAGAAAGATCACCTAGTGATTTAGCAAATTCTAAGCTTTCTATTATTTCTTTTCTTTTGACAGTTTTCAATTCCTCGAGTTCTTTTTCCAGTTTCGTTTTTTTTTCCTTACTTATATATTCAATATCATTAATCATGACAGTATTGTATCATTCTTTCCCTCTATTGCAAGTAAATTATTCTAAGTATTCTGGAGTATTGATAGTCATCCAATTAAGGAGATCTCGCATAACGTGGGAAGCAGTCGTAGAGTAATACTCTGGACCATTTTCCATTAAAACAGTAAAAGAGTATTTTGGGTTATCATCTGGGAAAAAACCAATTACCCAAGAATTAACATATTTTTTAGCTGAACCAAGTTGAGCTGTTCCTGTTTTGGCGGCCACTTTGACTCCACTAATATTTAAACTATTAGCTGTTCCGGTTGTCACTGCCTGACGCATTCCTTCTTTTACTGTTTTAAAATACTCTTCCTTTATATTTAAATTTTCTATTTCTTTGTTTCCCTGACTTTTTCGACTCATAATTAAAAGTTGGGTTGAAGATTCTCTATTTTGTAAAACGGAATCAAGAGCAACATCATTATTCTTCAACAAAAGGTGAGGATAAATTAAAACACCATTGTTTGCCAAAATGGCCGTTGCTCGAGCCATTTGAAGTGGTGTTACTTGAAGACCATATTGTCCAATAGCAGTATGATAAGTGTCTCCCAGTCTCCAGGAATCTCCATTAAAATTTAATTTTTTCCATTCGGGAGTTGGAATAGTTCCAGAAATTTCCCCCGGAAAATCAATCTTGGTCTCTTCTCCAAAACCAAACAATTGTAAATATTTTTCTATATTACTAATTCCTAATCCTTTTTGATTTTCAAAACCACCGCCAATTTCATAAAAATAAACATTAGAAGAAACAGCCAAAGCTTGTTTCATATCAACCCAGCCATGAGCTTTCCAATCTTTAAAAACGGATTCTTGGTCGGGGAAATATGGATTGGGAATAGAAATTGAACCAGTGCTTAATATTTTTTTTGAAGGATTAATTATTTCTTCATTTAAGGCTCCTAAAGCTAAAAAAGGTTTTATAATTGATCCGGGAGTATAAGCCCCAGTTACTCCCCTAAATAAAAAAGGTTTTTTGTCATCTTGTAAATATTGATTAATTTTTTCCTGATCGCTTCCCTTTGATAAAACTTCTGAATCATATTCCGGGAAACTAACTAAAGCAATAAGTTCTCCATTATTGATATCCATAATAATACCAGCCCCCCCCGTAAAAGAATAATCTTCAGAAAAGTTAGCGATAAGTTCAAAAAGTTTTTCTTGTATTTGGGAATCAATTGTTAAAAAAATATTATTACCATGAATTGGAGGATTGATGATACTTTCTGATTGAGTTTCTCCCAAAACATTTGTTTCTAATATTTTTGATCCATTTGTTCCTTTTAAAATTTCATTATAATAATTTTCAAGACCACTTTTCCCGATAATATCCTCTTGCCAATAAAAACCAGCTTTATCTTTGGTAGGATAACTTACATATCCTAATAAATTTGAAAAACCAACTAAATTAGTATAAAAACGACCCGGAAACAATTGGCTTCTTTGACTAAGATCATTCCAAACTAATTCTGTTTGATAACGATCGTAAATAACTCCCCTGTCGGAAAAAATAGGGGTGATGCTTAAGCTATTATTTTCTCCAAGATTGAAATAAGCTTCTCCTTTTATAATTTGAAGAAAACTTAATCGGCCCAAAATAATAATTCCAATTAAAATAAAAAACAAACCCAAAGAAAGAATAGTAATTTTAGGAATTGGTCTTTCTATCCTTCCTTCAAATTGCTGAGTATCAAATTTAGGAAGGTTTTTAGAGTCAAGAAAAATTTCATCTGGCTCAACCTCGCTTCTCCAAGTGGTCGATATTCTCTTTTTATTTTTTCTAAACATAGAATCTAAGTTTTTTCTTTAAAAATTCTATTAGGATGAGAATGATAATTCCTATAAAAAGAGTAATGATGGGAATCTCAAAGAACTTAGTTAAATTTATTCCATACAATAAATCAATTAAAAGAAAGGAAGGAATAATTTCGTAAAACCTTTTGAAATAAAAAGATAAAATAAAAGCAAAAATTATTACCAACCAAAAAGGAGCCAAGAAAATGCTCAAAAAGAGCAATAAATCCAATAAAATTCGTTTTATCATATTGCTTATTATATTACTCTTATCTTCTAAAACAAAATAAGATCCTCGATTGACTTTTTAGATTTAAATTGTTATTTTTAAATCAGTTTTGGGACATTAATAATTTTAAAATAAAAACATGAGACAATTAAAAATTACCAAAAGTATTACTAACAGAGAAAATCTTTCCCTAGAAAAATATTTACAGGAAATTGGTCGAGTAACTTTACTAACCCCCGAAGAAGAAGTGTGGTTAGCTAAAAAAATAAAAGAAGGAGATATTGAAGCTTTACAAAAATTAACAGCGGCCAATTTAAGATTTGTTGTTTCCGTGGCTAAGCAGTATCAAAATCAAGGATTTTCCTTAAGTGATTTAATTAATGAAGGAAATCTCGGATTAATAAAGGCGGCTCAAAAATTTGATGAGACACGGGGTTTTAAATTTATTTCTTACGCTGTTTGGTGGATCCGCCAAACAATTTTACAAGCTTTAGCTGAACAGTCAAGAATTGTTCGACTCCCTTTAAATAAGGTTGATTCTTTAAATAAAATAAACAAGATTTTTATCCGTTTAGAACAAGAGTTTGAAAGAGAACCTTCTCCTGAAGAAATAGCTATTGAGCTTGATCTCTCGTCAACAGAAGTCAGTGAAACCTTAGAAGTAGCTAAAAAATATATATCATTTGATGCCCCTTTGGAAGAAGGAGGAGAGGATTCTCTTTTAGAAATAACAGATGGTGGCGAAAAGACACCAGACACAGAGGTAATGTACAACCAATCCTTAAGTAAAGAAATCGAAATAATTCTTGAAACTTTAAGTCCTCGACAAAAAGAGATTCTCACTCTTTATTTCGGTTTATTGGGAAAACAAAAAATGTCCCTTGAGGACATTGGGGAGAAAACTGGCTTAACCCGCGAAAGAGTTAGGCAGATTAAAGACAAAATAATTATAAAACTAAGAGCAGGTTCTTCAGCAAAAATGTTAAAACAATTTCTTGGTTAGTCATAATAAAATCCGCTTAAAAGCGGGTTTTTTCTTTAAAATATTTTTTTCCAAATAAAACGAAATAGTATCAGAATAATAAAGATAGAAAGCCCGTAGAATAAAAGTTTGTATTTAAAGAAAAAATTAACAATTTTTTTATTTTCAAATTTTTTTTCTTGGTTTTCTCTAAAATCATCAATTTTTCCAATTACTAATTTTATAGGACTAAGAACTTCTGGGGTTTTTTCTTTAATAAAATTTTCTATTTTCTTTATTGATATTTCAACAGTTGAATTATTATTAGTTTCTTTTTCAATGTCCTTGTTTTCAGCCTCAAAAGTTGAAACTCCAACCTCTTTAACTTCTAGGGTTTCTGTTATTTTTTTAGGAATAAAAAATTTATCTTTTATTGTCTCATTATTTTTTATCACCAAGGATTCTGTTTTTCCTCCCCCAATAACAATAGCTGGGTCAACGAGGCGAGCCAAGATCAAATGATCTCCAACAGAAACTTCCCAATCAATTGAAACATCTTTTACTTCTTTGGTTACTACCGAAAAATCTTGTTCTCCTAAAATTGTATTATCATCATAAAATTCAATTGTCCCGATTAATGTTTTTTCTCCTCCATTAAAAATTAAAGTATAAATTTTAATTATATCTCCCTCTTCAAAAGAACCTTCCGAGTACCAAATATTATTAGGAATAAAACCCACATTAGGTTTTATCCCCTCAGCTCGAGAAAGAGAAAAAAGAGTTAGGAAAATAAAAATTATATTAACTAGTCTTATTAACATAATTTTAAGTATAAAGGATTAGAGAGAGACTATCAAGAAACTCAAAAAGAAAATGAAAAAGCCGTCCGAAGACGACTTTTTCATGCCTACTTCAATACCCGAAAGTATTAAAGCAGACATTTGGTAGTATACCCCCTAACATAATCTAGTCAATATTATTTAACCAAAACTGGGGAAAACTAAAAAAGCAAATTTAAGCCTTAATTTTTATAGATTTTTTTTATTTACAATATTAAAAAAATATTGTCTTACTTTAAATATTTTTTTTCTTTCAATTTATCTGGCAAAAAATCATCCTTGGTATATTTCTTGTAATCCTGACCATATCCTATTTCCTTCATTAATTTGGTTTCCGGATTTCTTAATTTCATTGGAATTGGTAAATTACCATAATTTCTGACATCTTCCATTACTTTACGATAGGCATCATGAGTTTGGCGATCTTTTTTGCAATTTGATAAATAAACAACTCCATGAGCTAAGTTAAGTTCACATTCTGGGAGCCCAATAATTTCTACCGCCCTAAAGACACTATTAGCTACCACTAAGGCAGTTGGTTGAACTAATCCAATATCTTCGCTGGCAAAAATAACCATCCGACGAGCAATAAACTTTGGGTCTTCTCCCGCGTCTATCATCCGAGCTAAATAATAAAGAGCCGCGTCAGGTTGGCTAGCCCGCATGCTTTTTATAAAAGCGCTGATGATATTATAATGTTCCTCTCCTTTTTTATCGTATCTTAAAAATTTTGATTGGAGAGTATTTTTAAGATTATCTAAAGTAATTTTGTTATAAAGATTATAAGTATTTTCTAACATTGTAATTGCTTGGCGAGCATCACCATTAGCCATGGCTACTAACCAATCATTGGCTGTTTTATTTATTTTAAAATTAGTTCTTTTAATAATCTGAGACATTTCCTTTTCTGATAATTCGTTTAAGACAAAAACCCGGCATCGGGAAAGTAATGGAGAAATAATTTCAAAACTGGGGTTTTCGGTAGTGGCTCCAATTAAGGTTATTTCTCCTCTTTCTACAAAAGGTAAAAGAAAATCTTGTTGGACCTTGTTAAAACGATGAATTTCATCTAGGAAGAGGACTTTGGACTGATTATTATAGGTTTCAGAGGCAAGAATCTTGCGAATATCGGCTTTCCCAGCCGAAACGGCCGATAGCTCATATATTTCAGCTTTTAGGCTATCTGCATAAATTTTAGCTAAAGTTGTTTTTCCAGAGCCCGGAGGTCCCCATAAAATAAAGGAAAAAAGGTGTTTGTTTTTAATAGCCGTTAAAATAGGTTTGTTTTCACCTACTAAATGTTCTTGACCAACAAAATCCTTTATATTTTTTGGTCTTATCTTGGAAGCTAATGGTTCTTTGTTCATATTTTTATTATATAACTCTAATTTTTTACTTCCAACTATCTATTTAGGGGAATACTAGTTTATTGTCAGCTTTTTTATTTTTCCTCTCATTGTTGACTAAATTTCGCGCGATGCTAGGATAAAATAGAGGTTTAAATATTGTTCACTAAAAAATAAAAGGAGGTAAAAAATGCGTCAATTAAAAATTACCAGGAGTATTACCAACCAGGAAAATGAATCCTTAGAAAAATATTTGCAGGAAATTGGAGGTATAGATTTATTAGATCCTAACGAGGAAGCGGATCTCGCAAAAAAAATTAAACAAGACAACAACGACGAGGAGGCACAGGAGGCTTTTGAAAAATTAACTAAAGCCAATCTCCGTTTTGTTATTTCCGTCGCCAAGCAATATCAAAATAATGGATTATCCTTAAGTGATTTGATTAATGAAGGAAACATTGGATTAATGAAGGCGGCTAAAAGATTTGACGAAACAAGAGGGTTTAAGTTTATTTCTTACGCTGTTTGGTGGATCCGCCAGTCTATTTTAGTGGCACTCGTCGAACAACCAAGAATTGTTCGGCTTCCCTTAAATAAAGTGAATCTCATTAATGATGTCGAAAAAATCTTTACTCGTTTAGAGCAAGAATTCGAGAGAAAACCTTCTTCTGAAGAGATGGCGGAAGTATTAGAAGTATCTCTTGAGGAAATTGAGATGGCTCTGAGAATAAGAGCAAGGAATATTTCTATTGATGCCCCTTTTAATGATTCTTTTTTGAATCCTTTTTGGGGATCAGTGGGAGAAGGGGCATCAGAAGATTTTTCGCTCTTAAATATATTATCTAACGATGAAGAACCTCTTGATAAAACAATGATTAAAAATGAATTAAAAGAGGAAATTAAAAAAATCCTTAAGATTTTAAATAAGCAACAGAAAGAAGTTGTTGTTAAGTATTTTGGTCTAAATAGCAGTTTTTCACAAACACCTGGAAGTATTAGTGATGACTTAGACCTTACCCCAGAAAGAGTTAGACAAATAATAGAAAAAGCTATTAAAAGATTAAAAAAAGAGTTAAAACCATTGGGATCACATCTAAGATCATATCTTGGTTAAATAAAACCTGCTTTAATTAGTGGGTTTTTTGTTGCTTTTTTAATAACTGTCCCCTCAAAACAAAATTTGAAAGGAGGCAACTAGAATAACAAGAGAGTGGTATGAGGCTCAAAAAAACTTAAGGGAGTATATAAACATCTTTGGGAATTATGACGACAATCTTAATTATAGTATTCCTATTTATTTTAATGATTGGGGATGTTGTTGACTCCAAGCAAAAATGGCGACGGCGGTTGAGGCAGCGACATTAAGCGACTCACATTTGGGATTAATAGGGATAGAAATAAGGGTATCACATAATTCTAATGTCTTCTGCCTAATTCCCTTTGCTTCATTCCCTAAAATAAAAACAGTCGGCTGATCAAAAGATTCATCAGTAATATTTTGATCTGCCTTCTCATCAAGCCCATAAATCCAAAATCCTTTATCTTTTAGATCGCGGACAATCTGATTTACATTACCAACTTCAACAAGTGGTATTTGAAAAGCCATTCCGACAGAAACTTTAATTACCGTGCTGGTAATAGGAGCTTGATTATGTTTAGGAATTAAAATAGCTGAGGCGCCAAAAGCAACCGCTGAACGAATAATCGCTCCGACATTGTGGGGATCTTGAATTTCTCCGAGGATAAGAATTAAGGTGTCATTATTAATTTTAAAATCTTTAATAAATTCTTGATATGGTCTTATTAACTTGTCAAGAGATATTTTTCCAATAATTCCTTGGTGGGCAACCGAATCGTTAATTCCTCTCTTGTCTTTTTTTTCCTTTCCCAAATCGGAAAAAGTAATCCCCGCTTTTTTTATCATCTGCAAAAGCTCTTTATCATTTTGTTGTTCTTTTGTTAAATAAACTCTCGTCAAAACTTGAGGAGTATTTTTTAAAGCTTCTATAACTGTATGTTTCCCAGAAATATATATCTTATTTTGTTTTTTCATATTTTTTAGATTAAAAATTTTTTCTTGCCGGAAATAATTTTCTAAAAATATTCTTGCTAAACTTTTTTATGAACTATTGCCATGAGTTATTCTTTTGCCCACTTAACAATTTCTTCAATATCCGTGGGGTCTTTTGGATAAAATATTTTCATTCCTTTTTCTCGCGACCACTCAACTTCTCTTTTTGCTCCCCACGATTTTTCCCAATTCGGCATGGCTAAAACGGCATCAGCCACACGCATAAGAAATTGAAAATCTAAATCGTAGTAAAACTTTTCAGGCGGAGTCGCGCCTTTCTTGCTACTAAAATGTTCGGTGTGATTATGGGCGCAGAAAAAGCCGACTTCCCTATTGGCAAGCGCGATCTGATATTTTTCCGCTTCGCGGATATTACGCTCAATAGATTCAAATGTTCCATCTCCCGTATAGGGTCCTGCAATAAATACTATTTTCATATTATTTTTTGTTATGATATTTTAATATCTTATCATCTTTAACCAAATACCAGAACTTTGTCTGAATTTTCAATCATTTTGAGTAAATCAGACATTGTGGAAGCTGGGCAAATACTGCTTCCTTCTTTTCCTCGCATCTTGAGACAAGTTCCACAGGCATAAATTTCACCTTTTAATTCTTTAAACTCAGATACTTTTACAGAAATATCAAAATCTTTAGTGTCAGGAATAGTATCTAA
>MFUP01000013.1 GCA_001785735.1 Candidatus Nomurabacteria bacterium RIFCSPLOWO2_01_FULL_33_24
AGTGATAGAAATAGTAGTGCTATTCCCAGCCACAAATTCTGATCCAGAGATAGTCGTCGGGGAAATACTAGCTGAAGGACAACTGACGGTTGTGCTAAAAGAAGCATAACCTACGCATCCTTGACCATCTTTCACCTTTATAACTCCGGTGAAGTTTCCTAAAACAGGAACTCCTGCATAATAACCAGCACTATCTATTGAAAGTGGTGATGTCCCGGTGGAAACTATCACCAAATATGGGTATTGTCCTCCAGAAACATTAATGCTACCAGAGTAAGCTTGATTTGCTATCATTGCGAGGGGAAATGTTGAGGTGATTGTTAAAGCACAATTACTAACTATAATCGTCTTCGTCCCTGTAGCGATGCAACCAGTCGCCGATGTGGCTGTAAAAGTCATCACATATGTTCCTGCCGTCGTGTATGTGGCAGTATAATCTCCAGTACTAATATTTATAACTGATCCTGGAGGATTATTTGTACAAGCATAAGTAATAGGAAGGGTCAATCCAGTACCAGTAGTAGAAATTACTCCCGAGACTGAATTTCCGCCAATTACGCCATTCAAATTTTGATTTATAACAGCGGTGGTTATTCCACAAGTAATGACAGTAAAAGTTGGACCTCCACTGCTTATTCCAGCCGGAGTTGTTACTTTTACTTCTCCGGTTACCGCTCCCGTAGGAACAGTCGCTGTGATAACCCCGTCTGAAACAAAAACAAAACCGGCAGAAACTCCGCCAAAGGAGACTTCTGTTACTCCAGTAAATCCAGAGCCGTTTAGTGTGATAATGTCTCCAACTTTGCCAGTTGAAGCTGATAAGGTTGAAACAACAGCAAATTGCACGGTTTGCACAATGACCGTTGTCCCAGCCACCAGGTTTGTTCCCTGGATTCCGGTGCACCTTACATAGTAAAGTGTTGTTCCGCTAGCAACGGTCATTGTAAAAATAGCCGTTGATCCCGGGGTAATATTTTGTTGGGGAGTGGTTTCATTGATGGCTGTATTATAGCCATTATTTACCCAGGTAGTAGTATTACTACTGCCTGTGTTGGTGCATTCACAAGTTACCGTAGTTGGTGATGTGAATACACCCGATTTGGTTACTAACTGCGCGATCGCGCTGTTAGTAAACACCAGCAATATTGTTGCTAATGTTGTCCAAAGAAAATTTAATTTTTTCATTTTGTACCTCCGTACTTTTATATTTGTTAAAGAATGTTTATTATTTGATTTTATCCTCTCATATTTTATCAAGTTTGTCAAGGATGACAACTAAATTATTATTTAACCAGTCTTTCTTTTATAAAACCTTATAAATTAAGGGGTTTTTGAATATCAAAAAACAAAACCCCGACCAGCGGGGTTTTTTCTTTAATCATAATAGGAAGAATAATTTTTTCTTCCCTTCTCTTTTTCTTTCCAAGCTTTTCTGCTGGTGTACAGCAGTTTCTCTCCAAAAGGAGAGATGTAAACCGGGGTTCCTCCAAAAAAAAGAAAAATAATGTTTCCCTCGTAAGAAATTACTCTTTCCCGAGAACTATTAAGAGATTCTCTTGATTTGACTATAATCTTTCCCTTTTCATCTACCCCCCAAAAAGACACCCCGTCAAATGTTTTGTATTCAACAGAACATTGATTTAAAAACCAAAATAATTGTTTCTGATTTGCGAGAGAGTCAAGTCCAAGATCTTCTTTTTCAATTAAATTATTAATTGATTCTACTAGCAAAGCTTGATGGATTTTCCAAGAGATATTTTTGTTTAACCATTTATCTCCATCTTGAAATTGATAAAGATAAATAAGATCCTCAATGGTATAAATTGAGGTTGGTTTATCAGTACAAAAATTATATTTTGATTCCTGATCTTGGACATCTTGGGCAAAAGAAAAAATAGGAAAAACTAAAATTAAAATATGAAAGAACATTTTATTTTTCATAACTGTAATTTTTATTTTTATTTTTAAAAAATTATTCTTTTGCACTCTATCATTAAAATATTAATTTGTCAACCCCATTAGCCTGTAATAAATAATCCCGTGTTATTAAAACACGGGATTATCTCAATCTCTTTAAGACTAAGATTTAAAATTTTCTACAACCAC
This sequence comes from Candidatus Nomurabacteria bacterium RIFCSPLOWO2_01_FULL_33_24, assembly GCA_001785735.1. Lineage (GTDB taxonomy): Bacteria > Patescibacteriota > Minisyncoccia > Phycocordibacterales > MFUP01 > MFUP01. The sequence goes on from MFUP01000013.1 coordinate 2,107, forward strand.
CATAATAATTCCTTCTATAATTAGCGGCATTACTATAGGCGGCATTATTATAATAAACAGCATTACTATAGGCGGCATTATTATAATAAACAGCATTACTATAGGTGGCATTATTATAATAATTATTGCACCCACTGTTAATATAGTGAATTTGAGGCATGCTGGCCGGAACATATCCCCAACCTGAATACAAGTACCCAGGAATGTTTCCGTAATGTCTCAAAGACGGATAACAATAATTATTCGCACCAATCATTACTCGGACATTAAGTCCCGCTGTTCCTAAAAAACCAGAGGATAAGTATTCGCATCCCGAGAAGGTGGGTAAATTTTGGAAAAAACCACAAGCAGTTCCGTTAGGATAAATAAAACTGGGAATATAACCAACAGCTAAGCAATAAATATGTTGTGGTGAGCCATAAATTACTCCTGACCCAAAATTAACCGGGACAATATAGTTTCCAGCAATTCCTGATTCTTTATTATCAAAATAATAATCTTCAATGGTTCTTTTGTTTTGATATTTTTCAGGTGTTTGAGGAATTGAATCTTTATTATTCTCTTTTAATTTTCCAAGTTCATCAACTTTATTATTTATTCCTTGAACTATTGTTATCAATTCTTTCCATTCTTTTTCTCCAATAGTTGGCTCTTGTTGAACACTCTTTTCAATAGTGTCAGTTATCATAATTATTGTTGTGTCATAGAGATTATAAATAGGGGTCGCCCAGAGGGTGTCTGTTTTGTTTTGAGCAAAACAAACTAATACTGTTGGGCTCAAAAAAATAAGAGAAAAAATTATTTTTTTCATATTACATAGTTTTTTAAGGTTCTTGAATATATTTATACATTATCATATTAAATATAAAATGTCAACCTACTTCCCCTAGGTTATTGAAATAAAAAGAGCGCCTTATTGGCGCTCTAAAATTTTCTACTCTGTCAAAACTAAAACCTCCGTTCGTCTATTTTTTTGTCTTCCTTCTTCGGTTAAGTTGGAAGTTTTTGGTTTGGTTTCCCCAGACCCAAAAGAAGATAGTCTCTTGGAATTAATCCCATGGTCAATAATATATTTTTTTACTGCCAAAGCTCTTTTTTTAGATAATTCCATATTATAAGAATCACTTCCTTTAGAATCAGTGTGCCCAACCAATTTAATCGTCATCTTGGGATTAAGTTCCATTTCTTTAACTAATTTATCTAAAGAAATATTGGATTCCGGTCTTAGAGTGGCCCTATCAAAATCAAAGTAAACATTTTCTAAATCGTATTTTCTTTTATAAACAATAGAGTCTGTTGTTGGTTTTTTTTTATAAAAAGTGTCTAATTCAATTTTCAAAATCCTTTTTACTGATTTTATTCTGGTATCAGAAGAAATTTCTACCGATTTAAAAGAAATATCATTATTTTTGGGAAAATTATAAGGAGTAATGGTTGGTTTATATTCTTTTCCTAACTTTAGTGTTGTTCGAAAAACACCAAGACTATCGGTTTCTCCTTCAATCAATTCATTGTTTCCTTTTTCCTCAATAAGAATAAAAGAGTTATTTGGTTGGTTTTTCTCATTTAACACTTTTATTTCAACAGGGATAGATTTATTGTTTTGGGCCTGAGAGAAAACTATATTTAAAAATAAAAAGAACAAAAATATTATTTTTTTCATAACTTTCGTTTTTTTGTTTGTAAAACTATATTTTTTCTTACTTTATCATATTAAAATAAAATGTCAATATTAATCATCCCTTTGGTTAATAGGGGAAAAAGGGGATATATTATATACTTGTTATATAAATCAAATATGACAGTTCAATTTAATGAAGAAAAACAAAAAAGAAGATTAGATGATATAAGAAAAAAAGAAGAAGAGGGGTTAGTAAAATTTCTAGCTGGTGATAAATATCACATTCCTTATATTGACTTGGGGGGAGTTCTTATTGAAAACGAAGCTCTTCGTTATGTTACTGAAAAAGAAGCTAGGGAAATTGAAGTTGCTCCTTTTAAAATAACCGGAGAAAATATTTATCTGGCTGTTAAATCTCCTGAAAGAAAAGAGGTTCAATTATTAAAAAAAAAACTTCAAGAGAAGGGTTATATTCCTCTGTTTTATATGGCTTCTCAATCTAGTTTAGATAAAGTTTGGAATAGATATAAAGAATTATCTTTTGCTTCAAGAAGCGATATTGGGAGTTTGGATATTTCTGGAGACATTTTACTTTCTCTTGGAAAAAAAATAAAAACCATAGAGGATATAGAAAAGACCATTAAAGAAACTGTTCAGTTGGGAAAAACCCATGCCATCTCTAAAATGTTAGAAATAATTTTTGCCGGAGCTATTTCAATCAATGCCTCTGATATCCACATAGAACCAGAGGAAGATCGTATTCGTTTAAGATTTCGTTTAGATGGTGTTCTTCATGATATTATGTTTTTTGATCATCATAAATATAAATTATTAAACTCTAGAATAAAACTTCTTTCCGGATTAAAATTAACAACTACCCAACAAGCGCAAGACGGGAGGTTTAGTATTATCCTAAGTGGGATTGAAATAAACATAAGAACATCTATTATTCCTGGGTCTTATGGTGAATCTATTGTTTTAAGAATACTAAACCCAAAATCTATTCAGGGCGATCTTGATAGTTTGGGGATTGATCCTGGTCTTTTAAAAATATTCAAACAAGAAATTAGCAAGCCAAATGGGATGATTTTAACTACTGGGCCAACTGGGTCAGGAAAAACAACTACTTTGTACTCATTCTTAAGAAAAGTTTACTCCCCGGGAATAAAAATAATAACTATTGAAGATCCAATTGAGTATCATCTAGATGGAATCACCCAAACTCAAACAAATAAAGAAAAGGGTTATACCTTTTTAGAGGGGCTCCGTTCAGCTCTTCGCCAAGATCCAGATATAATCATGGTTGGAGAAATTAGGGATGAGGAAACAGCAAAAATTGCGGTCAATGCCGCTCTCACAGGACATATTGTTTTTTCAACCTTGCATACAAACAACGCCGCTGGGGCAATTCCTCGGTTAATTGATTTAGGAGTTAACCCTAAAACATTAACCTCGGCTCTTTCACTTTCAATTGCCCAAAGATTAGTCAGAAAATTATGTATTAATTGCAAGAAAGAAAAAGTCCCCAACAGAGAAGAGATGGAAAAAATAAAATTAGTGCTCAGTAAGGCATTACTAAATAAAAAAGACTTATCTTTTTATGGGATAAACAAAGAAACAAGGATTGAAAAGATTTGGGAACCAATTGGTTGTTCGGAATGTAATAATATTGGGTATAAAGGAAGAATTGGTGTTTTTGAGACTATTTTAAGTGATGAAAATATTGAAAATATTGCTATTAAAAATCCAAGTGAACGGGAAATAAAAAAAATAGCCAAAAAGCAGGGGATTATTGACATGAAAGAAGATGGGGTTTTAAAAGTTTTGGCCGGAATAACTTCTTTAGAAGAAGTTGAACATGTTATTGATTTGACAGAAGATTAGTTTATTAAAATATTTTATTAAGTTATTTATAATAAACTTAATAGATTAAGAAACATAAACCTCCAAACAATGCTTAAAATTAGTTAATAATAAAAGCAACGTAGAAATTTTAAGGATAGCTTTCGTAAATTGCCGAAACAAAAAACCAAAACGTCCTTGAAAAATCCACTGGGAAAAATCGTTTGGAGGTTTATATCTCCTAAAACAACAGAATGTTATAATAACATAAACTTCAATTAATTTCCTTTAATGTAGCATAAAAAATAATATATGTCAAGTAAGGATAAAAACAATGAAAAAAATAAAAAAGAAGATCTTTTTCTTGATCAAACTCTTCGCCCTACTAAATGGGACGAGTATGTTGGACAAAAACATATAAAAGATAATTTACAAATACTTTTAAAAGCCGCTAGCGAAAGAAACCAACCAGCTGAGCATCTTCTTTTTTATGGTCCTCCGGGACTTGGCAAAACTACTTTGGCTCATCTTATTGCTCGTGAGACTGGGCGACCAATGAAAATAACTTCTGGTCCAGCAATTGAAAAAGTTGGCGATCTTGCTTCTGTTCTAACAAATCTATCAGCGGGGGATATAATTTTTATTGATGAAATTCATCGTCTCAATAAAATGGTGGAAGAAATTCTTTACCCCGCCATGGAATCAGGGGTCTTGGATATTATTATAGGGAAAGGGGTAGGAGCCCGAACTATTCAATTGGATCTTCCTCCTTTTACTTTAATTGCCGCTACTACTAGAATTGCTTTACTTTCTTCTCCTCTTCGCTCTCGTTTTTCTGGCGGAACCTTTAGGCTTGAGTTTTATACTGACGATGAAATTGAAGAGATAATTAAACGATCAAGTAAAATTTTGGGGGCTGATTTCAAAATAGGTGGATTAAAAGAAATTGCCAAGAGAAGTCGTTTTACTCCCCGAACAGCAAATTTCTTTTTAAAAAGATGCCGTGATTATGCCCAGGTTCATAGAAAAGATTTAGATAAAGAAACTGTTTGTAATGCCTTAGAATTATTGGGGGTAGATAATATAGGATTAATGCCAATTGATAAAAAAATACTACAAGTCCTTATAGACAAATTTAGGGGAGGACCAGTGGGTTTAAAAACTTTGGCCGCAGCGGTTAGTGAGGAAGAAGCGACGATAGAAGAAGTAATTGAACCTTACCTCATCCAACTTGGACTTTTGGAGCGCACTAATCGTGGGCGAGTAGCAACCGCTAAAGCTTATCAACATTTAAATATTAAAAACCCCAACCCAGAAAAATTTTTTTAGGTTAAAACTAGAAATATGAGTGGACATAATAAGTGGTCAAAAATTAAATATAAAAAGGAACAGACGGACTCGAAAAAAAGCCAGATTTTTTCTAAGATAGTTCGTTTAATAACCGTAGAAGCTAAAAAGGCTAGGGGGGATGTTAATTTCCCGGGATTAAAAACAGCTATTGATAAGGCTAAATCAGTTAATATGCCTTCAGAAAATGTTGATCGGGCAATAAAAAAAGGAGGCGATTCAAAAGAAAATTTAGAGATAACAACTTACGAGGCCTATGGCCCAGGGGGAGTGGGGATGATTATTGAAGCCTTGAGTGATAATCGAAATAAAATATCTGCTGAAATAAAGCATCTTCTTTCAAAAAACAACGCCTCTCTAGGAGCTCAAGGATCAGTAACCTGGGGTTTTACCAAGAAAGATGGTGGCTGGGAACCAAAGACCACGATTGATCTTTCTGATGAGGATTTAGAAAAACTTTCTAATTTGATTGACCAAATTGAAGAGAATGAAGATGTTCAAGAAGTATTTACAAATGCCTTATGAGGATTTTAGCAATAGATCCTGGTTTTGAGAGAGTAGGAGTTGCTATCTTAGAAAAAAAAGATGGTAAGGAAAAACTTTTATATTCAAGTTGTTTTAAGACCTCAGCTAAAATCCTTTTTGCAAAAAGAATTCTCCTTATTGGAAACGAGATAAATCGATTAATTAAAAAGTACAAACCAAAAGAATTAGCGATTGAGACACTTTTCTTTTTTAAAAACAAAAAAACAGTAATGGTTGTTTCTGAGGCTCGAGGAGTAATTATTTATGAAGCCCAAAAAGCAAAGTTAAGTATTTTTGAATATACTCCTCTTCAGGTAAAAATGTCTCTGACTGGGTATGGGAAGGCTGATAAAATTCAAATTCAAACAATGGTTAAAAAAATAATATCTATTGATAAAAATATAAAATCTGATGATGAAATAGACGCTATCGCCATTGGGCTTACCCATTTTGCTTGCCAAAAATATTAGTTTTTTATTTTTTAATTACAACTTTCCAAAACTTATGTTTGCCAACTTTATAAATTTTATTTTCATTTAGTGGAAAATTAATTTTTGTTATTTTTTTTCCAGATTCCATATCTTTAACCCCTCCTTCTTTTATTAATCTCCTAAACTTTGAATTAGAATCAACTAATCCTGCTCTTACTGCTTCTGTTGAAGAGTTTGCCCCACTCACAACAAGCCACTTTGGGAGATCTTTTGGGAGACCACCTTTTTGAAAAGCATTAATAAAATCCTCTTGAGCTTCTTGAGCTTTTTTCTCGCCGTGATAAATTTTTACAATCTCAAAAGCTAGTTTCATCTTCTGATCTCGAGGATTAATATATGGTAATTTTAATTTTTCTTCTATAATTTTTATCTCTTCTAGTAAAATAAAGGTGCAATCAATAAAAAGTTGAATAATAATTTTGTCTGGAAGAGCCATGGTTTTACCAAACATATCCTTAGGGTTATCATTTAATCCAATATAATTTCCTTCACTTTTATTCATTAGTTTTTTGCCTGTTATGGGATTTTCTAGGAGGGTGGTGGTTATTACAAATTTTTCTCTATTGTTGTATCTTTTTTGTAGTGTTCGTCCTATCATCATGTTGAATGTTTGGTCTGTTCCTCCTATTTCTAAATCAACATCCAAAACAACCGAGTCATAACCTTGAAGAATTGGGTATAAAAATTCATTAAGATATATATCTTTTTCATTTTTCAAGCGTTGTTTAAATATATCTCTTTTAATTATTTGCTGAACTGTAAAATTAGAAGATAAATTTATTATGTCTTCCATTTTCATTTTTGAAATCCATTTGTTATTTTTAACAATCTTGGCAGAATTACTGCCATTAAATTTTAAAATGTTAGAAATTTGGCTTTTCCAACCTTTCATATTTTTTTCTATTTCTTCTCTGGTTAACATCTTTCTTGGTTCTAATTTATCTGTAGGATCCCCTAACCTAGCAGTAAAATCACCAAACAACACAAAAACTTTGTGTCCTAGTCGCCTTAATTTTTCCAATAAAATAAAATTTGTTGAGTGGCCAAGGTGTAATTGCTTTCCGTTAGGATCAGCGCCAATATAAATTTTTAATTGATCACCACTTAAAAGTTTTTTTCTTAATTTATCTTTGGATGGAAATATTTCTGAAACACTTCTAAATAAGATTTCGTCTATTTTTTGGGGGTTTGTATTTATTTTCATATTTATAAATATATCATACTTTATATGCTATTATTAGCTATATAAAATGAAGAGGGTTAGGAGATTAATTATTAAACTTATTTTACTTTGTCTTATTTTGTTCCTTCTTGGAACAGGGGTTTTGTTGTTTTGGGTATCTACCGCCCAAATTCCTAGTTTTGATTCTTTTGAGGACATAAAGGTTGCTCAATCTACAAAAATATATGATCGGACGGGGGAAACTTTACTTTTTGATATTCATCAAAATATAAAAAGGACCGTAGTTCCTTTTGAAGATATGGGAATAAATATTAAAAATGCTACTGTCGCTATTGAAGACTCAGAATTTTATCAACATCGGGGTATTCGAGTAAAGGCAATTTTAAGAGCTATTTTAGTTAATTTAAGTAAAAGAAAACTTTCCCAAGGAGGATCAACAATCACCCAACAAATTATAAAAAATACTTTGTTAACTTCAGAAAGAACTATCACTAGAAAATTAAAAGAATGGATTTTGTCTTTAAAGATTGAGAGAGTGATGAGTAAAGAAGATATTTTAGAAATTTATCTTAATGAGGCTCCTTATGGAGGAAATATTTATGGTGTCGACGAGGCTTCTAGGGAGTTTTTTGGGAAAAAACCAACTGAATTAACTTTGGCTGAAGCTAGTTATTTAGCCGCCATCCCCAAGGCTCCGACTTATTATTCTCCTTATGGAGAAAATAAAGACCAATTAAATAATAGAAAAAACTTAGTTTTAACCAGAATGTTAGAGCTTAATTTTATTAATGAGGAAGAGTACCAAAATGCCAAAAATGAGGTGGTGGAGTTTTTAAGCGAGCAACCTATTGGGATTCAAGCTCCTCATTTTGTATTTTTTATCAGGGAATATCTTGAAGAAAAATATGGGAAAGAGGTTGTTGAAGAGGGTGGTTTAAGAGTAATTACCACCCTTGATTATAATTTACAAAAAAAAGCAGAAGAGATTGTTCTTAAATATGCTTTAGAAAATGAGGAAAAATATAATGCTTCTAATGCTAGTTTGGTGGCTATTAATCCTAAGACTGGGGAGATTTTAGTTATGGTTGGTTCTCGTAATTATTTTGATGAGAAGATCGATGGAAAGTTTAATGTCGCCACTGCTCAAAGACAACCTGGTTCTTCTTTTAAACCCTTTGTTTATGCTACCGCTTTTAAAAAAGGTTATACCCCAAATAGTATTGTTTTTGATGTACCTACTGAGTTTTTTGTTGGTTGTGATTCATTTGGGAAAGCTTTACCTGGTTATAACCAAAACAGGTGTTATCATCCTGAAAATTATGATGGGTTATACAAAGGACCAACCACCTTAAGAGATGGGTTAGCTCAGTCAAGAAATGTTCCTTCTGTAAAACTTCTTTATTTAGTTGGAATAAATGATTCAATAAAAACAGCCTTTGATATGGGAATAAAAACACTAACTGATCCGAACAGATATGGACTTACTTTAGTTTTAGGTGGTGGTGAAGTTAAATTATTAGACATGACCTCAGCTTATGGGGTATTTGCTACTGGGGGGGTTCGTCATCCTTATCAAAGTATTTTAAGGGTGGAAGATGCTGATGGTCTTGTTTTGGAAGAATATCAAGATAAACCAGTGAAGGTTTTAGAAAAAAATATTGCTCTTCTTATTTCTGACATTCTTTCAGATAATGAGGCGAGGGCTCCTTTGTTTGGAAGTAGATCGTTTATGTATTTTGAAGGAAGAGCTGTTGCTGGTAAAACAGGAACCACTGATAAAAGTAGGGATGGTTGGCTTATTGGATATACTCCTTCTGTTGTAGTTGGTGTTTGGTCGGGGAATAATGACAATTCCCCTATGAAAAAGGGGTCTTCTGTTTCGGGTGATTTGTGGCATGATTTTATGCAAGAAGCTTTAAATAATTTACCTATTGAGGGTTTTGAAGAGCCAGAGATTCAAAATAATTTATCCACCCTAAAACCCGTTCTTCGTGGAGTTTGGTTAGGGGGAGAAAGTTTTTTAATAGATACAATTTCAAATAAATTAGCTACTGAGTATACCCCATTAGAAACAGTAAAAGAGGTGGTGATAACAAATGTCCATACAATTTTACAGTGGGTAGATAAAAAAAATCCTCTTGGGCCACCCCCAGAAGACCCAACTGATGATTCTCAATTTTTTCATTGGGAAGAGCCTGTTCAACAATGGTGGGAATTAAATAAAAACAAATATCCGATTATTTCTTTAAATAATATCCCGACTGATTATGATAATGTTCATACATTAGAAAATAAACCGGTGGTTACAATTATAAAACCAGGCGACTCAATAATTTATAATTTAAATGAAAAAATAACAGTGGAGACAAGTCATCAAGAAAAATATCCTATCCAAAGAGTGGATTTTTTCGTAAATAATATATATTTGGGGTCGGACAAAACCGAACCATTTAGTTTATCTTTTGCTCCGGTAGAAATTAGTAATATCCAACCCCAAAATGAGGTTAGGGTGGTTGCTTATGATGGTGTTTTTAATAATTCACAAACCACTGTTGGTTTTAGGGTTTCTTTTTAAATTTGTCTTGTTCATCTAACATCTTTTATTTTTTTGTTTTTTATCAAAAACCCAATCTCTTTTAAAATGAGGGTTTTTTTAATGAGGATCTCATTTTTTAATTGGGGGGTGGTTTTTAAATATAAAATATTTTTAAAAATTTTTATATCTGATTTTTTTATTTTTCCACCAGTAGTGTTTTTAATAATTTGATAAATGTTTTTTTTTATTTCGTCGTCTAAAATTAAAATACTCCTAAATTTATCTAAAAAAAATGAGACTTGTTTCATTACTTATTCATGGGCATTATTAAATAGGTAAAGGAATTATCACGAGCCCCACGAATAATTATCGGTTTATTTTCTTGATCAAATTGTAAAGAAACACTGTCTTGATAAATTGATTGGAAACAATCTAGTAAATATTTATGGTTAAAGTTTATATTAATGTCATCTCCTTTTGTGTTGGCTTCAATTTTAGTTTTATTTTCACCAACATCTATATTTTTAGATGTTAATTCAAATATATTTTTTTTAGGATTAATATTTAAATTAATTTGATTAAATTTATCAGCAAAAATATTAGATAATTTAAGGGCATTTAATAAGTCTTGTTTTAACGTTATTGCCTCTGTGTTTTTATTTTTTGGTATTATTTGTTTATAGTCAGGAAAAATACCGTCTATTAATTTTGAGGTTAAATATATTCCGTTGTGTGAGAAAGAAATTTGGTTTTTATTAAAACACACCTTAATTTCTCCTTCTGTTTCATTGAATAGTTTAAGAATCTCAACAGTATTTTTAAAAGGTATTATTACCCCGGTAAAATCCTCTGTTTTTTTTGTTTTTATTTTTTTTTCAGCTAATCTAAATGAGTCTGTTGCCACAAAAACAAGGTTGTTTTCTTCTGGGTAGATATAAATACTTGAAATTTCTGGTTTTATATCTGATAAAGAGGCGCTGTAATAAACCGATTTTATTCCCTCAATTAAATCAGTTGATTTAATAGTAAAGCTTTCTCCAGAAATAATTGGTATTGTTGGAAAATCTTCATTGGGATAGTTTTTAATAAAAATTTTATTGTTTTTGGTTTTTATATATAAATTATCCTTTATTACTTCTATAGAAACCTTAATATCATTATAAATATTAAGAAAAATATTGTTTAATAAATCACCTTTAATAACACTAATACCTTCTTTTTCAATATTGGCTGGTATTTCAATTTCTATACCTAAACTTAGGTTTGTTGCTCTTAATTTAAATAATTTTTTAGAAGCAATAATTAAAACAGAGCTTAAGATAGGTAGAGTTAAGTTTTTACCAGTTATTCTATTAACTTGGGAGAGTGCTTTTTTAATTTTTTCAACAGAACATTCTAGTTTCATAATAATAGTTTTATTTATAATAATTTATAATAATGTTTTTATTGTTAATATGTTAATAAATTAATTTTATCCTTTATTTTTAATATTATAATAAATAATTTTAGCTTAATACTTTATATAATAACATTTATTTATTTATTAATAACTTTTTTATTTTAACAAAAATATGTTTTTTAAATTATTTATTAACTCATTATTCTTTTATTTATTAACAACTCTTAAATACTAAAAAGAGCCCTTATTTGATCTAATTCTTGGTTTAATAAATTGCTATTTTTTAAATCTTTTTTTATTTTCAAACAAGAATGAATAACTGTGGTGTGATCTTTCCCTCCTAATTTTTGTCCAATAAGTGGATAAGAAATACTAAAATCTTCTCTTAAAAGATACATAATAATTTGTCTAGTCTTCACTATCTCTTTTCTTCTAGTTTTTTCATAAATAGACGATTCATTAATACTATAAAAATCACTCACTACTTTAACAATATCTTTTATAGAAATATTTTTTTTAGGTTTTATATTATTTTTTATAAGACCCTTAATCTCATTTATACTTAAATCCCTATTTTTTAACTGTGTCTGACAAATAACAGAATTTAAACTTCCTTCTAACTCCCTAATGTTTCCCTGAATAGAAAAAGCAAGATAATCAACAATATCTTCTGGTAATAAAAAATTAATATCTCTTAATTTTGATTTAATTATTGCCAGCCTCGACTCATAATCAGGAGTAGTAATATCAATAATCATACTTGCTGAAAACCTTGACTTTAGTCTTTCTTCTAAATTAGGGATATAGTTGGGGTGTTTATCTGATGAAAAAATCATTTGTTTATTATCTTCATATAAAGAATTAAATAAATGAAACAACTCTTCCTGGGTTTTTTCTTTTTTAGAAATAAATTGAATATCATCCATTATTAAAACATCATAACCCCTATATTTTTCCTTAAAATCATTTGTTTTATTATTTTGAACAGAGTTTACATAATCAATAGAAAACTTCTCTAAAGTTAAATATTTTATTTTTTTAACAACACCAGTTTCTTTCACCTTATCTTTAATTTTATTACCAATAGCTTGGATTAAATGAGTTTTTCCTAACCCCGTTCCCCCATATACAAAAAACGGATTATAAGTTATACTTTTTTTATTTACGATTGCCTGAGCAGCCGCATAAGCTAATTCATTAAAAGAACCCACTATAAAAGAATCGAATAAATATCGAGGGTTTAAATTATCTTCTTTATTTATATATAAATCTTGTAAAGGAAGCTCTCTATTAGTAGTAAACTCATTTTTATTAGGAAAGCTTAATGATCTTGTTTTTATTTCTTGTTTTGAAACAACATACTCTATATTTTTGATATAATCAGAAAACTCCCTAAAGGTTTTCATTATTAGCTTATGATATTTATTTATCAACCAGTCCTTTACAAACTCATTTGGAACACTTATAAAAATAGTCCCACTCTCCTCTTTTAAAATATGGGTGTTTTTAAACCAAGTACTGAAATTAGCCTTAGAAATACTTGACTCTACCTCTACTAAACAATTATCCCAAAGCTGTTTATTATTAAGCATAAAATCATTATATACCCCAACAATAAAAAAAATAACTTGAGTTTTTTCATTATTATGTTAATAATAAGTGGATAAGTATGTCTCAAACCTATAAACCCAAAAAAAGAAAAAGGAAGACAACCCACGGTTTTTTAGTTCGCTCAAAAACAGCCGGGGGAAGAGCGGTATTAAAGAATCGAAGAAGGAAAGGAAGAAAAAAACTTTCTGTTTAATATGCTTTCTAAACAAAATAAAATATCAAAAAAAACCTTTTTAAATATTTTTAAAAAAGGTCTGGTTATTTTTGCTCCCAATATATCGCTTAGATATTTTAAAACAAACAAAGAGAACAATCCTAAATTTTCTTTTGTAATTTCAAAAGCGGTTGACAAGAAAGCGGTAAATCGTAACCTATTAAAAAGAAGAGGTTATAGTATTGCCAGAAAACACATAAAAAAAATAAAAAATAATTGTTTTTTTATATTTTTTTTTAAAAAGGGGGCAGTCAAACTATCTTTTAAAGATTTAGAGGAAGAAATTGTTTATTTATTAAAAAAATCAAAGACTTTATGAGATATCTATTCATTTTTTTAATAGGTATTTATCAAAAAATTAATGGATTTCTTGTAAAATATAAAATAATAAAACCATCTTGTGTTTTTTATCCATCTTGTTCCCAATATTCAAAAGAAGCTTTTAAAAAACATGGTCTAAGAAAAGGATTTTTTTTATCACTTAGAAGAATTTCTCGTTGTCATCCGTGGCAAAAAAACAACATTGATCCTGTTTAAATTTTAAGATACAATAAATAAATGATTGCTTTATGGAACACAATTTTTTATGAGCCGCTTTATAATGCGCTCGTTTTTTTAATTACCATTGTTCCTTGGGCTGATGTTGGGATAGCGGTTATTCTTCTAACTATTGTGGTAAAATTAATCCTTTTTCCCCTTAGTCAAAAATCAATCAAAAGCCAAGCAAAAGTAAAATCACTAGAACCAGAGATTCAAAAAATAAAAGAAATCTACAAAGATAAACAAGAACAATCAAAAAAAACAATGGAGCTTTATAAGGCTAATAAAACCAACCCTTTTGCTGGCTGTCTGTTAATTTTAATCCAATTACCAATAATCATTGCTCTTTATTTGGTATTTATGAAAGGATTAGATTTTGGGGTAGAAAAACTATATCCTTTTATTCACTTCCCCCCTAAGATTAACATGGAGTTTTTAGGAATTATTAATATGCAAGAAAAAAGCCTCTTCTTAGCTATTCTCGCCGGCCTCTCTCAATTCATTCATGCGAAAATTTCCTCACCCAAAACAAAACCAACTGAAAACAAAAATAAGACCTTCCAAGGAGAATTAATGAAAAGTATGAACTTACAAATGAAATATGTTCTACCCATTTTTATTGCCTTTATTGCTTATCGGATTTCAGCCGCCGTTGCCTTATACTGGACAGTTAGTAATATATTTACAATAATCCAAGAATTAATTGTCAGACGAAGGATTGATAAAGACATATTAAATTCTCAAAATAATCAAAACCCAATTATTTACACAAAGGTTGTTGTTTCAGAAAATAAAAACCTTAACACCGGTGATCAAAACAAGTAAGATGAAAGACGAAAAAATAAAAAAACAAATAGAAGAACTCATTAAAAAAACAACTTTCCAAGTTGAGAGTGTTAGTTTTTTTTATAGCGAAGATGATGAGACACTTTGGTATTCAATCAAAACAAACGAACCACAACTACTTATAGGACGAAACGGAGAAGTTTTAATCGCCCTTAACCACTTAATTAGGAGAATTATTGAAAAAAACAACCCTCCAGAAAAAAACCAAGAAAGAAAAAATATTTCTATTGATGTAAACGACTATCAAAAAAAGAGGATTGAAAACTTAAAAACAATAGCTCATATGATGGCGGAAAGAGCTAAATTTTTTAAAAGTAAAGTTGAAATTGATCCAATGCCTTCTTTTGAGCGTTTAATAATCCATAGATTTTTAGCTACTCGACCAGAAATTAAAACAGAATCAACCGGGGAAGGAAAAGAAAGAAGAATAGTTATTAAATATGTTTCTAAAGATTAATAAACTTTATTATTAATTTAGGTCAAAAGTCCAAAGACTCTGGTCTTTTTTATTTATAAAAAATAAGTTATTTTCATCTTTATCCAAGAATAATTTGATAGCATCAATCTCTACTCCCAGAGATTCGGTTGGGTTAACCAAGACAGTAAAAATCCCCGTCTCTAAATCTAGTTTCCAAAGATCATCTGAAAAAGAGAATAGTCCTTGATACCAGATATCAGGATAATCTCCAGCTTCTATGTATTTAGGAACCGCGCAAAAAACAACATTGTTTTGGAGCGAAGACCAAAGACACTTTTCTGGAAGGGTACTTAATTCCACCACAACTTTTTCGTTTGTGTCTGTGAGATAGGTATTCAAATTAAAACCCCCTTCGGTTGAATTATTATACAAAATCTTTTTTCCATCAGGACTCATTAAAGTTGTTAGACCAAAAACCTTATCAAGAATTTTATCAAACGATTTTGTTTTTATATTAAGACCATAGGCAAAACCACTTACTTTTGCCGATGGTTTGGTAGTTAAAATAATCTTTTCATTTGTTGCCCACTGAGGCAACCACTCTGTAAACTGGGAATTAAAAATTTGTTTTTTATTACTATTATCTACTTCTGATGTTAAGCCTACCACTTCTTCCCCTAAACTTGATAAATAAAAAATATTATTTTTATTAGGGGATAAAACCAAAGCTTCAATTCCTTGACTTAAGAAATCACCCCTTAGTTGTTTTATAGAGTTGCCTTCATCATCAACAATTTTTCCAGAAAATGTTTCTATAGAAACTAAAGAAGGATTAAGGGAATCATATTTGAGATATCTTAAAACAACAGAATTTCCATCACTATTAAAAAGAGCCTCATTAACCCCCGGAATAGTTGTATTGGCAATTTTTACTTCCTCATTTGTATCTAAAAACATTTCATAAAGATGACCAGTTGATTTTTCCATATATCTGGCGACCGAGACAATTTTTTCTTCTTTAATAATTTCTCCATTTTCATTTTCTTTCTCTTTCACTTTTGTTTTTGAAACGACTGTCGCCCCAGAAACCGGGAAACTAGATATTTTTCTCAATTTTTCTTTCACCATCTCTGTTTTGTCATCAATAGGGTTTTCGGTTGGGGCCGGTGTTTTTTCTAGATCAATTAATAGTGGAAAATCGATAGACTCTCTTTGTCCAAAGGGAAAGAATTCCCTAAAAGTTAAATCCTCGCCTTGTTTTTTAGCCTCTTGTTTAGATGAGAAATAGAAAAAAGCCCACACCCCAATAGCGATGACGATAAATATAATGATGATAATGTTAAATATTTTTCTAGACATATTTTATTAATTATTTATCTGCCAACATGCCAATGCCAATCTGGCCCATGATAATAAAAACGAAGACCATCTCGATTTATCTCTTGTGTTTTTTGACCTGCTTGAAAATCATTAATATTGTTCCCCATTATATAACTATTAAGACTAGGGGTAGCGCTTAGGTCGATAACAGAACTTCCTATTCTATGATAGGTGTCCTGCGTTGATCCGCCATGTAACCAACACTCTGTTCCCCCGGTTATTTTTAATTC
>MFUP01000014.1 GCA_001785735.1 Candidatus Nomurabacteria bacterium RIFCSPLOWO2_01_FULL_33_24
TGGGTTTCTTTTAGTATGATTATTTCTTTTGGACTAATTGAAATAGAATTATGAACAACAGGACAAAGAACAATTTCTCCCAAATTAGTATCGCTGGAACAAATTGGAATTAGTTCTAAAGATGAATTAAGATGTTGTAAACTGTTTATTTTAGTAATCCCAAAAACATTAAGTTTGGCATAAAACTCCTGCAGAGGTGCCTCTCCTCCGCCTGGAGGTGCCTCTCCTCCACCTGCTTCTTCGCCCCTTCCCGGTCCTTGAGCTAAAACTGTCGGGGTTTTAATTAATTTTTTTGAAAAAAAAGTCAGAATATTTTTCCCAATATTTGGATATTGAAAAGCGGTATTATTTTGTTGACTTTCCTGATACTCACCTTGTTGCTCTTGTCCCGGAATTGGAATCCCCGGATAACTTTGGGCACTTAAGGAGGGATCGCCAACAACTACCACGTCATTCGTCCCGACAGACAGCCAAGTATTATAATAAGTAGCCAAACTACCTAACTCTAAACCACCATTCTTTGTTTGGTCAGTTGGACCAATATTTAAAGGGGTTGGCGTATTATTAGCTGGGGGGATTACTCCTATGGGTGGCCCATTCCAGGCATGCAAATAACTAAAACCAATACTCAAAACAAAACCTATTAAAGCAATCTTTGCTATGGTCATTAAATCTTTTTTTATATTTTTGGTATTCATTCTCATGACTAATTTTACTATAAATCTATATTTCTTCAAAGATTATCTCTGGTAGTGGATTAATAGGGCTATTATTTGTAAGAATCACTGAGTCAGAAACATAGACAGAAGGATCAATCTCGCTCTGACAAGTAATAGTGAGAGTAACGGGTCCAGGATAAGGACTAACAATAACGCTAGTCTTTGTCCCAGAAGTTGCAAAATTAGTGTCAGTATTCCAAACAGGAGCACCAAAAGAACTTGTGGCATTACAACTATTAGCTAATAAATTATTCCCAGACCAGCGTAAATCAACTGTCCCCGGAATCATATCTTGAGGAGGAACATTGGCAGGATCAGGAATAAAATTACTATAAGTTAAGTTTACTGTTGGAGTTAAAATTTGTTGAGAAACAACTTCTGTATCAAAGAAATGATTATTAGAAGAATCAAGACAATCTATTACATAAACGGTTGGGTTCTCTGGGGTTTCTACTTCAAGAACTGGCCCCAAAGGACTATTAGAAGTATTAGGGATAGCAATCGCTGTTCCTGTCCCAGCAGGATCCCAGTTAGCAGTTGTAATTTTCCCAGAATAATTAGAGATATCCGAGGAAGGAAGAAGGGCAGAAATTCTTGGAATAAAACTATTGTCAAAACTGTAAGCTAAACAGCTGTTGAGGTCACCAGGAGCAAAAGTATTCGTTCCCCACCTAAGACCAGTTTCATATTTTAAACTAGCAGGATTGAAAGGAGCCGGAGTTAATCCAGACAAAGCTTGAAGGTAAAGATTCCCTTCGGGATTATATTCACATGGCAAAGGCGAACCTGTGTTGGTAGCTAAAGGATCACTACAATAACCAGACATATAAATACAATCACCGTCAGAATTAATAGTCATTCCGGCTGGTAAACTATTTTGAGTTCCTAGAATATTAGGACACCAGTCTGGACCAGGATCAGGAAGACAATTACCATCAACTAAATTAAATCCAAGGGGAACAACTAATTGAATATTTGGGATATTTGGACAAACATCTTCTGGTGGCAAAATTGTGATGGTGGTGGTATCAGCCACAATATTTTCATTTCTTATTTTATTATCAGGACTTGAGGAGGTAATTATCTTAAATCCTGTCGTCTCTGACCATAAAATAATTGTTCGGTTAGTTGAATCTCTTGGATCAACTACCGCAGTAATATTAAATATTCCATTAGGAGAATTATCGGGATGGGAATTAATATCATCTGTTATTTCAGCAACAATTGTAGAAATACTTGTCCAAAATCCCTTTCGTTTAGTGATTAAGATACCGTTGATAGTTATTTCATAATCAATTGTTCCTCCTGTTTCAAATATTATTTTAGAAATCAAAGTATCGGCATTAGGATCATTTCTCAGACACTCAATATCATACTCTTTTACCACTGAGGTATTATTAGTATTTGTATTTACTAAATCTGTTTGGAGAATTGTTTCGCGCCCGGTTGGATCAACTAATAAACTATAATTCCAATCTACTCCGAGAGCGGAACAACTGCCGGGTTTGGTGTCAGAACCAGTCCATTCAAGAACAGCATCTGCTCCGGGAGCAGAAGGAACAGTAATATCATCATAATAATTTCCGGCTGGGAGAGGATCGGTGGCTTCGGTATTTTTAGCTTTAATATCTATATTAGCTCCGAGTAAAACTGGAACACTGTCATTGACTGTTCCTCCAAATTCATCATCACAAGTAATAGTGAAAGTAGCTGATTGAGTAAGATTTATACCAACAAAAGCTAAGCCACTTCCTGGGGTTGGAGCATTATCAGAAAGACTTTGCCCATTATACCACATAGGGATGCCAGCATTAGATGGAACAACCGAGGCAACACAACTTCCTGAAACAATATTTCTTGTTTTCCAAGTTAGTTTTATTAACCCACCAGTAGCAGGTAAACTCAAAGAATTTTTTCCATCTGCCCTAATATCAACAATAGGAACTGTGGGAGGAAGAACATTAACATAAGCTTTTTGGTCGGCTGTCTTTTCTGTTGCTTCTGTTGCTAACCCGGAAACTCCTTGACAAGAAGTTTGGTAAACAAAAACTTTAGTTCCTATTAATGTTTGAACATCTCCAGTCGTCCCATAGTTAGTAATAATAAATTTAGAATTATTTGTATTTTTAATATCTAAGGTAATAGTAATAGTGTTATTTCCGTTCCAAACAGCGGTTACTCCTGAAGAATATTTTTTGTAATTAATCTCATTTGTCAATGTTTCAGCGTCAGCTACTAAATCTCCAGAATAAGTGACACTATCAATAGTTGCTCCATTGAGTTCAACCTTAAAACGACCTCCAAAAATAGAATTTTCTGTTAAAGTAATAATTCTACTAAAAATTGAGTTGGTTGGAGAGAAAGTAGAACGAAAAGTAGGAAAACCCATACTATCTCTACTTAAGTCTTTTACCGGGAAAGAGTTAATAAGAACTGTTTCATTCTTGGCCATCGCCACTACCTCATTTGAAACATTATTATTAGGATCGTTGATTTCATTGGCTAGATTAATAGCGGAATTACTTAATGGAACAATTAAGGGAGTACTGATTGGATTATTATTGATAGCTAAACCGAAAGTGCCACTATTTCCACTCAAAACAACTCCCGCTAAATTGGTGTAAGATGATTGAATAATAATTTTAGCGTTATCTCCATAAACAATATTATTGGTCATATCCTCTATGGTAAATTGAGAATTTGAATAAACAGTAATTATATTTCCTGATGAGATGGCATTGATGCCAGTAGTGCCAGAATTTGAATTAATCAACGAAACTAAATTTGAAGCGGATAAGGTAAGATTATTATTAACTGTTTTATCATAAGTATTACTATTAATTTTTAGATGAAAAGTTCCGCTAGTTCCATATAATTGAGCACTGGCTGATAAAGTATTAGAAGCAATGGTTCCGCTATTATTTAAGACTCCTGTGGTATTAAGCCCTGGACCAGGATGAAGCGGATTTTGGGTCGCGTGCCAACTTGGATCAGTCCAATTCCAATCACTACTAGAACCATAATTATTTGTGGATACGCAAGTGCTATAATCAACATTTCCACCCCACCACCTAATATCAACTTCACTTCCAGAAGGAACATTGATAAGAGTATCTGGTCCAGAGGGTGTCTTTTCAACAGTTAAATTAACATAAGGATCTGGGAGAACATCAACAGTAACTTCTTTAGGAGTCCCATCACAAGTAAGAATATATTTATAAGTATCAATTAAGGCAATGGTCATATTGGCAGGATTATATGAGTCTGTATAGAAACCATTATTTAATTCAAAATTATCAGCCCCATCAGTAATAGAAAATGGCGTTGGTGAAGTAATTACAATTTTTGAACCAAAAGCTGTTGCTGTTAAGTTTGGAACAGTTGTTTGAATATCATTTATAAACAAAGCTATTAATTCTGCATCACTATCTGTGTCACCTGAGGCTAAAAATGGCCCAAAATGATTACCATTAATAACCAACCAAAATTGATCATTAGTTCCAAGATCAATCCCCTCAATTCCTCCTGATAAAGTAACAATTGCTTTTTTGGTATAGGCTTGAGTACCATCATTAATTAAAGGACCTTGTGTTTCTTGACCTCCTAAAGGATTTTTATTTCCACTCCAGTTTCCAGTAGCTAGACAGCTAGACATATCTGTCGCTTCCCAAGTTAGTTCTGCCTCTGCTCCTGAAGGAATAACAATGCTGTCTGTTGGAGTATTCGGACTTGGTTTGGTATCTGGATCATCGCTTTTTACATCAAAAGTTATTCCTGAAGTATCTTCCTCCTCTGGAAGAACAGTCACATATACTTCTTTTTTATCTATCATTCCTCCGGTTCCCGGAACTCCTTCGCATTGAACTTCGTAGGCTTTAACTACTGTCCCTAAAGTCAGTTTTGGAGAAGAAGTTGTAATATCAAAAGTACCAGCCTGAGTAGCAACACTCTCAAGATTTACTTTAATGGTCTTGCCATTTGGAATAGCAATAATGCCAGGAATAGTATTTAATTTGGTTGATAAGCCAGAGGCATCATTTACTAAGTTTGAAGGATCAGAGGGATTTTGATATTTTGTTATTCCATTTACTTCTATTCCCCAAGTATCTCCAGAACCTGTTGCGTTTCCAGACAAAGTAAGCATTTTTGTATAGGCATCAATAGTACTAACTGAAATTGAATTAATGCTACTGGAAGTAGTATCTTTAGTTGGGAATGAATTAATAATAACAACATTATTTTTAGAAATTGCGGTTACTAATTCAGAAACAATCGGATCAGAGTTTATGGCATCTCTTAGGGCATTAGCAATTGCTGATTTTGTGCTCTCAGAAGCAGAGATTGGAGATCCATCAATTTCAATTTCATAAGTTCCTCCGATATCATCAATTGTTACTGTCGCTAATTGAACAGAGGATGTCCCAGCCCCATTGTTCTTCAGGAAATTATTTGTTTCTGCTGATCCTGCCCCTAATCCAAAAGGAGGTAAAACTTTGGTAGCATGATACCCGGGACCTTGCCAAATCCAATTAGAATCTCCGTCATTGTTGCGCGCCCTGCAATTATTAGTATCATATTTAACATTATTTCCCCACCATTTTAGCCTGACTCGTTCTCCCGCTGAATTAGGACTAATAGAAACAACTGAACTTGGACCAACATTAGTAATAGTTCCTTCAACAGTAAGTCCAACTTCTGGCTCTGGCAAAACAGTGACTGTAACACTTTCAGGATAATTATTTCCAGCAACATCCTGACAAGTTAAGATATATTCATAAGTATCAACTAGGGCAATATTGATAATTAGATTTCCTCCGATTGTTCCTTCGTAACCATAATAACTTCCGGGATTAGGATTAGGTCTTTTTTCAGTAATTGTAAACCACGAAGAAGAACTAGAAACTTCTATGGTATTTGTCCCGGTAGAAACAGCTGTTATATATCCCGGAAATGTGTCGTTAATTTTATTAATTAAAGCAGTATAAGAATCAGTAAAATTATTATTAAAGGGAACTTCAACGGCTGTTCCTTCAATAATGACTCCAAAATAATTTCCAGAATTTCCCGATAAAGTCAAGATTGCTTTTTTGGTGACAGTTTGAGTGCCATTATTAATTAATATTCCTGTTGATTCCCCTTCTGTCCAAGGATCATTAAGATTAACTCTGGTTGGGGTGCTAGTTAAAACATCTGGAGTAATTCCCATTCCAGACAAAGTTACAATTTCGCCATTAGCAATGGCGTTAATGTTTGGCAAAGAATCCCAATCACTAGCAAAAGCGTGAGCTGCTTGAGCTGATGATGCGAAAGATTTAGTAACATAACCCTGCCCCGGAAGATTAATCTTAATTCTAAATTGTCCAGATCCAGAAAAAATAATATCTCTCTGGAAAGTGGAAGAGATCCCTCTAGGACCTGTTCCCATAGGAGCGGCCCAATCTCCGCTGGCTTGACAACTGGTCATGTCCCCCATAGACCATTTTAATAAGGCTTCCGCTCCCGAAGGAATAATAATATCGGGATAGGCGACGGGAGAAGGAGAAGGTTGAGTATTTGGATTATCACTTTCTACGGTAAATATTCCCGACGAAGACCCAATTTCAACTCCGGTTGGAAAAACAGAAACAAAAGCGCTATCAAAAACTTCAGAATCAGAATTAGGAACTCCTCCACAATAAAGATCGTATTCATGAACAACCGTTCCAACAACAAAATCTCCGCTGGTAGTAATATCTTTTTGAAGTTTAAAATAAGAACCATTATAATTTGTATCAATTGAGTTGAGAGTGATATAAATATCCGCTCCCTCCGCTTTAGCCGTAAAGTATTTATTAAGGCTATTATCATTATTTATTTTATTTGCCAAATCTTGAGCATAATCAGAAAATGGAAGAATTGGGGTCTGCCAAGATAAAGAAGATATTGAGATACCGTTAATTTCAATGCCATATTTTTGAGAACCATTAGTTAAACTATTGGTAATAGTTACTTTCCTCGCCCTAGAAGAAGAAATGGGGTTTATTGTTATTTTATTTGAAAGACTGGACTTATCAACAATCCGAAGGGAAGAAATAATTATTTCTCCATCCACTACCGTTGCAACCACCTCTTGATTAACAGATGAATTATTATTTATATTTGTAGCTAGAGTTGAAGTATCGCTCCCCGTAATTACCGTTCCATTAATTTCCACTCCGGCTGTTCCTGAATTAACCACAACCGATCCAAGTTGAGTCTGAACAGGTTGGATAATTAATTTTACATCTCCAGAACTATTATCTAAAACATTAAGAAAATTACCGCTATCTTTTCTAATAATAATTTGTGATCCACTTACTGAAGCTGAGTATTGCGAATGGGAATCAATAGCATCACTTAATTCAGCTATTGGATCAGGAACACTAGATAAAACTGAGAAATTATTACTAAAATCAACCGTTAATTTAAAAGTTCCAGTAGCTCCTGTGGATTTTGACAAGGCAACGCTCATAATATTCATATCGCTCTTAATTAAACCTCCATCACCAGTATTTTCCACGGGAACATTAAGATTTCCTCCCGGGCCAGGTGGCGATAATAAGGGTTGAGTAGCGTGAAAACCGGCGCTTGTCCATTGCCAATCTCCGGGGGGAGTATTTCTTGCATCATAATTATTCTTAGCCCAACAAGTGTCATAATTGACATTATGAGCCCACCATTGAATATCAATCGTTTCTCCGTCAGAAACTGCTTCTGCTTTTCTATAAACTAGGTCTGATGATTTCTTCACGGATAAATCATTGTCTGCTTCAGGAAGAACATTCACAATAACTTTTTCAGATGGGGTAATCGGAGTCCCACTTGAATCATTACAACTTAATTCATATTCAAAAGTTTTAACTAAGGCTATTGCCAAATTTGCGATTCCGGTTGAATCAACCGCTTGTCTAATTGTAAAAGGAGAAGAAGAGATTATCTCTATTAATGGAGCGGAGGGGTCTGGTTGAGAGGCGATAAGATTAGGTATTCCCAAATTATTAATTTCTATCACAATGAAACCAGTATCGACTTTTTTATCAAAAGAAGAAGTAACAAGGTTTGTTGTATAATCTGTTCCTCCTATTCCAAAAATAATTTTATATTCTCCGCCCGTCGTGCTTGGTTCTACGGTTAAAATTGCTTTTTCGGTGTCAGTCGCTGTTCCGTCATTGATTAAAGGCCCCTCTGTTTCACTGCCAGAATCAGCTTTACTGCCAGTAGTAGTCCAATCACCAGAAGCAAGACAAGATCCCGGATCAATATCGGTAGCGACCCATTCCAAATCAATTTCCGCTCCCGAGGGAATAATAATATCGGAATAGGCGGCGGGAGAAGGAGAAGGTTGAGTATTTGGATTATCGCTTTCTACTGTTAGAGTTATTCCGGTTTGAGGTTCGATTCCTATCGGCAAAACAGTCACATAGGCCTCTTCATAAGCGGTAGTTCCATCCACTCCCAAACAATTAAGATTGTATTCTCTAACTTTTGTCCCCACCGTGACATCTCCAGTCATCGTTGAACTCTTAGTTAAAGTAAAGGCAGAAGCAGTATTACTATTATTAGAGGCATTGAGAGTAATAGTAATTTTATTTCCATCTAAGGTGGTGGTTGTGCCAGCTATAGATATTAGATTAAAAATTTCAAGAGCGGCCTCAGTAGCTGTTTCTCCCGGACCAAGAGGATAAGAATAAGAGGATCCATTAATCTCAACCTTAAAAGTGTCTCCTGAACTTCCTCCGGTGAAGGTGATTGTTTTTGTTCTAGTTGTCGGATCAGAAAGAGAAGAAACTGTTGTTGTGGCTGGATTATTTGGTCCAAAATCAATGTGGCCAACAACACTAAGGGCGGTAATTATTACGGTAGTTCCTTCTCGGTGAGCAATTACTTTTTTGTTAACAGAAGTATTTGTATTTATGGCAATAGCCAGATTTTTAGCTATTTTCCCTTCAGATAAAGCTGGGGAAAAAGCAACACTAATCGGAGTCCCGTTAATAATCGCTCCATAGAAGGCAAGATTAATACTATTATTTACTGTAATTGACCCTAACTTTGTAGCAATTGATTCAATCATAATGTGAGCATTGCCACCAGAGGTAGAGGAGGAATCAATATTAAATAAAGTTGAAGAACTTAAAGTAATTACTGGACCATTTTGAGTGGTAGTTAAACCAGTAATCGCCAATGAATCAATTTCATTCTTTAAACTAAGAGCATCGGCTGTAAGATCTCCAGTGGCCGAGACATTAATAGGTTGGGAATTAATTTTTATTTCAAAAGTGCCAGCGGTTCCTGATAAAGTAGCCGAAGCCACAGTCGTATTAGCGGTTAATCCATCATTTTCTAATTGAAAAGTTGCTTGAGTTCCTATCCCTGAAGGATCAAGGGGTGGTTTGGTGGCGTGAAAACTAGGAAAACCATTAAACCACCAATCAGAGAAGGACCCATAATTATTAGCGCCATAACATTGGTTGTATTTTACATTATGAGCCCACCATTTAAGAATCACATCATCCCCGTCATAAACAACAGCTGTCGATGGACTAGCAGAAAATGGGTCATCAACTATCAAGCTAACTGATGGTTTTGGAAGAACAGTGACGGTGACACTTTCTGGATAATCATTTCCACCAGCATCATGACAAGTTAAGATATATTCGTAAGTATCAACTAAGGCAATATCAATATTCCCGTCTCTGTATGCGTCACTTGTATTAAAATCGGTAACAGAGAAAGGTCCGCTAACTGATTCTAAAATCATGACATATGGATTTAACGGGTCTTTGCTGGCAAGAACAATTGGGCTTAAAACTGGATCAGCATTTATATATAAAACCATGGCATCAACGGCTAAATCGGCAGTGGTGGAAGAACTTTTTATGACTGAGTAGATGTTATTGATAGTAATTTCAAAAGTACTGTCATAGCCTGAGAAAGTTAGAATTGCTTTTTCGGTGTCAGTAGCTATCCCGTTATTGATTAAGGGAGAAGTTAATTGAAAACCTGAAGTATTAATCGCATTGCTCCAATCTCCGGAAGCATCACAGCTGGTCATATCGGTTGTTGACCAAACTAATTTAGCTATCTCTCCTGAATTAATAGTAATATCAGAAGCGGAAGCAGGAGGATTAGGATCTCTCTCAACGGTGAAAGTTAAACTAGGGTTAATTCGTTTTCCAGCCGGGAGAATAGTGACATAACTATAATCTTCTGTTGAAAAATTGGTAGAAGAAATCCCCTCACAAGAAAGCTGATAACTATGGACAGTTGTTCCGATGGTGATGGCCCCGACGGTAGAACCGCCATCAATAATTTCAAAGAGGGGAGCATCGGAATTATTTATCTCTGAAGTCAGAGTAATAACATTGTATTTGGAGGAAAAATCTACATCACTGTGACTCTGAGTCAAATTACTACCTAAATTATGGGCTTCCTGATGAAGAGTTTTGGTATTGATTGTCTCTGAAACCGGAGAAGGACTGGTAAATGATAATTTATTTAGGGAAGCCTTAAAAGACCCGGTAACAAGATTACTGGTCTTATCTAAGAAAATCTTTTTTTCTCTGGCAGAAATTGAACTAATTGAAATATCGGCACCAGAAAGAGGAAGAATATCTTTTTTGATTTCTGTTTTAAAAGAGTTTATAATGACTACATTTTGTTCGGCAGTTGCCCCAACACTAGAAACAAAAGTGGAATTAGAAACCGAGGGAGCAGAACCACTATTATCTTCATTTATTTTTTCTGCTAAATCTTGGGCTGTGGTATTTTTATCTGTATTCCAAGGAACGGAAGAAGTGATTCCGTTAATTTCAACAACCACTGTTCCACTAGTTCCATTTATGGTAATGGTTGCCAGTCGAGTAGTAATTGATTCAACAGAAATAAAAGCATCTCCCCCAGAAGTATCTAAGGCGTCAATATTAAAAGAATTGGTGTCATCATAAATATCACTATTAGATTTAATTGTTATTATCTCATCAACCGCCGTGGCCGAAACGCCAGCAATATCAGCGGTTATTAATCTTGCTAATTCTGTAGCGACTTGAGCTAAAGTTGGATAGGTTGAACCAAGAGTAACACTTTTAGTTATTCCCTTAATCTTTATTTTAAATTCTCCTCCAATATTGCTTCCGGACAAGATGGCGGTAGCAGCGGTAGTAAAAATTAAGCTCCCGTCATTAACCGCCTCTGTTGGGATAATTTGAGTAGTTCCCGATGATCCATCATCTCCTATATTAAACAAAGAACCTGTTGAGGAACTTGTAATTATTATTGTTTTACCATCTGCATCTGTAGGATCAATGGAAGCGGTAACAAAGAAAGCTTCACCATTGGTAGCAATATTGTTTATCTTGTCTTTTAATTTATCGGCTGTTATCTTTAAAGAAGTATCAAATAACTGAATAATCGATTGATCATTAATTCTAATATTAAAATTATTACCAATAATGCCACTAACAAGTTTTATTTTAACTTCTTTAAGAGTTCCAATTCCCTGTTTTCCTGCTACCGGAGTCAAAGACCCTTTATGTCCATGATAACTAGGATCTGACCAATCCCACTCTCTTCCTTGAAAAGAATTTTCTGTGTAACTATTTTCAGCTTGGCAAGAACTGTAATCTACATTATGACCCCACCATTTGAGGCGTCCCCAATCATCACCGCCCATCCAGTCAGGAAGAACAGAATAATCTGCTCCGGAGACAACACTGACCGCCGGTAAAAAGCCCCCTCCGGTATTTTTAGTTCTAGCAGTTAAATCAGAAGTTGGTTCTGGTAAAATTGTAATTGTGGCTGTTTCAGTAAAAATATTATTGTCAACATTGGTACAAATTAAGGTATACTTTTTAACAATTGTGTACCCAATCTCAATATTAGGTGGAGAATTACTATTGACATCTTTTTCTGTCCCTTCGTCTGTGATAGTGAATGGAGTTGTAGAAATAATAATTATTTCTGATGTACCCGGTTCTCGTGATACTGTCATCCCAGAAGCATAGTTATCAATATAAGAAGAAATATAGCTTACCAACATTTGAGCAGTACTTTCGGGACTTGATTGAGCAAAAATGGGACCAATTGGATTTCCATCAATCTTAAGACCAAATTTATCAGAAGAACCAGAAGTGCCTCCCGAGACAGTAAGAATTGCTTTTTCAGTACTAGTAGCTGTTCCGTCATTAATTAAAATTCCCGTGGTTTCTCCTTCGGTTTTTCCAAGAGACATATTTCCTGTCCCAGAGATACTAACGGTAAAAGAAGTAGAGCCGCTAGAATCAATAAAAACTTTAGACGATAAGTTTGACCCGTTATGGGCAGTAGCTTTAATAGCGCTAACCCCGGCAGAATTTATTGCTTGGGCTAAATTATCGGCAGTGGTTGATAAATTAGTATCATAATTTTCGGAGACAGAAATAGAATTTAGAGTGGTATCAGTAGGAATAATATTAAGATTAAAAGTACCAGAAGTTCCAGTTAATGTTACTTCTTGAGAAAGAACAATGGCTGGGTTTGGAGAGTAAGGATTGCGACTGGTTCCCAACCCAAGTCCAATGTTTCCACCGGCCCAATCACTACCAACGCCAGAAGAGGCTGATTCACAGATAAGGGAATCGTCATCGCTGTCCCAAGTTAAAATTGCTTCCGCCCCAGAAGGAACAGTAAGATCAGTAGTTTTCCCAGAGGGATAAGCGTAAGGATCATCACTTTCAGCTTTTAACCCGAGAGAAAAAACATAATCAAGAACTCCCGCATAGACTGTTCTGCTGATACTACTAATAGACCCTAAAGTAGGACAAGAAAGGGTATATTTTCTTACGGTACTGATAACATCCATTTCTCCTGCATCCCCAGTAGTGGAATTAGAAACAGTGAATGAATTTCCTGTTTTTGTTTCAATTAAAATAATACTAATACCAAGGATCTCATCATATAAATGTTTAACTTCTACCAAAGAATTAAGAGTTGGATTATTTTCAATTCTTTCTTTTATATCATCAGTTGTTCCATAGGAAGAATTTTTCCAAGTTGTATTAATGGTTTCTGTCCCAATTGTTATTCCAAAATTTGATGGAAGCCAATGTCCAGCATTCCCCCGGACAGCAATTAATGCCAAATCCGTAGTATTAGAACCAGAACTCAAAAGCGAACCGGTTGATTCTCCTGTTTCAAAAATAGGATCCCCTACTATGGAAAATGATGTGGAATTTGTTGGAATTTTTGGAATAATGGAAACAGTGGTCGCTGGTTTGAATATATTTGCGGCTGCTCCTAACCAAGAATCATAATAACGAGCATAAATAATTAAATCACTACCCTGAGTTTCAGCAAAATATAATGTCTTCAAGGAACCACTATTAATCTTATTAGCTAAATCAATAACTACATTATTTATATTATTATTGTTAGTTGAAGAGATTGATACTCCGCTTAGAGAAAGATTAAAGGTACTTTTTTCGGGATTAAGGAGATCAATTGGAGCAAAAAAAGTTATTTTCTGTTTTAAGTTTGTTGGGGAAACAATTGCTGTCGCGCCCCCATTGGTGCTCATAGTTACTTGAATATCAACATTTGGATAAAAAGAGGATAAAATTATATCTCCCCTAATTGAAGAAGCGCAAACATAACTAGGACACCACACATCATTAACTTGCTTAGCTAAAGATTTAGCCGCGTCATTCGCCGATAAGGCCGGGTTATTAGAAGAAAGAGGGGCCTTATATATCCAAGGATTGGAACCACCATAAAAATCATAAAGATATTTCCAAAGTTCCAAGGAAAAATAACCAGTACCGTCAAGTTCAACTTTTGTAGTGATTCTCCGGCCAGACGAACTTCGTCTATTCCCGGGATTTGGCCAATCAGCTTGAGCCGTACAAGCATCATAATTTGATTGTTTAGCAAGATCCCTCCCCCTCCAATTAAGAACAGCTTGATTCCCAGTTTCAACAACAACAACATTTGCTGGGCCAAAAGGAGGAGGAAGAAGATTCTGATCTTTCTCTATCGTAAGATCTAAAAAAGGTATTCTGAGTTTGGCTTTTACTCCCTGACTTCCGCTAAAAAAATTAATCCACCCAAAAACATTTGATCCCCAGGCATTCCCGATAAAAGAATTTTCATTTGTTGAGCTTCCTGAATTTTTATAAATATGTTTATAAGTAACCCCGCCATTACCAGTTCCATCAGGAGAAGAATGATTAGCTCCCGAAAGTTCAATCCAACCATCCCAGCCACCAAGTTTGGCTCCTGTTAAACTTTCAGTAGCCCCGCTACAACCAGTTAAATAGACTTTGCAAGCCCGAATCCAACCAGTTACTTTCCCAAAATTGACATTATTTATTGGAGGAGTTAATTCAACTTTAGCCTTGCAATCATTAGGATCAGTTGGTTGATCAGGACAAATATCCACAGAAAAATCTGGATTAAAATTAATCCAACCAATATTATCTGACCAAGCCATTCCAGAGAGTTCCCCTGTCATATCGTCCATGGCCACTTCCCATCCGGAACCAACACAAGAAGAATCATTTAAACAAGAAAAACTGATCCAACCGATATTATCAGACCAAGCATAACCTCTTAGGGTTCCATACGCCCCGGCCGCCAAGGTTTGATTAGTAAAAAGAGAAAAACCAAAAATAAACAAAAAAATAAAAATGACTAAATATGAGATTATATACTTTTTACTCATTGAGATAAGCTGTCTAAAATTTCTTGTTTTTGTTCTAAAGAATAGGTGTCTTCTGATGGGAATTCTTCCATTATTTTTATCATTTCTTTTTCGGACAATTCTCTTTGATCCAAAAAACGATTGAAGCCAATGAGAGCCATAACTATTAAAATAACAAGAATAGTAATTAAAAAAAACTTCCATTTATTTTTTGGGGTTTTTGAAATGATAGCAACTGGTTTTTCAGAATAAGAATAAGAATCTGTTTTTTTGTTTTGATTTTGAAGACTAAAATCTTGAAATTGATTTTTATTTTCTTCCATAAATATGCCACTATTATACCACCAAGAGTATTTAAAAACAAAAGATAATAATTAAAATATTAATGTGGATAAAACAGCGACTAAATAAGATTGACTTTTTTATTAGAACAACTTAATATTAAGTAATAAGTCCGTCTCGAAACGGACTTTCGTTTTTATAAAGTTAGTTTAAAATAAATTATATGTTGGACTTAAAAGTAATGAGATCGGCGTTGGAACAATTAGAAGAAGAAAGAAAAATTCCCAAAGAAAAAATAATTGAAGCAATAGAACAAGCTTTGGCGGCTGCCTATAAAAAGGATTATGGAAAAAAAGATCAAATTATTAGAGCTCATTTTGATCTTGATACTGGAAAAACTGATTTTTACCAAGTAAAAATTGTTGTTGATGAATCAACCACCAGAATAGAAGAAGATAACGACTCGGAAGAAGAGGAGACAGGGATTGACGAAATGAATGAAGATAAAAAAAGAGCAAGATATAATACAGAGAGACATATTCTCTTAGCAGATGCAAAGAAAATTAAAAGTGGTATTAAATTAGATGATGAAATAACTTTTCCCCTAGAAGCTAAGGATGATTATGGGAGAATTGCTGCCCAAACAGCTAAACAAGTTATTATTCAACGTATTCGGGAAGCCGAAAGAAGTTCCATTATTAGCGAATATGGGGAAAAAGAAGAAGAAATTGTTAGCGGAATTGTTCAAAAAATTGAAAGGGGGAATGTTTTTGTTGATTTTAATCGAGTGACAGGAATTCTTCCCTACAACGAACAAATTCCTGGGGAACATTATCGCCAAGGACAAAGAGTTAGAGCTTTTCTTTATTCAGTTGAAGAAACTCCTAGAGGAATTAATTTAAAATTATCCAGAACCCACCCCAGATTCTTGGAAAAATTATTTGAAATGGAAGTTCCAGAAATTGCTAATAATGTCGTTGAAATAAAAAGTATTGCCCGAGAAGCTGGTTCTCGTTCTAAAATAGCTGTTATGTCTAATGACGAACAAATTGATCCTGTTGGGTCTTGTGTTGGCCAAAAAGGAATTAGAGTAACAACTGTTATGGGTGAGTTAGGGGGAGAAAAAATTGATATTATTGAATGGTCTGAAGATCCAGCTGAATTTGTAATTAGCGCTCTTTCTCCTGCTAAAATTCTTGATATTAACATTGAAGAAAAAGAAAGAAAAGCAATTATTGAGGTAGCTGAGGATCAACTTTCTTTAGCTATTGGAAAAGGTGGACAAAATGTCCGTCTGGCGGCTAAATTAACTGGGTGGCGAATTGATATTCGTGGAGTGGAAGGGGAAAAAGTTACCTCTTCAGAGGAAGAACTTAATGGGGAAGAAATTTCCAAGATGGAGGAAATCTCGACTTCCGATAATGAAAATAAGGAAATTAAGAAAAAAGAATAACAAATAATTATTAATTAATTTTACATAAATAAAATATGATTAACACATTTATTTTGGCTAGCGCAATATTAGCAATTGTTTATGGAATCGGATTGATTGGAAAAATTATGAAGCTTCCTGATGGAAACAACCGAATGAGAGAAATTGCTAAGGCTATTCAGGAAGGAGCTAAGGCTTATCTTAATAGACAATATAAAACAATTGCCTTAGTGGCGATTATTCTTTTCATTATTATTGGTTTTGTTCCTTCTTTGGGATGGATAACGGCTATTGGGTTTTTAATTGGAGCAATTTTGTCTGGGTTAGCGGGGTATATTGGCATGAATGTTTCTGTTAGAGCTAATGTTAGAACAGCTGAAGCTGCTCGGGGAGGAATAAAAAAAGCTTTAACAGTTGCTATTAATGGTGGAACTGTCACAGGAATGTTAGTAGTGGGATTAGCTCTTTTGGGAACCGCCAGTTTTTATCTGATAACAAAAGACTTAAATGCTTTGATTGGGTTAGCTTTTGGAGGATCTTTAATTTCTATTTTTGCTCGATTGGGTGGGGGTATTTTTACCAAAGCAGCTGATGTGGGAGCTGATCTGGTTGGAAAGGTTGAGGCTGGTATCCCAGAAGATGATCCTCGTAATCCGGCTGTCATTGCTGATAATGTTGGTGATAATGTTGGTGATTGCGCCGGGATGGCGGCTGATTTATTTGAAACCTATGCTGTTACTTCTATTGCTGGGATGGTTTTGGGTGGGTTATTAATTTCTGGTTTTGAGAATGCCATTATTTATCCTCTTGTTCTCGGAGCAGTTTCCATTCTAGCTTCTATTGTTGGATCTTTTTTTATTAGATTAGGAAAAAAGAAAAATATAATGGGAGCTCTTTATAAAGGATTGATTGCTTCTGGAATTTTGGCTGCTATTGGTTTTTATCCTGTCACTAATTTTATAATGTCTGGAAACGGACAATTTAATGTTGTTAAAATTTATTTGGCTTCTTTGGTTGGTTTGGTTATTACTGCTCTTATGGTAATTATTACTGAATACTATACTTCAACTAAATATAAACCTGTTAGAGATATTGCCAAGTCTTCAGAAACAGGGCCTGGTACTAATATTATTACCGGCTTAGCTGTTTCTATGAAATCAACTGCTTGGCCAATTATTGTTATTGTCGCTGGAATTTTAGGAGCTTATGCCTTGGCAGATCTTTATGGAATAGCTATTGCCGCCGTTTCTATGCTTTCTATGGCTGGAATGATTATCGCTATTGATTCTTATGGACCAATTACTGATAATGCTGGGGGAATTGCCGAAATGGCCGAGATGGGAGAAAATGTTCGGGCAGTAACGGATCCTTTAGACGCAGTTGGAAATACTACTAAAGCAGTCACTAAGGGATATGCTATTAGTTCTGCTGCTCTAGCCGCCTTAGTTTTATTTGCTGATTTTACTCATACTATTAATGTAGATCTTCATTTTTCCATTAATAATCCTTATGTCTTGGCTGGTTTATTTATTGGTGGTTTACTCCCTTATTTGTTTGGGGCCATGGCTATGCAGGCCGTTGGTAAAACTGCCGGAGAAGTAGTAAAAGATGTCAGAAAACAATTTCAAGAAAAACCAGGGATTATGCAAGGAACGGAAAAACCAGATTATGGACGAACAGTTGATATGGTTACTAGAGCTGGAATAAAAGAAATGATTATTCCTGCCTTAATCCCGGTTGTTGTGCCAATCGTAGTTGGGTTTGCTTTGGGGGTGGAAGCTTTGGGAGGATTATTGGTTGGAGCAATTATTACTGGAATCTTTGTCGCTATTTCTATGACTTCTGGTGGTGGAGCTTGGGATAATGCTAAAAAATATATTGAGGATGGAAACCATGGGGGAAAAGGTTCTGAGGCTCATAAAGCCGCCGTGACCGGTGATACAGTTGGTGATCCCTATAAAGATACCGCTGGTCCAGCCATAAATCCAATGATCAAAATTCTTAATATTGTTGCTTTATTAATAGTTGCGATGTTGCTATAATTAAAATATTAATAAATAACTTGTCCTGAGATTTTTATGGTGAGTTTACTAAATCAGTCGAAAGGATAAATATAATATCATGAATGAAAATATAAATACTGGGGAACAAAATAGTCCTAATAATGAAATATTCACAAAATCAAGAAATAAAAAAAATGGGTCCCCAATAGGAATAATTATTATTGTCATAATTTTAGTGATTGGTGGTTTCTTTTTATTAAAAGATGAAAATGAAAAAAATATTCCTAAAAATGAAGAAGCGATTGTTGATCAAGTTGAAGAAATTAGTACTCAAACAATTGATAATGAATTAACTGCCTTGGAAGATGAATTGAATCTTGATGCTGAACTTCAAGTTATTGAGGATGATTTAAGTGATTTAAATAACATTAATCTAGATAATTTAGATTTGGGACTATAAAAGATTGATTGACACTTAAAAAGAGTTCTTAAAAAGAACTCTTTTTAAGTGTCACAAAATAAGTATAATAATCGTTATCTATGAAATGAAAGAAGTACCAAGAAAAACCATAAAAGCTCTTTTTGAGGATGCTAGGAATGGGAATCAAAAAGCTTTTGAAATAATATATAAACAGCTTTATACTCCCCTGTTTCGTTTTATTTATTTTCGAATAAAAGAAGTCGATGAAACCAAAGATTTAACTCAAATAGTCTTTTTAAAAATCTTTAAATCAATAAATAATTTTAAAAATAGGGAAATAAATATTCTTCCTTATTTTTTTGCTATTGCTCGTAATACCGTTATTGATTATTGGCGTCAGAAAAAAAATATTTTAATTAAAGAGGAGGAGATGGAAAAACATTTAAACGAAACAATTAATCCTTTTCAACAAAAAGAAATAAAAGACGCAGTCCAAGTAGCTATCCAGATTTTACCTGAAAACCAACAAGAAATAATTATTTTAAAATTTATCAATGAATTAGAAAATAAAGAAATTAGTGCCATAACAAAAAAGTCTGAGGAAACTATCCGCCAACTCCAATCTCGTGGTTTAAAAAAATTAAGAAAATATTTTGAAGAAAATAATATTTTATGAAAGAAAAAAGAATAATTGAATTACTGACTCAAGCCAAAAACCAAATTGTTCCGGAAAAAGTTTGGCTCAATCAAATTTTAGATTCCGATTTTAAGAAAAAAGAAGGTCGATTTTTTATCAATATTAACAATTTAATTGATCAGATTAGATTTAAATTTATTTTGCCAACCGGGGTTGCTTTAGTTGCTTTAGTATTAATCTTTTTCAATATTCAAGTTGAGGTGAGAATAGCCAGACAGGCTGACGCTTTAACTTCAGAATTAATAGAGACAATCATTTTAGATGATAATTATTTCCAACAAATTGAAGAAGAGGATCTAATAATGGCCACCGGCAATAGCGAGGATTTACATTCTTTTGATCAATTTTATGATGAAAATGATATTTAAAAAATTAGTCGGTGGAATAGTTGCTGGATTAATGGCTTTTAGTTTTTTATCACCAATGTTTGTTCTTGCCGAAGGTGAGACTCCTCAAAAAATAAGAGGGGAGGAAAGTTCTGAGGTAAAAACAACTTCAATTACCGAACAAAGAAAAGTTGATTTCTGTGAAAATTTTTCAGCTACCAGAGAGAAAATAAATAATAGAATTTCTTCTCGAGATAGTGAGTTTAAGGAAAAGAAGGATGAAAGAAAATCAGAAAGAGACCAAAAGTGGGGAGAAAGACGCAATAAATTAGATGAGAAGAGAGATGAGATAAACTCTAGATTAGAAGATTATTTTTCCGCCTTAGAAAAAAAAGCTAAAACCGGTGAAGAAAAAGAGTCCGTAAACAATTTCAAAACAGCAGTCAAAGAAGCTATTACTGTTCGTCATGAAGCAATAAAAACTGCTATTGAAGAATATAGGATTGGAGTAGAGGAAATTATTATCAACAGAAAAACTTCCAATGAAGAAATGATTTCTTCTTTTAAGAGTGCTGTTGAAAAAGCCAATGCTCAAGCTAAAATTGATTGTGATAATGGAATAGCTCCTTCAGAAATTAAAGCTGATCTCAAAGAAGCTTTAGAAAATGCCAAGGAACAACTTCATCAAGTTAAGGATTCAAGTGATGATATTAAAGAAGCCATTCATGTTTTGATTGAAGCCAAAAAATTATCTATTGAAAAAGCTCAAGAAATTTTTGAAGAAGCAATGAAAATAGCCAAAGAAAAATTTAAGGCTACTCTTCTAAAGAATGACAAGGAAGATGATGATAGTAATGAAACAACTAACGAAGAAAACTAGAAATAATTTGTTTCACAAACTATTTAAAAATAAGCTCCATGTTAATGGAGCTTATTTTTAAAATATGAAACATTTATAAATAAAAAGCCTAGTTATCATAACTAGGCTTTTAAATTTAGGGAGAGATCTTTATTTGGATTTTGCTTCTTGTTCAGTATCAAACATAATGTTTAATAGTTCTGAAGCAATAACTGCTGACATAAAGACATCAGTTATTTTACCTCCTGTCCTTTTTTCATAAGGACGAGGAATAGTGTTTCCAAAAAATATTCTTGAAAAAGGAGTTTCGTCAATAAATTTTCTTTTCCAACCTGATACACAAACCGGATGAGTAGCACAAAAAATAATATCTCTTGCTTTCTTTTTTTTTAAATCTGACCCAGTTAGTTTAGCTGTCCCCCCCGTAGAAAGTTCATCCTCGATGATAACCACAGTTGAATCTTTAATTAATTCATCTGTGGCTAATAAAAGCTGGCAACCATATTTTTTACTAATGGTTTTTACTTTTTCTTTGCTGTTGATTATGACTGTTTCCCCTTCATGTTTCCTATTTTTCAAACTAAGAATAACTTCTACCCCTAATATTTTAGCCACATTGATTGCCCTAATAACCGAGCCTTCGTCAGGCGAGAAGATATAAAATTTTTGTCCCTGCTTTTTGGTTATGTGCAAAATTGGCTTAAGGCGGTCAGCAAAAGGACCGGCGCCAGAAACATTAAATGCTTCAATTCCTGCTTCTTTACAGTTTTCTAAAGTCGCCTTAGAGTGAATATCTAATAACAATAATTTATCAATTCCATTTTTTTTCATCTCATAACAAGCTCTTCGGTTTCTGTTAATTTCGTTTTTTTTATTCCCTTGATCTTGTCGACGATAATGCATAAATGGCTGAACAGCAATTATTGTTTTTGCTTCATATTGATATTTTATTGCCCAGCTTAATTCCAAAAACTGGTTCCATAAATGATCTGAATAGGTGCTTTCAAGTAAAACAACAATTTTGTTTTTTAATTCGCCGTAATTCTCAATTCTGCGATCAGATTCTCCGTCAGGGAAATCATCAAAATTAATATTGAAAAATTTAAAATTAGTTCCAGCGGTATCATTTATCCAGGCAATAACATGCTTGTCTAAGTCATGATTACCGGTACCACCGACAATAGCAAACTTTGATTGAGTAATCATTTTTTTCCTTTTTAAATTTAAAAAACATATTTTCTAAGTTTACCCTATCTCTTTTCATATTAATTGTCAACTTTTCAAAAATGATTAGGTAATCTTCTAACTACTTCTAACTATGTTCAATTAAGTATTTTTGGTGTTCCATAAGAACACTATGGGAACACCAAATGTTTACATCTAGTGTTTTTATGATAAACTAGTGAACATTATGAAAACAGAAATAAAAGAACTAGAGAACAGCGAGATAGAGATAGTTGGAGAAATTCCAATAGGGGATCTTGATAAGTATCAAAAAGAGGCGCTAAAAAAATTAGGAGAAAATACTAAGATGCCAGGATTTAGAAAAGGACATATTCCTGAAAATATTTTAATTAAACAAATTGGAGATCAAAAATTATTAGAAGAAACTGCTCAAGTAGCTTTAAAAAAAACATATCCCGAAATTATTAAAAAAAATAAAATTGAAGCTATCGGCCTACCGGAAATAACTATTACCAAAATTGCCAAAGGAAATCCTTTGGGTTTCAAAATAAAAACTGCCATTATCCCCAAAATAGAAATACCCAACCATAGAAAAATAGCCAAAGAGATTGGTTCTCCTTCAGAGAAGATAGAAATAAAAGTTGATGAAAAAGAAATAGAGAATACAATTCTCCAAATTAGAAAAATGAGAGCCCAAACCTCAACACCCTCCAATGATGGGAAAACTAAAGAAGATATCCCCGAACTAGATGATGAGTTTGTCAGATTATTGGGTAATTTTAAAGATGTTAAAGATTTTAGAGAAAAACTTAAAGAAAATATAAAAGTAGAAAAACGGTTGAAGATCCGAGACAAAAATAGATTGAAGATTATGGAAAAAATAATTGAAGAAACAAAAATTGAACTTCCTCGAATTTTAATTGATATTGAAATTAATAAAATGATACACCAACTTAAACATGATCTTTCTCATGCCGGAATGGAGCTTGAAGATTATCTAAAAAATATTAAAAAAACAGAAGAGGATATCAGAAAAGAATGGACAGAGGATGCCAAAAAGAGATCTAAGCTTCAATTAATTGCTTACCAAATTGCTAAAGACGAAGAAATAAAAGTTTCCGAGGAAGAAATACAGAAACAAGTTAATTTAATTATGGATACCCACAAAGAAGCGGATCCGGACCGCGCCCGAGCTTATATAGAAAATGTTCTCACTAATGAAAAAGTTTTCCAACTTTTAGAAAACCAGGCACTAGAAAACCAAAAATAGTTTTGTTATACTACTAATATGTTAATACCAACAGTTATAGAAAAAACACAATTTGGGGAACGAGCTTATGATATTTATTCTCGTCTTTTAAAAGAGCGGATTATTTTTCTTGGATCAGGAATTGATGACAATGTGGCTAATAGTGTTATTGCCCAATTATTATTTTTAGAATCGGAAGATCCTAAAAAAGATATCAGTCTTTATATAAATTCTCCAGGCGGATCAGTGACAGCCGGCATGGCTATTTACGATACAATGCAACATATTAAACCTGATATTCAAACAATTTGTATTGGCATGGCCGCTTCCATGGGTTCCATTCTTTTAGCTGGCGGAGCGAAAGGAAAAAGATTCGCTTTACCAAATGCCGATGTTATGATTCACCAAGTTAGTGCTGGCTTCCAGGGGCAAGCTTCTGATATTGAAAGAAGTGCTAGATATATTCTCAGATTAAAGCAAAAACTGAATGAAATTTTGGCCAAGCATACTGGAAAACCAATATCTAAGATTGAGGAAGATTCTGATAGGGATTATTTTATGACCGCCGAAGAAGCAAAAAAATATGGCATTATTGATGAAATTATGATAAAAAACTCTTCTTTAAAACCAAAAACTAAAAACGGGAATTAGAAAAAAATGAAAACTGGACTTTTTATTTCTATTTTGCTAAAATGGAATTGTTCGGTTTTATAAAAGTAATTAAACTTCAGGAATATACTTTTTTAGTCTTGATTATCCGTTATTTAATGAATATTAAACTTACAAAATTCGAAAACAAATTTTTCAAAAAAATAACTAATATCTCAAATATTAGGTCTATTTGGGGATAAAAATTCCAAGACAATTTGGTATGTTCTTGTAAGTACTTAGACACTTATGAGTACAACAACAATTTTACTAACTATAATAGGTTTGGCAACAGGAATAGGATTAGGTTATTATCTCCGTCTTATAATTTCTCTTGGGAAAAAAGGTTCAATTGAACTTGAAACAAAGAAAATGCTAGTTTCCGCCAAGGAAAATGCTCAATTTATTTTAGACAAAGCTAAAATTGAAGCGGAAAAACGGGAAAAAGAAATAAATCAGAAAGAGAAAGAAAGAGATTTAGAGTTTAAAAAAACAGAAGAGCGCCTTATCAAAAAGGAGGGTTTTCTTGATATTCGTCAAGTTGAGATAGGAAAAGAGGTTGAAAATATAAGGATAAAAACAGAGGAGGTAAAAAAAATACGGGAGGAGACCAAAAAATTGGAAGAAGAAAAACAAAAAGCTCTTGAGAAAGTAGCTAGGTTATCACAAGAAGAAGCAAGGGAAGATCTTTTTAATCAAGTCCAAAAAAACTCCGAGGAAGATCTCCTTGTTCGAATGCAGAAATTAGAAATTGGTAATTCCGAAAAACTAGACAGACGAGCAAAAGACATTTTAGCTACTTCAATTCAACGACTATCATCTTCTACCGCGGCTGAATTAATGACCACCATTGTTTCTATCCCCTCTGACGACATTAAGGGAAAAATAATTGGAAAAGAGGGGAGAAATATTAGAGCTTTTGAAAGAGAAGCGGGGGTTGAATTAATTGTGGATGACACCCCAGAATCAATTATTATTTCTTCTTTTGATCCTGTTAGGAGACAAGTGGCTAGGGTAGCTTTAGAAAATCTAATTTTAGATGGAAGAATTCAACCGGCCAAAATTGAGGAGATGGTTGCTAAAGCCAAAGACGATATAAATAAAATTATAAAAGATAAGGGAGAACAAGCTGTTTTTGAGTGTGGCATTTTAAACCTAGACCCAAGAATTATCGCTATTTTAGGACGATTATATTTTAGAACTAGTTATGGACAAAATGTTTTGCAACATTCAATTGAAATGTCTCATATTGCTGGCATGTTGGCCGAAGAACTTGAAGCTGATGTAAACATTGCTAAGGCTGGGGCCTTAGTTCATGATATCGGGAAAGCCTTGGATCACGAAGTCCAAGGAACTCATGTTGATATTGGTGTTCGGATTCTTAATAAATTTGGAGCTAATGAAAAAATTGTTCAAGCTATGAAATCTCACCATGAAGATTATCCTTATGAAACAATTGAATCAATTATTGTTCAAGTAGCTGACTCAATTTCTGGCGGGCGACCAGGAGCCAGAAGAGATACTGCAGAAAATTATTTAAAACGATTAAAAGAATTAGAAACCATTGTTAACGCTTTTGAAGGAGTAGAAAAATCATTTGCTCTTCAGGCTGGACGAGAAATACGGATTTTTGTTACTCCTGATAAAGTATCCGATATTCAAGCCAAAAGTATGGCTAGGGAAATTGCTATTAAAATTGAACAGGATCTTAAATACCCTGGTGAAATTAAGGTAACTCTTATTAGAGAGAATAGAATCACAGATTATGCACGGTAATCTAATGATCTAAAAAAGAAAAAGCTAAAAAACAGATTTCCCCAAACAATACTAGATAAGTTGCATTGAAATTAGCTTGATATATAATAAGGAAATAACTCCTCTTTGTTTAAAGGGGAATAAATAAGGTAAAAATAAGGTCGAGGTATTACCAAACCTAAATATCTAAAAAATATTATGAACAAACAAGCAATTGCTGATATGGTTCATGGACAAATTGGTGGAACTAAAGCTCAAGCGGAAAGGGTTGTTGATGGAATTTTCGACACTATCACCAATACAATAAAAAAAGGAGGGGAGGTTTCTATTGCTGGTTTTGGAATTTTCTCTTCAAAGAATCGAGCAGCCCGAATGGCTAGAAACCCAAAAACTGGAGCAGCCGTAAGTGTCCCCGCCACTAGAGTTCCAAAATTTAGAGCTTCCAAGGCCCTGAAAGACGCGGTCAAATAATAAATTTTTTACTCAACAAAAAACCCCTTATCAGAGGGATTTTTTGTATTTAATAAAATTAATAAATAAAAAATAAAATAGGAAAGGGCCCAATAAATTGAGCCCTTTGAATTTTAAATTAATCGTCTTAATACCGTTTGATAAAAATCTTTTGGAATTGAAATCTCATCCTTAACACAACCATTATTAAATTTATTGATTTTATAATTTTTGCTTCCAAGCCAAATATCTAACAAACTACTGTTACGAATATTCCCATGAACTACAAAGCGAGCGGTGTCATTGCCCGGACATCTCCAAACCTCGCCATCGTAATGAATATACAAACCATGAGTTAATTGATTGCAAGGAGCAATTCCTACGTAAGGAGAAACTTTCTCTTGTTTTAATTCATCAATGGTCTTAGCTTCTTTATTAATGAGAAATAAATAAATTTCTACAGCAAGATCTTTATACTTACGTTCAAATTCTAGTCCTTGGTGACTTTTGACCAGCTTGTGTCCCTTTCCGCTAACCATTGTGGTTGTAATAAGTACAGGGATATTTCTGTCACATCCCCATTTGAAAATTTCTGAGACACCATCAATTGTTTCTGGCCCAACCGGACTAGTGATAATAGCCAGTCTTTGTTTTTCCTGGTCACTATTCATTCCAGCTTGACATAACCTTTCAATGGCAATGTTTCGAGACTCGTGGTAATTAAAAGCATCACGAAGCTTTGGGGTTTTTGTTGGAATATATTTGTTTTCAATTTCTGAATCAAAAGAGCGACTACCAACCAAAAAAGTTATATTATTGTAATTTGTTAATTTATTAACAAATTCTTGAGAATTAATACCATGATACATCTGTGATAAAACATCTGACCCCATAATAGCTCCTTTGGTAAAAATCCCAACAATAATATTCCTTTTTTGCAAATCATCTAAAATTTGGAATAAATTCGGATTTGCCAATAATTCGCCAGGTCCAAGAAATTTTATTGATTCTAATCCTAATTTAAGACCTTGATCAATAATATTTACAACTTCTGCATAAGTCATAATTGTATTTTTGACTACCGTATTATTGAAACAACCTGGACATGAATGTGGACAAGGATAATTCTTTGCAAAAACTTTTTTAACATCACTTAAAGAAGAACTGTTAACTATACTAGCAAATTTAGAATCGGAAATATTAATGTCTAAAGTTAGAAGCTTTTTAATATCTTTACCATTAATAATAATCTTCTCACCAATACGATTTTTTGGAAAATGCCAACCCCAAATAGCGAGCTTTTTGGGAATAAAGTTAACTGGCTGAACATTTGGAAACTTATTTTTCATAATTTATATTTTTTGTTATAAAATATTTAAACGAACAAGTTATTGACTTATAAATATAATATCTTATAATGTAAAATATTGTCGGCATATATAAAAAAAGTTATAAAATATACTATAATAATCCTTATTTTATAATAAAAAATGTGTTATATATTTTTCCACAACAATATGATATTATAAACAATATATGATTGAAAAAATCCTAAAACAATTAAATTTCTCGTCAAAAGAAATAGAAGTTTATTTAATAATAACAAAAATTGACCAAGCCTCAGTATCATTAATATCAAAAGAAACAAATATAAATCGAACTACTATATACGATATTCTGGAAAATCTTATGTCAAAAGGTATTGTTTCAAAAATTAAAAAATCAAGTAAATCCTTTTTTTATGCATTACCTCCTAGTAGACTTACTGATTATCTTGAAAGAGAAAGACGAGAATATAATCTAAAAATAGATATTCAGAAAGAAAGAATAGAAAAAATAATGCCTGAATTAATTTCTTTACAAAATTTGCATTCAAAGAATAAACCCAGGGTTCATTTCTTTAGCGGGGAAAAAGGGATGAGGGAAGCCTATGAAGATTCCTTAACGGCTGAAGGAACGATCCGCGCTTATGCAAATGTAGAAGAAATGCATAAGGGATTGCCTAATTTTTTTCCTGAATATTATAAAAGAAGAACTCAGGCAAATATTCATATCAAAGCGATAATCCCCCAAAATGAGATTTCAAAAAGTAGAGTGCAAAAAAATAGTGAAGAAATGAGAACAACAAAATTTTTGCCAGAAGAAAAAATGACATTTAGTCCGGAAATTAATATTTATAATGATAAAGTTCTTCTTGTTTCTTGGAGGGAATCAATGGCCATCATCATCCAATCAAAAGAATTGGCTGATTTTCATAAATTGACCTATGACCTATTGTGGGATAATTTATAATTTTTTAACACTACAACCCTTGGCTTTGTGGGCATCATTTCTTATTCCTCTCATCCCATAACCGTCAAAATAAAAACCAAGTACTTTTCTGGTTCCATAAACATTTGAAACGATTGTTCTTCCTTTTGATTTTCTTATTTCTCTAGGAATTCTTACCATCCCTGTGGTTAAATTTCCATCATCGGCTATTTTATCAATCATTTCTGCCTCTTTTGTTGAAACACCATCAACAACAAGGGTGGGGATAGCATTGTTTCCTCCAATAAATTCCCAGTGGTAAGTTTTTTTCCATTTATTTTTAGGCCAAGCATTTAAATAAGGACCATTCCAACCCTTGGCGGGCCTATTTCC
Source organism: Candidatus Nomurabacteria bacterium RIFCSPLOWO2_01_FULL_33_24 (assembly GCA_001785735.1). Classification (GTDB taxonomy): domain Bacteria; phylum Patescibacteriota; class Minisyncoccia; order Phycocordibacterales; family MFUP01; genus MFUP01. The sequence goes on from MFUP01000014.1 coordinate 28,360, forward strand.
TTTATAAGAAAAATTTCCTGAAACAAACATGGCTGTTTCGCAGACATCACCCCAATTAGCATCGTAACCGGGAAGCTCTTGGACATCATTAATATACGCGATGATAGCTTGATTCATTTCGCTAGCTTGGGCAATAGTGGCCACCACTCTTGCTCTTGTCCGGGCAGAATTAAGAGGAATCATTACAATACTAACTAAAAGACTCATTATGGCAATAACGACAAGCAATTCAATTAGGGTAAATCCCCGCTTATTATTCATCATACTCTAAGGTAATCATTTCTGGATTATCATTAATAAACTCTTCGGAATAATACTGATTATCTTTTTGTTGAAACCAGCCAAAAGAAAGGAAAAAGGCAACAAGAAAACAAAAAACAACCAGCCCGATCAAAAAATAATTTGCCTGTTTTTCATTTTTTATAAAACCACCAAAATGCTTTAGGACCCATTGGGTCATTTTTGATTCATAAAACCTATTTTCATGTTTTTTAATTTCTGGTTGATTTAAAAATTCAATATCATCAGACATCGTTTATATAATTGAAATTGTAACATGCTATGCAGTATTCTTGAATTAGTCCGAGCGCATTTCGCCGCCTGCGGCGGCGACGGCCAGCCCACCAAAATTTGAGCGGCTTCGCCGCGCTCTTTGACAATTTCAAGTTTTTCTATGAGTTAATCATAACTCATCACAGTAAATTTTCTAGCACCTTTACAAAAAGAAAAAGGGTTCGCCACCTTGCGATAGCGAACCCATGAGTTTTGGAGTTTGTGAGTCATCGGACTCCGAGCGTTGCGCCAGGGTATTCAAGTCCTTTCGGCTTGATGATGACTTTCTTGTCGTCGCTTCGTTCGATGTATCCGGCGCGAAGCGCAACAAGTTTGTGCGAAGAGGCGATTTCGGCAACTACATCCGCGTCGGCTTCCGAAACATAGAGTGCGAAACCCGCACCCATGTTGAAGTTGCCATACGCCTCCATGTCGTCCACCGGACCGTGCTTCTGCAAGAAGTCGAAGATCGGAAGTTGTTTCGGCAAACGCTCGATGATGTAGGCAAACGATTGCGTTGCTCGCATGAGCTTGCGCCAGCCGTGCCCCGTGACGTTCACTGTGTAGTGGATGTTCACGCCACGGTTAAGGCAATCTTCGACAAGAGCAACGTAGATGTGCGTAGGGTCGAGCAGTGTCTCGCCGTAGGTTCGACCATCGTTGAGCCGAGTCAGATAGCCGTCAGACAACCTATCGGCGATCTTCCGTGCCATTGTGAGGCCGTTCGCATGGATACCGGAACTCTCGACGAGAACGATCTCGTCGCCATGTTGGATGTTGTCCGCAGTGATGAGCCGCTCTTTCGGCTTCACGAGGCCCATCGCCGAACCGGAAAGAACAATCGCATACGGCACGACAACACCCTTAAGCGTCGGAGTTTCGCCGCCACCCCAAACGCAACGCGCAAGGTTGCAAGCGTTCTTCCAACCTTCGACAAGATCACGACGTCGTTTCTCATCGTCGAACCAGTTGGAGTCGCCGACGGCGAGGTGCATCGCCACTGAAAGCGGGAGTGCGCCAAGCGTAATCATGTCGTTCACGATCATCGCCACAGTGTCCTGCGCGATGTGGTCGTAATACGATTTGCCGGTAAGACGATACATCGCGTCGGCGACAAGATTTTTCGTGCCAAGTCCTTCCTCAACGTGCGCGAAATAGCTCTCGGCCGCCTCGATGAGGTACGCGCTCTCGCCACGACTCATCTCGACTTCTCGAAATTCGCCATTGTTGAGACGATTGATATTTGCGGCAGTCTCACAACCCGCGAGTTGCGCCATGCGCTTGAATGGGTCCATTGCGTCGTAACTCACGCCAACTCCAGCATAGGTCATCTTTTCTGTCATGTTCTTTCCTCCTTTTCCGTTTTTTGAGTTTTCAGGGTACAAATTAAGCCAAGCACTAGCTTGATCTCCTATGATGTAAATTACAACAAAACAAGATAGAAAGCAAGGTCAAAAAATAAAAAAAGAAATTCCTATGAATTTCTAAATCAAATGAGTATGAAAAAATTTTCTTTTACAAAATATGGTTCGAGCCGATATTTTTATCAGGTTCTTTGGCAGCTTTTAAGATCGCGACGAAGCCGCTCAAATTTTGGGGGGCTGGCCGTCGCCGCCGCAGGCGGCGAAATGCGTTCGGACTAATTCAAAAATACAACACCAGCAAGGAATTTGCAAGCGATTTGGGTTCGCCTCGCTTGCAAATTCCTTGCTGGTGCGGGTAGAGAGAATCGAACTCTCGTCTACTGCTTGGAAGGCAGTTATTCTACCACTAAACCATACCCGCTATATCGGGGTGCCGGGATTCGAACCCGGAGTCACTTGATCCCAAATCAAGCATGTTAGCCGTTACACCACACCCCGTCTATTAAATAATATAAAAATACTATCACATTTAAGCCAAAAATAAAAAGCTTATTCAAAAGAATAAGCTTTTCAAAAAATTTAAAAATTTTGATTTTTAATCTTCTGGAAGAAATTCTTTACTGGCTTCAAAACCAGGACCATCATAATTTTTTTCCAAAATTGTTACACAATCTATAATTCCCTCGTCACCAACTGAAACTTCGGGACCTTCATTAATTTGAAAATCATAAGGATCTCTCTTTTGATTACAAAGAGCTATTGTACGATTTTCTTCTGGTACAAATTTTTTCTTCCCCATTTATTGATTATTTTAAAAGTCAACAAAAAAAACATATCCTTGTTATTATACATTATTTTTCAAAAAAATAAAAGAATTTTTTTATAAAATAATATTTTCTATAAATTTGACTCTAGCTAATTTTTTGGCTGTATCTAAAAAAACAATTATTACATCAAATTGCCATTCTTGGTTATCAGAAACATTTATCCTTAATAAATAAGATTGGATAACTCGTGAGAGTCTTTTTAATTTCCACGAGTGAAGGTTATCTTCTGGTTGGTAATTATTAAATGTTTCTTTTTCTGCTTTATTATTTAAATCTTTAGACACAGATTTTACTTCAATAAAATGCAAAACATTTTTCTTCTCAGAAATTATATCTATCTCTCCATATCTCTTTGTATAATTTTTTTCTTTAATGACAAAACCCTGTTTCATAAGAAACTTACAAGCGATATTTTCACCTATTTCTCCTATTTTTTGATTATCAGAAGTAAATTTCTTCATCATTTTAATTATTTTAATTGTTTTTGTTTCATGTGAAACTATAACTGTGGATAAATCTGTTGATAATGTGTATAAAGGACATAAAAACAATTTGTCTTATAAGATGTCTGTTAAATTTATGCGCTCCTGGAGGGATTCGAACCCCCAACGACGGTTCCGAAGACCGTTATGATATCCATTTCACCACAGGAGCTTTAAGAGTTTTAGTATTATACCCTAAATTGATCATCAATGAAAATTAAGATATAATAGAAAATTATTATAAATAATAAATAAATAGTCTGCGGATATGGTTTAGTGGTAGAACACGTCCTTGCCAAGGATGAGACGGGAGTCCGATTCTCCCTATCCGCACAAAAACAATAATATGGATTATCATTTTGAAATCCCCAAAGAAATTTCTAACATAACAAAAACACTTGAGGAAGGTGGTTTTGAAGCTTATTTAGTTGGTGGGTGTGTTCGTGATTTATTTAGAAAAGACAAGCCTAAAGATTGGGATGTAACAACTAATGCCAACCCTGAACAGATAATGAAACTTTTTGAAAAATCAGTTTATGAAAATAATTTTGGAACAGTAGCTGTCATAAACGAAAATATAAATGATCAAACACTTAAGGTGGTTGAAATAACCCCTTATAGATTAGAAGCAAAATATTCTGATCACCGGCATCCCGATTCAATTATTTTTGGTAACAAATTAGAAGATGATTTAAAGAGACGAGATTTTACCATTAACGCCATTGCTTATAATGTTTCCAAGAAACAAGTTATTGATCTTTGTAACGGACAACAAGATATAAAGGACATGATTATAAGGACAGTCGGAAAACCCAGGGAAAGATTCTCAGAAGATGCTTTAAGAATGTTAAGAGGAATAAGATTAGCAACCCAACTAGGTTTCATGATTAACGCTGATACTGAAAAAGCTATATTAATGATGGGAAGTTTCATGAATAACATCTCTGCTGAAAGAATTCAGGATGAATTTGTAAAAATAATTATGTCTGACGAACCAATGAAAGGATTAATTACAGCTAATAAACTTGGAATACTAAAATATATAGTTCCGGAACTTGAGACTGGAATTGGTATTAAACAAAATAAAGATCATATTTATGAAGTTTGGGAACATCTTCTTAGAAGTATTCAGCATTCAGCCAAAAGAAGTTGGCCATTACACGTGAGACTTTCTGCTCTTTTCCATGACATTGCTAAACCAAAAACAAGATTTTGGATGGACGAAAAGAAGGATTATACTTTTTACGGACATGATGTTGTGGGAGCAAGAATAGCTAATGAAATCATGGTCAGATTGAAGTTTTCTAAAAAAATGATTGAAACTGTCACAAAATTGGTTAGAAACCATATGTTCTTTTCTGATATAGATCAAATTACTCTTTCAGCAGTGAGAAGACTAGTTTCACGTGTTGGACCTGAAAATGTTTGGGATCTTATGAGGGTTAGAGCTTGTGACAGAATTGGTATGGGAAAACCAAAAGAAACTCCTTATCGATTAAGAAAATATGAATCAATGATTGAAGAAGCAATGCGAGCTCCAGTTTCTGTGGGAATGTTAAAGATTGATGGAATTAAAATAATGGATGTTATTCATGAAACACCTAGCCCTAGAATTGGATACATTCTTCATGCTCTTTTGGAAGAAGTTTTAGAAAATCCTAGTTTGAACACAACTGAATATTTAGAAAAGAAAACCAAAGAATTAGCTCAATTTCCTGAAAAAGATTTAAAAAATCTAGGTAAGGCGGGAAAAGAAAAAAGAGATGAGGAAGAAGAAAAAGAGCTCTCCATAATCCGCCAGAGGCACGGGGTGAAATAATTCTGGGTATTATCGAAAGATGAAATAAAAAAGGCCATTTCTTAAAGAAAAGCTTGTTATTTTATGAAATAAACCCATAAAAATTTATTATTTGTTAAGCTTTAAGGCAAACAAGACTGTTCAATTGTTCTCCTCTCCTGTTTCTCGAGCGATAGAAAGCGCTGAAATTATTAGCCATATCACGGGACTGGATTACAATTTTCTTGAAGAATTAGGATTAAATTGTTCAGATGGAGATAAAATAAAAAATGTTATTTTAGATAAAATTTTAACTTTAACAAATGGCGAAATAGTAGTAATGGTTTCTCATTTACCAAATATATCAGGAGTTATTGTGTCTTTTGACTGTGGAAAACCAGAGATTAGGTGGATTGGAACCGGGGAAGCAATAGTTCTAAACTTTGGGGGTAAAAAGGTTGTGCGAGCACATAAATTATAATGTCTTTTTTTGTTATAAAACCCAACTAAATTTAGTTGGGTTTTTATTTTATCTTAATATTTATTTCAATCGGACAATGATCGGAACCATAAATATCCTTTAGGATTGTAGTTGATTTTATTTTTCTAATTAGATCAGCGCTAATAAAAAAATAATCTATCCGCCAACCAACATTTCTATCACGAGCTCTAGTTTTTAAATCCCAATAAGTATAAGTATCTTTTTTGTTTGGAAAAAAATGACGAAAGACATCAACATATCCCGAGGCAATTATTTCATCTAACCAAGCTCTTTCTTCGGGCAGAAAACCAGTATTCTGCTCGTTCGCTTTTGGCCGAGCAAGATCAATCTCTTCGTGAGCAGTATTGATATCCCCACAAAAGATTATTTTATAACCCTTTTTTCTTAGTTTGTTAATAAATTTTAGAAAAGCATCATAAAATTCAAGTTTATATTCTAATCTTTCTGGGCTCATTCCTCCGTTCGGGAAATAAATATTTAGCAGAACAAAACCATCAAAATAACTAACAATGATTCTTCCTTCTTGATCAAATTTTTTTATTCCAATTCCGTACTCAACTTTTTTTGGTTTAACTTTTGAATACAAAGCCACTCCGCTATATCCTTTTTTAATTTCCGACGAAGAAAAAAAAGATAAGTATCCCTTTGGTAATTTAACTTCTTCTGAAAGCTGGTCGGGGTGCGCTTTGGTTTCTTGTAAACAAAAAATATCAGGATTCTTTTTTAAAATATTTCCCCAATATCCTTGACGCTCAAGCGCCCGTAAACCATTAACATTCCAAGATATAATTTTCATAGTTGAATTATAACATACTACCTTTTGCCCTTATTATGAAAGGATTTATGAACATTTTTTAACTGCCGGTCAGTGATGTGTGTATAAATTTGAGTGGTGGAAATATTTGTATGTCCAAGCATCATTTGAACTGAACGAATATCGGCTCCGTTTTGAAGTAAATCAGTAGCAAAAGAGTGACGAATAATATGGGGGGTAACTTTTTTTGAAATCCCAGCTTTAATCGCATAATGCTTTACAATTCTTTCTATTGATCTTGGGGTCAATCTTATTTCGTTATTTTCATTTTTACTTTTTACTAATCGCAAAAACAGTGATTCTTCCATGTCTGTTCTTTTGTCTAAATATTTTTTGATAGCTGTTTTGGCCGTTTCTGATAAAAAAACCAAACGAATTTTTTCTCCTTTCCCTCTAATAGAAAATTCATCTTTTTTTAAATCAATATCTCTATTAAGCGAAGCTAATTCTGACACCCGCAGGCCAGTAGAAAAGAAAAGTTCCAAAATAGCCTTATCTCTTAAAGATTTTTCGTCACTTCCTTCTGGGGCCAGAAGGAGTCTTTCTAGTTCATCAGTGCTTATTAAATCTAAACTTCTTTCTTTTATTTTAGCTAACTCAATTTTGTCGGGTGATAAAACCTTTACATTTCTTTTCATTAAGTATCGCAAAAAAGACCGTAGAGATATTAAATAATAATTTTGAGTATTTTTTTTAAGATCTTGTCTGTTTAAATACAAACGAAACTCTCTGACTTTGTCATCATTAATTTCAATAATATTTTTTATCTTAGAAAATTCAAAAAACTTATTTAGATAACGCTCATAATTTTCAATCGTTTTTAAGCTATATCCTTTTTCTATTTCTAAATATTCTAAAAATTGCCTTTTAAGTTTTTGGGTGTCCATTCTTATATCCTATTATTCTATCACAATGTCGCACAATAAATGTTCTCTAAAAAATATTTAGTCATAAAGACCCTTGCAAATGAAAGAAATTTATGATAAGATAACAAAACAATGTTAAAAGCAAAAAAAAAACAAGGAATTATCAAGAAATCCCAAATTCATGATAAAGATACTGGATCATCTCAAGTGCAGATTGGTGTTTTGTCTGAGAGAATTAATGAACTTTCAACCCACCTAAAAAAACATAAAAAAGACCATCACTCCAGAAGAGGTTTAATAAAAATGGTGAGCGACCGCCGAAAACATTTAAAATACTTAGAAAAAAAAGATTCTAAGGAATATATAAAAGCACTTAAAACAATAAAAGAAAAATAAAAATTAATTTATTTATATATACATAAATTCCCGAAAGGATGTTATTATAAAAATATGCCGATAATTAAACAAAAAGAACAAAGGGTAGGAATTTTTATTGATACTCAAAATCTTTATCATAGCGCTAAAAACCTTTATAAAAGAAAGGTTAATTTTGGAGCAATTGTCAAAGAAGCTCTAGCTGGACGAAAATTAGTTCGAGCCATTGCTTATGTTATTACCACTGAGGCCGGTGAAGAGAAAGGATTTTTTGATGCTTTAGAAAAATTGGGGATTGAAACTAAGACAAAAGATTTACAAATCTTTTTTGGTGGAGCCAAAAAAGGGGATTGGGATGTCGGCTTGGCGATTGATTCTATTAAATTAGCTCCTAAATTAGATGCGGTAGTTATTGTTTCTGGTGATGGTGATTTTGTCCCGTTGGTAGAATACTTAAAGACCAGCACCCAGGTTGAAGTTATGTCTTTTGGAAAATCATCTTCTTCTAAGTTAAAAGAAATAGTGGATGACTTCATTGATCTCTCCGAAAATCCAAAAAAATACCTTATTGGGTATAAATAAAAAAGGTGTTATAGTAGAACCAGTTTATAAAGTCGAGGAGAAAATTATAAAGTTATAAGGTGAAAGAGTAGTCTTTAGACGAGTAGGGTTGTACCTTCTCTCGACAAAGCTCGAGACAAGTTAGGACAACTTTAAGGTCTGGGGGTTACTCCTAAAAACAAAATGAAAACAAAAGAATATTCCGTTGAGATTGGTGGTAAAAAAATTATCGCTCAATTTACAGATTTAGCTGACCAGGCCGATGGTTCAGTTATTTTAAAATCTGAAGACACGGTGGTTTTTGCTTCGGCGGTAATGTCAAAAAAGAAGGAAGATCTTGGTTTTTTCAACTTAACTGTTGAATATATGGAAAAATTTTACGCCGCCGGCGAAATATTAGGAAGCCGGTTTACCAGAAGAGAAGGCCGTCCCTCAAATGAAGCCATTATCACCAGCCGAATGATTGATCGAACTATTCGCCCATTGTTTGAAAAACATATAAAATATGGAGTCCAAATAATTGTAATGGTTCTTTCGGTCGGGAAACAAGACCCAGGAATATTAGCTATTAATGCCTCTTCTTTGGCCTTAGGAACCTCTAGTATTCCTTGGGATGGACCAATTGGGGCTGTTCAGGTTGGAAAATTAAAAGGAGAGAAGGAATTAAAAATAAATTCTAATCTTTCAATAAAAACTGATACTTCCCAAGATATTGTTTCTACTCATGATGTAAATTTGGTTGTTTGCGGAAAAGATGGAAATATAAACATGATAGAAGCAATGGCTTTTGAGTCTCCAGAAGAAGAAATAGGAAAAGCATTTAATTTAGCTTCAATAGAAATAACTAAGTGGGAAAAATTTCAAAAAGAAATAATCAATGAAACAGGAAAAGAAAAAATAATAATAGAAAAACCAGAAATTCCTCGTGAAATAATTGATCTCTTTAAGAAAAATCTTGAAGAAAAGGCAAAAAACTATATCTTTAGCGACTCCAAAAAGACAGATCAGTTAAATAAATTTGGAATAGAAGAATTAGAAAATGAATGGGAAAAACTTATTGAAAATAAATATCCAGAAGATGAGGATCTAAAATCATTAGCTAAAGATTTTATTTATCATAAAGTTGACGAGATCCTTCATGAAGAAGTTCTTAAAAACAACAAGAGAGCTGACGGGAGAGAGCTAGATGAAGTTAGGCTTATTTATGCTCAAGCTGGAAATATTTCTCCAATCTTGCACGGATCGGGAATATTTTATCGGGGAGCAACTCATGTTTTTTCCGCCTTAACTTTAGGAGGTCCGGAAGATGCTTTCCTGTCTGATGGGATAGAAGTTAGGGGAGAAAAAAGATTTATGCATCATTATAATTTTCCTCCGTTTTCCTCTGGAGAAACTGGAAGGGTAGGCGGATTAAACAGGAGAGAAATTGGTCATGGGACTTTAGCAGAAAAAGCTTTAATCCCAGTTATTCCTTCAAAAGAAGACTTTCCTTACACTATTCGTTTAGTTTCTGAATCGATGGCCTCAAATGGATCAACTTCTCAAGCTTCAATTTGCGCTAGCACTATTGCTTTAATGGATGGAGGAGTGCCAATAAAAGCCCCCGTCGCTGGTATTGCGATAGGTTTAATGATGAGCAAAGTGAAGTCCGCCTCTGGAGAATTAGATTACAAAATCTTAACTGATATTCAGGGACCAGAAGACCATCATGGAGATATGGATTTTAAAGTAGCTGGAACTAGGGAGGGGGTAACTGCTATTCAACTGGATATAAAAGTTGGCGGTATCCCAATTAAAATCTTAGAAGAAGGGTTGAGACAAGCTAAGAAAGCTCGTTTAGAAATTTTAGATATCATTGAAAAAGAAATAGAGAAACCAAGATTAAATATTTCTTCTAATGCTCCAAAAATTCTTATTACTAAAATTAAAACAGATCAAATTGGTCTTCTGATTGGACCTGGAGGAAAAACTATTAATGGCATAAAAGATAGGACCGGGGCTGATATTAAAGTAGAAGACGATGGATCTGTTTATCTAACTGGGAAAAATGGTTCCGCGGAAGAAGCCTTAAAAATAGTTGAAGAATTAACTCATGAATATAAAATTGGTGATACTGCTGAGGGGGTAGTAGTAAAAGTGCTAGATTTTGGAGCTTTTGTTAAAATTAGTCCTACTACTGAAGGATTGGTTCATATTTCTGAGCTTGCTTCGTTTAGGGTGGACGATATTTTTAAAATCATAAAGGAAGGAGAAAAAGTCCCAGTAAAAATTATAAAAGTTGATAATGGAAAATTGGGATTATCAATAAAAGCAATTAAACCAGACTTTTTTCCAAAACCTTTTATAAAAAAATAATCTCATTAGAATAAAACAATTTGATATGAATCTAGGTTCAATTCAAAAAAATAATAAAGAAGAAAAAAACAGAAGATATATTGTTAGAACTTATACCTCTGATATAGAAGAAGCTTTGCGTAAAGAAAATGGTTCTGTGGTAAAAATTGCGATTGATGAACAGAAAAAAAAAGATTATCTTTCTTTAGAACCTAAAAAAAATAGATTTTGGGTGATTATTAGCATTGTTTTGTTTGTGATTGGATTAGGAGTTATTATTATTTTATTAATTCCAAAAAAAGAAACGGGGGGCGTCTTAAAAAACACACCAATAATTAAACCAATTATTGCTTCAGAGATAATTAAAAATATAGATATTGCTGGGGTTGATAAAGACAGAATTATGAGATTTATCGCTGACGAATTAAATAATAATACTCTTCGTTTGGATGTTGTTGAAAATATTAATCTTGTTGAAAATATCTCTTTAGGAGAACAACCGATCGAAACTAGCAGATTTCTTCACTTAATTGGAAGCCGGGTTCCCCCTCCTTTACTTAGATCTTTGGATGATTATTTTATGATCGGACTTTATGCTTTTGACGGTAATAATTTGTTTGTTTTGTTTAAAACAAGTTCATATGAAAATACTTTTGCTGGAATGCTGGACTGGGAGAGCGAAATATTTGGTGAGTTTTATCAAATGTTTAATATTGATGTTTCGGGAGAAAGATCAGAATTATTTAATAAAAAATTTAAGGATATCTTTGTAAGAAACAGAGATGCCCGAGCTATTATAGATGAAAACGGGGAAATTGTTTTGATGTATTTATTTATTAATAAAAATACAATTATTATCACTCGGGACGAGAATTCTTTATTGGAAGTAATAACTAGGCTAGGAAATTAAAGTTAAAAAATGCTATTATATAGAAATGAGTAAATTAAATCTAGAATATTATAAGAAAAATTTAGAGGAAGAAAAAACACTTTTGGAAGGTCAGCTTTCTGAATTGGGAGTTGTTGATCCAAAAAGTAATGACTGGGGAGCAATTCTTCCAGGTAAAGATGATCAAGCAGATCCTAGTATTGCCGCTGATCGCTTGGAAGATTTTGGCGAGAGAAGCGCTACTTTGGGGGAATTAGAGATAAGATATAAAAGTATTTTGGAAGCCTTAAAAAAAATAGAAATAGGAGGGTATGGGGTTTGCAAAATTTGTAAAGAGATAATTGAAACCAAAAGACTAGAAGCTAATCCTTCTTCTAATACCTGTATTAAACACAAAGAAGAGTAAAATGGCTTTCTCGCGTGTTTATTCTGCTCAAACTAATTTATTAAAAGGACAAATTATTACTATTGAAACAGACCTTTCCCGAGGACTGCATTCATTTAATATTGTTGGTCTCCCAGACAAAGCGGTTGAGGAATCAAAAGACAGAGTTAGTTCAGCTATAAAAAATTCTGGTTATAAATCACCCAAAAGTACTAATCAAAAAATAATTGTTTCTCTCGCTCCGGCTGATTTCAAAAAAGAGGGCCCTTTTTTTGATTTAGCAGTTGCTTTGGGCTATCTTTTATCTTCTGGGGAGATAAACTTTGCCCCGGAGAAAAAAATTTTTTTAGGGGAACTTTCCTTAAATGGGGAATTACAAAGTATCCGAGGAGCTCTTCCGTTGGTAGAAGAGGCAAAAAATAATGGATTTGAAGAAATTTTTTTACCTAAGCAAAATACTAAAGAGGCGGCTTTAATTGATGGCGTTAAAATTTTTGGAGCTAGTAATTTAAAAGAAGTAATTAATCATTTAAATTTAAAACAAGAAACAGATATTAATAAAAATTTTAAACTTTCTCCGGAAGAAAAAACTATTATTAAAAAGGGGATAAAAAAATATAACATAGATTTTTCTGATATTAGGGGACAAGAGGGGGCTAAAAGGGGATTGGAAATTGCGGCCGCTGGTGGCCACAATATTGCTATGACTGGACCGGCAGGAACAGGAAAAACAATGTTGGCGAGAGTTTTTTCTCAGATTTTACCGGAATTAGATAACAACGAGATTTTAGAAATTACCAGCATCCACTCAATAGCAGGAACCCTGAAAGATAATTTATTAACGGAGCCACCTTTTAGAGCTCCTCATCATACTGCTTCTCATGTTTCTATTGTTGGAGGAGGAGTTTACCCTAAACCAGGGGAAATAACTTTGGCTCATCGAGGAGTTCTTTTCTTGGATGAGTTCCCGGAGTTTGAAAAAAGAGTAATTGAATCACTTCGTCAACCATTAGAAGATAATATTGTTAATATTTCTCGAGCCAAAGGATCAGCTGTCTTCCCGTCAAATTTTATTTTAATCGCGGCCATGAATCCATGCCCTTGTGGCAATCTCGGATCTGAAAATAAAGAATGTATTTGTCGACCAAGCGATTTAGCTCGCTATCAAAGAAAACTCTCTGGACCAATTATGGATCGGATTGATATTTGGGTTCAAGTAGGAAATGTTGATTATCAAAAATTAGGAGGGGAGAGTTCTGGGGAAAAAACAAGAACAATTAAAAAAAGAGTGGCTGGGGCGCGGCAAAGACAAGAAAAGAGATTTAAAAAATTTAGACGAAATATAAAAAATAATAGCGCCATGAATGTTAAAGACATTACTAAAATTACTCCTCTTGGTATTGAAGTTAGAGAACTTTTAAACCAAAGTGCGGAAAAATTAAGTTTGTCGGCTCGCGCTTATCACCGAGTGATAAAACTAGCTCGGACTATTGCTGATTTGGAAGAATCTGAAGAAATTAAAACCTCTCATCTTCTAGAAGCCTTACAATACCGCCCCCGATAGGTAAATAGTTATAAATTATAATTTTAGAAGCCTAAAAATTTTATCTTTTATCTCTATTGTGCCCAAGAGTTGTCTATTTCTGGATTTTTGGCGCCTCTAACCTCAAAGTGAAGATGTGGTCCGGTTGAGCGTCCGGTATTACCAGAATAACCAACCACTTGCCCTTGGACAACATTAACTCCTTGGTTAATGGCGGTACTATTCAGGTGGGCATAGAGAGTTTTTGTTCCATTGTCATGATCAATCACTATGTATTTACCATAACCACCATTATATCCTCTATCTCTGACTAAATTAACCTTTCCGGAGGCCGAAGCGACAACTGGGGTTCCAGTACTAACAGCAAGGTCAACAGCATTAAACCCATGAATTCCTTGTGATCTTCTTCCTCCAGAAACTGGACGAATATAATAATCAGAATATTCAAGACCTCCGCCCCAAGAAGATCCTTTTTTATTGGAAGCCTTAGTTGTCGTGCTAGACGCGCTTTTCACAGTAATTTTTACTCCTCCCGGGATAAAGATCTCTTCGCCAACAACCAAAGCTTTGGGATTAATATCATTAAAAATAGATATTTCTTCTATCCCTTCTTCGCTTACTTTAAAATTTTTAATAATACTCCCCAAAGTATCTCCTTTTTTGATTGTATATTTAACACCGTCAACAGGCGGGATTTCAAGTATCTGTCCTATTTTAATAGATCCTTTAGAACTAAGGTCGTTGGCCCAAAAAATCGTATTTTCTTTAAGATCAAAGGCTTGAGCAATTTGAGAAATGGTATCTCCTTCTCTCACAATATAAAAATTTATTTTCCCCGGAGAGAAAGTTTCAGATTCTAAATCAGCAATTGTTCCTAATGGGCCACTAAATGGAATCAGGGTTGAATCAATAATAACAATATCTCCGCCACCAAAAGGCGCTATCATGTTTGGTATTTCTGTATCAAGTAAAAGAATTGACTGAGAATTAAAACTAATTTCTTCTGTGATTCTATTTTTTTTATCAAAATTAAAAATATTAACAGCCGAGGAAAAAAAGACCGCACTAACCCCAAAAGGAATAATAATAATCAGGATCAAAACAAGAAAGCCCAAAGACGATCTCATTGATTGAAACTTGATATAAAAGTAATTTGTCGCCCGACTATCAATATCTGATTTGGAACCATCGGGGTCCTGTTTATTAGGTTTGATAAGCCAAAAAATGTTATTTTAACGGTCTTTTCAGACAAAACTCCTTTACAGAAACAAGCCCTAAGGCCTCACTTTAGAAAGCATATCTCAAAAAGAGGAGGGGGTCAATGGGACTGTGGAAATCTTTCTAACTCCCCCAAAAATGCTAAAATAGAAAAATGAAAGCAAAGAAATCACTTGGGCAACATTTTTTAACATCCTTAAAAGTAGTGGGCGATATTGTTAGAGCTGGGAATATCAAAAAAGGTGATCTTGTCCTAGAAATTGGCCCGGGAAAGGGAGTTTTAACCAGGAAACTTCTTTTTTTGGCCAAGAAAGTAATAGCCATAGATAAGGATAGGGAATTAGTTTTTTTCCTTCAAGAAAAATTTAAAGGAGAAATAGAATCAAAAAGGCTAAAATTAATTCATCAAGACATATTAAATTACTCCCCGCCAAGTTACCCTTACAAACTAGTAGCCAACATTCCTTATTACATTACTGGTGAAATATTTAGAAAATTCCTTTCTTCTAATCACCAACCAAAAAGCATGATTTTATTGGTCCAGAAAGAAGTAGCCAGAAGGATAATGGCTCATGATGGCAAAGAAAGCATTTTATCTATTAGTATCAAGGCTTATGGCCAACCAAAATATCTGGGAGTAGTAAAAGCTAAAAATTTTAAACCAGAACCTAAAGTGGATTCAGCTATTTTATTAATAGACAAAATATCAAAAGATTTTTTTCAGAAGATGGGTGAACAAAAATTCTTTAGTATTTTAAAAATAGGCTTCGCTCACAAAAGAAAAATGCTAATTGGAAATTTAGGGAAGATTGCTTCAAGAAAAAAACTAGAAGAAATATTTGAGAAATGCAATCTTCCAAAAAAAATCAGGGCCGAAGATTTAAGCCCTGAAAATTGGAAGAGTTTGTTTCTTAATATTTTTACCAGGGGGAAGTCCCAAACATAGTGACCTGGGTTAAATTAATAATGACTGGCGACACTGTTACTTCTGATGCTGGACCAACGCCATTTGTACAAGTACAAATACCTATTTGCGTTGGGGTTGAGGAAGAGTAAAGTCCTAATATCCATCTGTTAATGGCAATTGAGGGAATCCGTCGAGTTTTATCATCTGCTGAAGCGGGAATACAATAACCCTCTGAAGCAGTGGTTAATTTTAGTTTCGGCAAATCTGGTTTTAAGTTAAAAGTTCCAAGACCACATGAGACATCTACGGTAGGCTCCCAAAAAACTCCTTCGTTTCCACCACAAATCAAAAGGGTCTCGCATTGTATTTTTTTTTCTTCTAAAATTAGGGCTGGTTTCATAATTATCTTCCCTCCAAATGGTGAGTTTCCTAAAGATCCTAACCCAGCGATAACATTATTTGTTCCTAAATTACTATTAGGGATAATAAAAACTAAAATTAATAATAGAACAACAGCGGGAATTAAAAAAAGAAATTTAAAATTTTTTTTCATATTTATATTAACATTATAAATTAAAATTGCTCTAAAATCTAGTAAAAATGTGGTAGATTATATTATATAACCAATATAATGAATAAATATTTACCAAGTAAAAAATTTATTGTCATTTTAAGTATTTTGATTGTTCTAAGTTTATTTTTTTTAATCATCAGTTATCAATCAGCAGGAAAGGTTAACTTTAAAAAGAAAAATCCAAGCAAAGAAATGTTGGCCATCCAGGGAAGGCCACTACCAATAAATATCACTCAGATAGACACCGATGGAGACGGAATAAAAGATTGGGAAGAATCTTTGTGGGGAACAAATCCTAAAAACAAAGATTCTGACGGAGATGGAATTTCTGACAATGAAGAAGTTGAAATAAAAAGAAAAGGGTTGGAAATAAATTTAAATGAGGAAGGGGAAATTGAGAATTTGAATGAAACTGAAATATTTTCTCGTGAATTTTTTGCAACAGTTGTTGCTCTAAGTGAGTCTGGAAATTTAAATGAAATAACAATTAATGAATTAGCAAATACTTTTGGTGAATCAATAATAAAACAAGAAATACCCGATACTTTCTATTCATCCGATTTAAAATTAATTGGGGCGGGTCCCCTTGGAGCAAAAACATATTATAACCAAATAAAAACAATTACCGATAAATATAATAGCGAGGGAATTGGTTCAGAGTTAGAAATAGTTTCCCAAGCTTTATCTTCTCAAAATGTTCTTGTCCTTGAGAAACTTAAAGATATTAGTTTAGCTTATAAATCATTTGCTCAAGATGCCAGTAAAATAAGTATTCCTTCTGATTTATTAAATACTCATTTAAGTTTAATAAATAATTATCAAAAAATTAGTCAGTCTATTAATGGAATGGGGTCTTTATTAGATAATCCAATTATTGGATTATCTAATTTGAGGCAATACAAACAATATTACAGAGAACTTGAGAAGGTGGTTCTGGAATTAGAAGAATATTTTATTAAAAATGGTATAATTTAGGTAAGGCAGAAAGTTAATCTGTGATTTTTTGGTATGTTAAATAAATTTAAAAAACAATTTTCAAAAAAGATAACTTTCCTGATTGTTATTTTTACTATTTTTTTATTAGTATCTTTTCCAATCGCTCAAACCCCAAAGGTTCAAGCTCAAAGTGATACGGTTCCGGCGATTGGAACTATTACTTATTCGGACAAAACCAACGAATCAGCTGTTTTGCTTGGATCCTGGGATAGTGGCGATAACGAAGATACTGAAATGAAAACTTATTTTGAATGGGGGCTAAGTGATGATTATGGCGAAAGAACTAATGAAATTTATCAAGGTCCCGGTTCGGGAATAGTTGGAACTACTATTATTGGACTCCATTCAAATCGCCCTTATCATTTTAGACTAGTGGGAGAAGTAGTTAACCAGGGGTCTTATGCCAACCAAACTTTCTATGGAGAGGATGTTTCTTTTGTTACTAATCAATATATTGGAGGGGGGGGGAAAAAACCAGAAATTATTACTTTGGACACCGATTATATCAGCGATACTGCGGGAAATCTTAATGCTCATTTTGAGGATGAGAATTCTGGCCTTGATACTAATATTTATTTTGAATATGGAACAAGCGATTCTTTCGGTAATATTACTGGAACAAATACTATGAGTGATCAAAGTGGCACAACCGCAATATATATCGAAAACTTACATCCTGATAATCAGTATTATTTTAGAGCCGTTGGTTATAACGATAATGGGATAACTATTGGAAATACTTTAATTTTTATTACTTATAAGGCTGGCGATGAAGGAAGCGGAAGACCTCCATCAGAAAATGGAAGAGTCTATGTGGAAGGATCAGGAAATATCTTCAGACAAAAAACATACTCCGGGGGTATTGGCGATCCCTCAAGCACAGGAGCAAAGACTGTTGGGGGAATTGCTTTAGCTATTGCCAGCTGTGCCGGAGTAGGAGATATGATTGCCGATTTTATTGGTGGAATTGGTAAAGAAGCGGCAGATAAAGTGGGAAATGAATTGAAAGAAAAGACAAAAACAACAGTAGAAGATAAAGTGGGGAGTGAATTAACTACTCCGGCTGTCCCGACAAAAGAGGTGTCAAGCAGTGAAATATCAAAAGACACAGAAAAAAATAAAAAGGAAAATAAGGCATTAAATCAAAAGGAAAAATGTTTGGATGCCATTGCTTATGAAGCCGCTCATCAGGTCCTTGATAAGTTAACCGCCAATACTGTTAATTGGATTAATTCTGGTTTTCAAGGAGGCGCTTTTTTCCAAAACCCAGATAATTATTTTTCCGATTTGGCTGAAAGAGAACTTAATTATTTTATAAATATAATCGGGTATAACAATCAAGATTATCCTTTTGGAAGACGGTTGGCTGAAAATCTCGCTCGTAATGTTAGGAGAGGATTTGAACAAAATGCTAAATTTACCCTTCAGCAAGCAATGAGGGATAATCGTTCTTATACTGATTTTTACACTGATTTTTCTGCTGGTGGCTGGGATGCTTGGCTGATGATGACCCAATTACCCCAAAATAATCCTGTTGGTTTTAAAATAATAACTGACGAAGAATTGCAAAAACGATTTGCCGGTCATTATGAATCTCCTTTTAATGCTATTAGAGAAAGTCTTAGAATAAACGGAGGTTTCTTCAACCAACAAAAATGCGTTGACCCGGTAGATTTTGAGGAATTAGATAAAAATAATTTTACAAAGGAAGACTTATCGTATGTTCAAAAAATAGCTTATGCTGGTAGCTCAAGCGAAGACCAAAAAAAGGCGGCTAGAGAAGATATTAGAAAACACACTTGCCTGCGATGGGAAACAAGGACTCCGGGGAATATGATCTCTGATGGGCTTAGTAATGCTTTGGGTTCAGATTTTAAACAAATGGAATTAGCCGATGAATTAAACGAATCAATCGCGGCGATAATGGATGCTTTGATTTACCGGGTTGTTGATGAAGGATTAAGTGAAATTAATTTGTAATGAAAAAATTTTTAATACCAATATTAATAATCACAATTTTTCTAGGGGGAGTTTTGGTCCCGATTGGTTTTAAATTTGATTCTCAAAACAAAATTGCTGTTGAAAAAAATATCGCTTGGGCTTTTCTAGCCGATATAACTGATATTACTGTTTCAGAAACGGGGGCTTCGGCAGTAATAACGGGGGAATTCACCACTGCTCCTCGTTCTTATTTTGTGAAAGTGCGTAATACTACCACGAATGATGAAAAAAAATATCCTCTTAGTGTTACTAATTTAAAATTTTTAATAACAGTTACATTAACTCAAGGCCAGTCATATGAAGCGGATGTGTGGCAAGTAGATAATGCCCAAGGGGGGGCTTCGAGAGCAAGTCATTCTGTTCAATTTGAGGCAGTTTATTCAACCCCCGAAGAAAAAGCGACCCAAAGAGCAAATAATTTCATCGGGGACGAATTAGATTGTGGTTACACAACAATCTTTACAGATTGTCTAGTGCTTGGACTTTATAATATAGTTTATGTTCCTTCTTCTTGGATATTGGCCGGGGGAGGAAAAATATTTGATGTTTTTGCCAGTATCTCTTTAGATTCAAGAATGTATGGGGATTCTACTTTTGTGGAAGAGGGGTGGAAAATTGTTAGAGATATCGCTAACATCTTTTTTATTTTTGGTCTTCTTTGGATTGCCATTAACATTATTTTGGGGTTAAGTTCTCAGGTGAATCCTAAAAAATTATTACCTACTTTAATTATTGTCGCTCTTTTAATAAATTTTAGTTTATTTTTTTCTAAAGTAATTATAGATTCCTCCAATATTATTGCCAAAATTTTTTATAATCGGATTGAGGTTACTGGAGCCGTCGGAGATAGTTTTACCTCGGCTGGAGAACAAAGTTTATCTCTGGGAATTACCAAAGGATTGGGAGTCCAAAAAATTTTTTCGCCTGAGACAATAGAAGCCCTAAAAGCTGATCCCAAAATGAATACTGATGGGGATATTAGTTTGGGAGCGCTGGCTCTTATTATTATTTTGGGAATATTTGTTAATCTTTCAGCTGCTTGGACGCTTATTATTGCCGGCGTCTTATTCTTAAGCCGAATATTAAGTTTGTGGATAGTAATGATCTTCTCTCCTTTGGCTTTTGCTTCTTACGCTGTTCCGGGAATAAGTTCAATGATGGAGGAGGTGGGACACCAAAAATGGTGGACTAATCTTATTAACCTTTCTTTTCTGGCTCCCATTTTTATCTTCTTTATTTACTTAATTATCCTGATGATTAATAGCGACTTTCTATCTGGTTTGTTAAATACAGGAGGAGATTTTACTTACATAATGGTTATTATTCTTTTACAATTCTTATTCATTCTCTTTTTATTAAAAATGGCCAAGCAAACAGCGGAAAAATTAGCCGGGGAAATGGGATCAACTTTTGTAAAAGCAGCCAAAGCTGTTGGGGGGGTAGCCCTGGGAGCAGCTACCGGCGGAGCCGCTTTAATGGGAAGAGCTAGTCTTGGAAGAGTGGGAAGTATGCTTGCTAAAAGCGAAAGACTCAAAAGATTTGCTTCTGGAACAGACAAGGAAGGCAATGAAGTCAAACGTGGTGCTTTTGGGAAACTAGCTCAATTTGGCGCTAAAGGACTTAGAAAAACATCTATTGCTTCCGCCAAAGGAAGTTGGGATATCCGTCGAACAGCTGTGGGGGGAGAATTGTCTAAACAAACAGGATTGAATCTTGACAATAAAATTGTCAGTGGGGTTGGTTTAGGGACCAAAACAACCACCGGCGGTTGGACAGAGGCAACAAAAAGAAAAGCCCAAAAAATAAAGGAGGAACAAAAATCATATGGGATGGGAAAGGGAGCGGCAACAGGACAAGATAAAAAGGTTAGTCAATGGAAAAATGAAAAACAATCAACTGATGATGCTCGGGAGGAAGAGAAAAAAGAGAAAAAAGATAAATACGAAGAAGAATATAATAAAGCTCGAGAAGAAGAAAAAAGAGATGTTGTTTATGACCCTGATAGAGAATATAACGAGGAAGAGTTTAGGAAAAAATATGAATCTGAACATGGAAAAGCTGATAGTTGGGAAGAAAAAGACGAGGAACAATTTAAACAAAAATATGAAACTGGCGGTAAAACATATATTGGAGAAACTAGCGCCAGGCCGAAAACTTCCAAGGAAATTAATGAAGCTCGGAGAGAAAGTTTTACCAAGCAACAAACCGGTGATATCTATGATAAAAGCGGAAAAATAATCCCGGGAAAAGCTTTTAAGGAATTTGGTAAAGACTTAATAAAAGAAACCTTAAAAGGGATGGCTCTGGGGGCGGCTGTTGGAACAGTTATTCCAGGAGCAGGAACTATGGTTGGCGGTGCTTTTGGCGCGGGAGCAGGATTTTTGAAAGGATTAAAAGATTTACTAATTAATCCGTCTGGGAGAGAACGAGAAGTAATTGACGCTCTTGAAAGTGAAGATAGCGATTCAAAAAAAATTCTTGATGATTTAAAGAAAAAAATAAAGGAAGAAGAAAAAGAGAAAAAAGAAGAAAAAGAAGAAAAAGAAGAAAAAGAGAAAAAAGAAGAAAAAGAAGAAAATAATAAAAATGAAAACATTAATTAATAATTAAAAAGATATGAATAATCAAATTGCCCAAGCTATAAAACAAAGATATGATAATATGCCAGAGGATATAAAACAAATTATTGTTTCATCTGATTATCAAGATGGTTTAGTCAATATTAGTAAAAAATTTAAATTAAACATTGAACAACTTGGTGTTTTAGAAATAAATACTACTATGGTTTTATTAGGAATCATTAACCCGAATAAACTTCAAGAAGAACTTGAAAAAGAACTAAACATTAATAGTGAAAAAACTAAAGGTATTACTAAGGAAATTAATGATCAGATTTTTCATAAAGTTAAATGGTCATTAGAAAAAATATTTAACAATTCTGAAGATAAGATATCTAAAGAATCTTTAATAGAAAAAAATAAACAAAAAAATCAACCTCCTGTTAATTTACCCGTTGGAGAACCGGGTAAGACAATTAATATTTTAGAAAAAGATTTGGCTCATCAGGTGAAAACTGATGAAGATTTAGAAGAGAGGGAAGAAATATTAAGAAGAATAGAGGATTCTCCAATTGATAAAAAAGAAAAGTGGGATAAAAACTTTGAAATTAAAAACAAAGAAGAATCTGGCATTATTGAAGAAAAAATGAAAAGTTTATTTAGGGTCCCAAGCCAAGAAACAGATTATTCAAAGGATAATAAAAAAGATATTTATAAGGGGAAAGATCCTTATAAAGAAACTATAAAGTAAAATGCGATTTAGAGTGCCACAATTTATTGATATTGAAGACAAGGTTTTTGGTCCTTTTAGCTTTAAACAATTTGTTTATTTAGCTGGTGGAGGAGGTCTTTCTTATGTTATTTTTAAAATTTTGCCACTTTTTATTGCTATCTTTCTTATTTTGCCGGTGATAGCTTTATCTTTGGCCCTAACATTTTATAAAGTAAACAATAAACCATTTATTGCTGTTTTGGAATCTTATTTTAAATATCTTATTCAGGGAAAATTATATATTTGGAGAAAAGAAAGAAAAATAACAAAAAAGAAAGAGGTTGATAAAATTTCAAAAGAAACATCTCAAGTCCCCGGATTATCTGGAAGTAAGTTGAAAGAAATTTCTTGGAGTTTAGATGTTTTAGATATCAATGAAGATAATAACCAATAATTTATGGCTTTAGGATCTAAAACAACTCAAAATTTTGTTCCTATTAAAGAGGTCCGAGGGGGAATTATTATTTTAAAAGATGGAGGAATGAGAACTATCTTAATGGCCTCTTCTACTAATCTGGCCCTTAAGTCAGAGGAGGAACAAAAAGCAATTATTTCCCAATTCCAAGCTTTTCTTAATTCTCTCGATTTTTCGACTCAAATTGTTATTCAATCAAAAAAATTAGATATAAAACCATATTTAATTTTATTAGAAAATAGAATGAAAGAACAAGAAGAGCCTCTTCTAAAAATTCAAACTAGAGAATATATTGAATTTATTCGAAGTTTTACGGAAGAAGTAAATATTATGACAAAAAACTTTTATGTTGTTGTTCCCTATACCTTGGCCCCGTTTAATAAGGGAGGTGGCTTAAGAGAAAAATTTCTAGGTAGTTCCCAAAAAAATAATCTTGGGGAAAAAATTTCTAGTTTTGAGGAGAGCAGAAGCCAGCTAGAACAAAGAATGGAGGTTATTCAACAAGGTCTTTCTAGGGTGGGAATTCAAACAATCCGATTAGGAACAGAGGAGGTGGTTGAATTATTTTATAAAATATTTAACCCCGGCGACACCACTCAATCAATAAAAATAGAGTAATTATGAATATTCTTGATAAATTATTTAAAAAAAATGCAGGCAAGGATGAAGATTCTATTTCTCCGGTTCTTCCTCAAGAAATATATGAAGCGGCCACTCTTGAACTTCAAGATATTATTGCCCCTTCAGCTTTAAAAATAGAAGCTAAATCAATCAATCTTGGAGAAAAACTCGCTAGAACTTTTTTTGTTATTTCTTACCCAAGATATTTAACCGATAATTGGTTCTCTCCAATTATTAATTTGGATAAGATTTTTGATGTTTCTATTTTTATTCATCCAATTGAAACATCAAAAATCTTGCGTCAATTTCAAAAAAAAGTAGCGGAGGTTCAGAGTCAAATTAACGTCCGAGAAGGAAAAGGGTTGGTTCGCGACCCCAAACTTGATACTGCTTATCAAGACTTAGAATCTCTTCGGGATCAGCTTCAGCAAGCCACGGAAAAAATGTTTGAGGTTGGACTTTATATTACAATTTATGCCGAAAATGAATCTGAGCTTTATAAAACTGAAACTGAAATTAAATCTATTTTGGAAGCTAAATTAGTTTATATCAAACCAGCTCTTTTTCAACAAGAAGAAGGATTTAAAAGTACTATTCCGATTGGAACTGATCTTCTTAGGGTAAACCAAAAATTAAATTCGGAACCGTTGTCTAGTCTTTTCCCTTTTATTTCTTTTGATCTTACTTCGGATAAAGGGATTCTTTATGGGGTCAACCGACATAATTCAAGTTTAGTAATTTTTGATCGGTTTTCACTTCCCAATTTTAATTCGATTATTCTCGCCACCGCGGGAGCGGGAAAATCATACGCAACCAAGTTGGAAATTTTAAGAACCTTAATGTTTGATACTGAAGTTATTGTGATTGACCCAGAAAGAGAGTATGAATACTTGGCAGAAGCAATTGGGGGTCGTTATTTTAATATTTCTCTTTCTTCTGATCATCATATTAATCCATTTGATTTAGCAATTCCTCGGGAAGACGAGACTGCTTCAGATGTTTTGAGATCAAATATTATTAATTTAGTCGGTCTTTTTAGGATTATGTTAGGAGGGTTAACCCCCGAAGAAGATTCCCTAATTGACAGAGCAATCTCTGAAACCTATGCCATAAAAGATATTACCGTTGATTCAGATTTTTCTGATATTGAACCACCTCTTTTGTCTGATTTTGAAATGGTTTTATCGGGGATGGAGGGAACAGAATCTATTATTCAAAGACTTTCCAAATATACTAGGGGAAGTTGGAAAACCTTTATTAACCAACCAAGCAATATTGATATTAATAAAAAATTTGTTGTTTTTTCAGTTAGAGATATGGAGGATGAATTGAAGCCGGTGGCGATGTATATAGTTACTCATTATATTTGGACAGCCATTAGAAAAGAATTGAAAAAAAGATTATTGGTGGTTGACGAGGCTTGGTGGATGATGAAATCGGAAGATACTGCTTCTTTTCTTTACGGGATTGCTAAAAGAGGTAGAAAATATTATTTAGGTTTAGCAACTATTACTCAAGATGTTGGTGATTTTATGGAATCACCTTATGGTATTCCGATTATTACCAACTCGTCTATTCAAGTTCTTCTTAAACAATCTCCTAGCACCATTGATGTTCTTCAAAAAACATTTAATTTAACCGATGAAGAAAAATATCTTATTTTGGAAGCTGGTCTTGGAGAAGGAATTTTCTTTGCCGGCCTGAAACATATCGCCATAAAAACCATTGCTTCTTATACAGAAGATCAAATTATTACTTCGGACCCATCTCAAATTTTAGCAATTGAGAAAGCAAAAAAAGAACTGGAAAGAAATGAGGAAATATCAAATTCAGACTCAGAAAGGTTGCCAGCTGGTCAAACATGGATTAACGAACCAACCCCGGCTATTGAAGAAAAAACTATCAAAAAAGAACCTGAAAAACCCGAAGAAATACCTAAACCAAAGGATGAAAAACCAATCGTCAATCCAAGTAGAACCTCAAAATTAGAAGAGACCAAGAAAGGAATAGAGGAGGAGTTAAAAATTCTTGAAGAAAAGTTTAAGTAGAGAGGAAAATGGTGTTTTAATAATGTTATAATATATAATAATTGTAATGATTGAAGATAAAAATAAAAAAAATACAAAGGGAGAGGAAAAAAACGAAAAAAAAGTGAAGACTATTAGAACTTTTGCCTCTGATATGGCTAAGGCTGTGGAAAATCAGAAACGAGACTTAAAAAAAACAACCATAGATACTTTATCTGCTAATAATGTGGTTTCTTCTTTTTCCCAAACACCAGAATCAGCAACAACTTCTTCGCCGTCAGTTGTTAATAATATTTCTAATCAATCATTTGATAGCGAGGAACAAAAAAAAGAAAATGAAAAAATTTTGAAAAATTCCGGGATAGAGGTAATTAATCAAGAAATAGATAAACCACCTCAAGAAACAAAAATTACTGCTCCTTTTATAAAAAAAGTCCCGGCGGGAGAAACAAAAGAGAAAATAAAAGAATTTAAAAAAGCCAAAGAAAATATTGGGGAAGAAATAAAACAACTAGAAGAGGAGTTTAATAAAGAAATTGGGGAAAACAAAAAAACAACAAAGTCGCCTAAAAAAGATGAGTCTGTTAGTTTGGAAGAAAAAGCCAAGGAACTAAAAAGAACTAAGGATAAAATTGAGGAAGAAATAAAAAGTCTTGAAGAAAATGCCAAGAAAGAATTAACTGGGTTAAAAGAAACAAAGAAAAAAATTGAGGGGGCCATAAATAAAATAAAAGAATTAGAGAAAAATAAAAATAAAATTGAGGAAGAAATAAATAAAATAAAAGAATTAGAGGAAAATAAAAAGAAAATTGAGGAAGAAATAAAAAGCCTTGAGGGGGGTTTAGGAGGGGTTTTTGATGATTAAAAATAATGATTAAATTAATAAAAAATAATTTAAAAATTAATATTATAAGAGAATTATTAATAATTTCTATTGGTGTTTTTATATTATTAGCAATCCCTGTTAGGGCCCAATATGAATCAGATATTCCAATTAAAATGACCCCCGAAATCCCAGGAGCTTATGAAAGAACAACTTTAAAAATAGAGAGTTATTTAATTGATACTGAGACTACTAAAATATCGTGGTCTCAGGACGGAAAACTTAAACTTTCTGGAATAGGAGAAGAGAGTTTTTCTTTTACCACAGGAGAAGTTGGCTCAAAAACAACCATAAAAACCGTGGTGGCCACTAGCGGTGGTTCAATAAGTAAAACAACTATTATCCAGCCAGCTGAGATTGATTTACTTTGGCAAGCAACTGATTCTTATGTTCCCCCTTTTTATAAAGGAAAGGCTCTCCCTTCGTCAGAGGCAAAAATTAAGGTTGTCGCTATCCCAAACGTTAAAGTTAATAATCGTGGTTTGGGGGTAAATGATTTTGTTTTTAATTGGAAAAAAAATTACAACATTATGCCGGGATCTTCTGGTTTTGGTAAAGATTCTTTCAACTTAACAAGTAATATTTTAAATGATGCTGAAAAAATCACCTTAAAAATAGCTTCTCTTGACGGGAAGTATGGGGCTCAAAACAATATTTCTATAAAAACAACGGATCCTAAAATTGTTTTTTATGAGAATAATCCTATTCGTGGAATAAATTATGATAATGCTTTAAATAACGGTTTTTCTATGACCAGCGAAGAAACTACTATTGTGGCTGAACCTTATTTTTTCTCTCCTTCCGATATTTATCTTCGTGATTATAAATATCAGTGGTTAATTAATAACCAAACAATAGAAATCCCTAGTCCTCAAAATATATTGACTGTTCGTAGAGGAGAAGGGGGAGGGGGGGTAACAACTATTTCTTTATCAATGGAAAATATGATGAAACTTTTTCAATCAGCTAAAGCCTTTATGTCAATTAATTTGTAAAAAATGAAAATATTTAATTTACAACTGAAAAATATTTTTATTATGATTGTTTTAGTGGTTATCTTAAGTGGTAGTTTTTTAATTCCATCAACTTTTGCCCAAATCGCAAGAACCATAACACTTAATTCTGAAACTATCACTATTGTAGCCGGGCTTCCTAGGGTTACTATTTCAGGAACAATAACTGGATCTGACCCTCAAAACTTAACTTTAATATTAACTTATTCTACCTCTTATTCTTATTCTTATCCTTCTTCTATTGTTAGTTTGACCCCTGACACCAGCGGAGTGTTTAGTCATTCTATTACCAGTGGTTTGGCTTTAGGAACAACATATTATTATAAAATAGAAACAGCTGGATTTTCAAAAAATGATACATTTCACACCCTTGGAGGGGGAACACCTCCTCCTCCTCATGCTGATGTTTACCAACTCTTAGCTCCCCTTCCTGATGTAAGTGGTGGTTTAGAAGAAATAGACACAAATGACCCGGCTGCTCTTGGAAAATATTTTAATCTTATTTTTAGTCTCTTTATTGGGGTCGCTTCTGTTTTGGCAGTTATCATGATTGTTATTGCTGGTATTCAATATATGTCTACTGACGCTGTTACTGGTAAGGAGGAAGGGAAAAAAAAGATTCAAGACGCTATTTTGGGGTTAGTTCTTATTTTGGGAGCTTGGCTGATTTTACACACCATTAATCCAGATTTAGTCAATTTAAGTTTAGGGGTAGAGGGGGTAAGTATCGAAGTTGACGACACCCCTCAAGTGGCAATTGGCGGTCAATATTGCAGAAAAAGTGGTGGCCCTTATCAAGAGGGGTCTTCATGGACAAACACCCGTGGACTCATCCCAATATTACCAACAAGAGTTACTTTAAACCACGGAGGAGAAACAATTGGAGGAAATTGTACTACGGTTGGACAACCAAGTTGTACAAGCACGATAGGATTAGAC
>MFUP01000015.1 GCA_001785735.1 Candidatus Nomurabacteria bacterium RIFCSPLOWO2_01_FULL_33_24
TTCTGAAGCCAAGTACGTTTTTTGGATTTTGCCGTGGCACCTATCATTGGTTGCTATAATTATTTTGATTATTCTTTACTTTGTCGGTCGGCGCGAAGTTTTGGCTTACAATGAATGGATTGTCCGTCGAACCATCAAACACATGAACCAGCTCAAAGAAGTGACTCGGCGTTATGGAGGCAGAAAAAAAGTTTAATTTTTTTTTACAAACCATAGGAACATGGGTACTTATTTGGTTTTTTGTTTTTACTCCATTTTCTATTAGAGCTCAAATATCGGATTTGGTAAGTATTTCAGCTACTGCCCTACCTCCTCCGAGAGGGAGTGTGATACTAATTCCTTCCACGGCGCTTACTTTTTCTGGTCGAGCTTATCCAAATAGCCGGATTATTATTCTTAAAAATGGCCAATTTTTTTTTGAAACCAAGGCCAATTCCAAAGCTGATTTTTTTGTTTCCTTAACTACCCTAGAGCCAAATAATTATAAATTTTCAATTTATGGAGAAGATAATTTTGATCGGATTTCGCCAATTTTTAATTTTGATTTAATTTTAAAAAGAAATGTCACAACAACTATTAGTGGAATTTTTCTTCCCCCAACTATTGAAGTAGATAAAATAGAAGTTTTAAAAGGGGAAAAAGTTAAAATTTTCGGTCAAACTGTTCCTTCAGGGTTGGTTACTCTTGTCATTGATTCAGTCTTGCCAAGTTATGAAATTATGGCTGAGACTAATGGGGTCTATCAATATTTATTAGAGACAACAGAACTGAATTTGAAGACATATATTCCAGTTGTCAAAACGACCATCGAAACAACTGAGAGTTCAGAAAATAGTGGCGCCAGTTTTACTGTTGGAAAGAAAACCCAACGGGCGGTCAAAACTTGTGAAAGCATCTCGGCTGATTTAAACTGTGATGGCCGAGTTAATCTAGTTGATTTTTCCATTTTACTTTTCTGGCACAAAAAAAATAATTTTCCAGTTCGGATTAATTTAGACCAGCAAAACGGGATAAACTTGGTTGATTTTAGTATAATGGTTTATTATTGGACAGGATAATGAAAAATATAAAAACAATCTTATTTATCTTTACTTTTTTTTTAGTTTCTTTTTCTGTTGTTCAGGCGGCTGAAATGTATTTTGTTGCTCCCAAAACAAGTTATGGAATAGGGGAAGAAATGCAAGTCGCTTTTAGAATTTCCAGCTCTAATGAAAAAATAAATGCCATAGAGGGAATAGTCGTTTTCCCGAACGATCTAATTGATTTTGTGGAAGTTTATGACAATAATTCTATGGTAACGGCCTGGGTGGAAAAACCATCTTTAAAAAATAGTAACCAAATTAATTTTTCTAGTATTATTGTGGGTGGTTTTGATGGTTTAATTGATCCCTTTCAACCGGAAAATAAAAAAGCTGGAACTATCGCTAACTTTGTTTTTCGGACAAAAAAAGAAGGAACTGGGTCTTTTGAGATTGAAAATGGAGCAGTTTATTTACATGATGGTAATGGCACCCGGGGAAAATTAATAACAGTCCCGCTTTCTTTTATTGTTGATCCAACCTTATCATCAACCGAACGCAAAATTTTAGACGATCGCCCGCCGGAACCTTTTGAAATTTTAATTGATCACAGCGAACTTATTTTTAATAATCAATATTTTGCTGTTTTTCAAAGTGAAGATGTTGATTCGGGGATAGCTTATTACAAAATAAAAGAAGGGAATAATGGTTTATGGCTACCAGTTGAAAGTCCTTATCTTTTACGAAATCAAAAATTAACTAGTGTCATTAAAATCAAAGCAGTGGATAAAGTCGGCAATGAGCGGATTATGACTGTTTCGCCCCTTACCCCAAAAGACCTTTCCTATTTATGGTATATTCTAATCGCTTTAATATTGGTTTTGATTATTCATTATTTTATTGACCACAGGCAAAAGAATGTTTATAATATAAATGTCTATGAATAATCTCCTTAATTTAAAAAAAATAAAAAAACAAACGATTGTTAAAGATAAGAAAGGAACAAAAAGAAATCTAGTTTTTTCTGGAATTCTTCTTCTGGCTATAATTTTTTCATTTGTCACAATTATGAATGCTGCTACTCCAGATCCCGGACATGCTCTGGCGGAAGTTGATTTGACCGGTTTTATTGGAGGAACGGATATTATTACACTAGGTACAGTCACGACCGGAACTTGGAATGGAAGCGCGATTGACGATGCTTTTATTACTTCCGCCGCGACCTGGAACGCCAAACAGGACGTGCTTGGCTTCACGCCGGAAAATTTTGCCAACAAAGGCATCGCCGGCGGATACGCTTCACTGGACGGCACCGGCCTGATTCCGACCACACAAATCCCTGCCTCCATTTTGGGCAAAGTTGAATATAAAAGTATTTGGGACGCGAATACCAACATTCCAGATCTTCCGTCAGCCACTCCAAACAAGGGCGATTATTATGTTGTTTCAGTTGCCGGTTCCACTTCTTTGGGCGAAATAACTGATTGGAAAATCGGCGACTGGGCGATTTACGACGGGGCTGTATGGGGCAAAGTAGAAAACACCGATTCGGTTACCTCGGTAAATGGTGGCACTGGCGCGGTTAGTGTTACTCCGGGCTCGCTTGGTCTTGTTATTGGAACTAATGTTCAAGCTTGGGATTCAGACCTGGATTCTTGGTCGGCGATCGTGCCGGCAAGTGTTGATAAAAGTTATGTTGGGCTGGGTAGTGTGGAAGACACTGCGCTTTCCACTTGGGTGGGCACGGCTAATCTGATAACTTTGGGCACAATCACGACTGGCGTTTGGAATGCGACGCCGATTGCCGACGCTTATATTGCCGGTTCAACAACTTGGAACGCCAAAGGTCTTGTTTTAGGTTCAACCTATGGCGCTACTTTTGCCAGCGGTACTAACTATGTATCTTTTCTAGGTCTTTCTACTAGCAACGCCACTTTAACAAATCGTCAGTTTATTGTTCCGATTTCCGGAACGCTTAAAAATTTCTATGTTCGCACTATAACAGCTGAACCGGTCAGCGGATCTTTAACATTAACAATTATGCAAAATGGCGTAGCCACCACTTTATCAATAGTTATACCGGCCAGCGCGGCAATTGGCACATTCTCCGACACTGTAAATTCTATTCCCGTGTCGGCTGGCGATCTTTTAAGCGTGCGAGCGACGAAGGTCGGCGGTGGCGCTTCAGCCAGTGTCGCGAGCTATTCCGTATTTTTGGAATAAAAATATGAAAGAAATTCTGAAAATTTCTTTCATATTTTTTTTTCTTTTGGGTGCCACGCCGGTTTTGGCCGGGACGCTGTCGTCTTCGGTAGTCACGGGTGATTGTCCAGTCGGGCAGACGACAGTTTTTAAAATGTCAGCTATGAGCAATGCTCACGCCGGTCTGGCGTCTTCTTCTTATCCGATCTCAGTTTGTGTTAGCGGGATTTCCGGACTTTCTAATTCTTGCTCCGGAACTTTCGCGACCGTCTTGAAATTATCGGGCGCGACTAACGCCCACGCGCGACAGGGCGACCAAGCTGATTATCCGGGCGCTATCAACGCCTGCCTTTCCGTGCCGGCTGGCGGGACAATTTCAGTTGGATATCAAGCGAATAATTGTTCCGGTTTTGATACTACACTAGCCTCCATGTCGCAATTTCCCACTAACGCCCATGTCGGCGATTCAAACGCTTATCTGAATAAAATTTGTGTTTCAATTACCCAACCAGAGCAATTGGGCAGTGTTATTTTAATAAATAATTCTAATAATAGTTTTTCGTTTCCAGTAGTTCCGCCAATATCATCAACTTTGCCTTTAGAAGAATCATTATTAGAAGAAACTCTCAGGGTGGCAAATTCAGCAGAAGAAGTTTTTATTGAATTTTCTGAATCTAGCGAACCAAATGAAGTTTTTAATGCTATTCCTCTAACGGAAACAATAAATCTTTTTCCTAAAAAAGAGAATATCTTTTCCCCAACCTCTATCTTAATATCACCGGAGGAATTAACGGCGACTACTCTTAACACAGAGATTCCCCAAATAAAATCAATAGAAGAAAAATCACCAAAAGTCGGACTTTTAGCTTCTGTCTCTGCGGCGGTGGATTTTCCTCCTAAAGATTTTCTAGATTATAGTTTATTCACAGTATTAATTGTTTTATTATTTATTTCTTTGCGATCTTTTTTAAGATTGCTAAAAAAAATAATTTCTTGAAATTAAAATAAAAAATAAAAATAATAATTTCTATTTAGCATGAAGATAAAGGTAAATATCTTCCAAAGCGCGAACACCATCACCAGCGGCGATATTGTTTTGGTGATAAAGAACATTAGTACAATCACCAGCTGACCAAATACCTTCCAAAGAAGTTTTTTGATTTTTAAAGTCAATTTTAATTCTATTATATTCATCAAGTTCCAAAAGATTTTTAACTGTCTCGGTATTAGGAATTTGACCTATTTCCACAAAAATACCTTCCACTTTTAATGTTTTTTCTTCTCCAATTTTTTTATTCTTATAAATAAGTCCAGTAACGAACTGATCGCCATTTATTTTTATAATTTCAGCATTTGAGATCCCGGTCATTTTTGGATTAGCCAAAACTTTATCAATAGTAATCTTATCGGCTTTATAATTTTCTTCTATATCTAATAGGGTAACACTCTTGGCATAAGCCAATAATTGCACGGCTGTTTCAAAACCAGCATTTCCTCCTCCAATAACAGCAACATCTTTCTCGGCAAACATTGGGCCATCGCAGGAAGCGCAATAAGTAATTCCTTTATTTTCAAATTTTTTGGCTCCTTCAATTTTTAACTTCCTTCGATTACTACCAGTGGTAATTAAAATAGTTTTTGTCACATATTCATTATTTTGGTCAGTTTTTATTTTAAAAATATCTTTATCCTTTTCTATTTTGATTGCTTTTTCTCCTTCTTTTATTACGACAAAATCTTTAGAATAAGTTTCA
Source organism: Candidatus Nomurabacteria bacterium RIFCSPLOWO2_01_FULL_33_24 (assembly GCA_001785735.1). Taxonomy (GTDB): domain Bacteria; phylum Patescibacteriota; class Minisyncoccia; order Phycocordibacterales; family MFUP01; genus MFUP01. The sequence goes on from MFUP01000015.1 coordinate 4,976, forward strand.
ACATGTTTTTTAAAATTTTTTGCTAACTCTTGACCAGAAAGAGAAACAGTTCCAATCCAATTTTGGATATCTTCTGAAACAATTGATTGACCACCAAATTCATAAACAAGCATTAAGGATTTTAAATGCTTTCTTCCCGCATAAACGGCCGCCGCGCTTCCTGCTGGCCCCCCTCCAATAATTATTAAATCGTATAGCATAATTTCTATTATATATTAAATAAAGAATAAAAAAACTTTGTTTTCCAGTAGTTTTTTAAAATTTATTATTTCATTTATTTCTTTCTTCTTAAAAAAGCGGGGACAGCGTTCCAATCATCTTCCTCTTTGAAAGAATCATGATCACTTTCGTTTTCATTTGATTCCTTAGGTAATTCTTTTGAGATTGAATTTTTATTTTTTTCTTTATCAATTAAAATAGACGATCCTCCGCCAAATAATGTTTTTTTAGGAGATCCCCCAGTAGGAAACCCAGTAGCAATGACGGTAACTTTCATTTCTCCTTTTTTAAGATGGTCATCTTTTATAGTTCCAAAAATAACTTTAGCATCTTTATCAATTGATTCTGTAATTATTTTAGCTGATTCCTGAATCTCTTGGATAGTCAAATCATCCCCCCCTGAAATAGCAAATAAAACTCCTTCGGCGCCATCAATTGATACTTCTAATAAAGGTGAATTGATCGCTTGGAAAGCTGATTTTTCGGCTCTTTTTTCTCCAGAAGCAAAACCAATTCCCATTAGAGCTGACCCAGAATTAGACAAAACTGCCTTAATGTCAGCAAAATCAACATTAATTACACCAGGAGTAATAATTAAATCAGAAATTCCTTCAACTGCTTGACGTAATACTTCGTCACACATAGCAAAAGCTGTTTTAAAGTTTGTGTTTTTATCAGCGACAATCAATATTCGGTCATTTGGGATAACGATAGTAGCATCAACTTCTTTTTCTAAATCTTCTAATCCTTTTTCAGCTACTCTCATCCGTTGGCTTCCCTCAAAGAAAAAAGGCTTAGTAACAACGGCGACCGTTAGAATACCTTGTTCTTTAGCTATCTGGGCGACAATTGGACCAGCTCCGGTGCAGGTCCCTCCTCCCAATCCACCAGAGATAAATACCATATCTGCCCCCTTGATCGCTTCTTGAATTTCAGTTTTTGTTTCCTCGGCAGATTTTCTACCAAGATCAGGGTTCATTCCTGTTCCTAAACCGCCAGTTAAATTTTTTCCTAAATGAATTTTTTTACTAGCCAAAGAACCATGAAGATCTTGAGTATCAGTATTCATTACAATAAACTCAACTCCCTTGACCTTTGAATTTATCATGTGATTTATAGCATTTCCTCCAGATCCTCCTATTCCGATAACCTTTATTCGAGCAAATGTCTCTATTTCTGGGTTTATTTTTGGCATACCGAAATACTATCAAATGGAACTAAAAAAGTAAATAAGGAGCAAAATTTTAAATATCAGTAAAATTTAGGGTAATAATTGTTTAAAAATAGAAGAAAAGAAATTTTCCATCATTTTAAAAGAATTATTAGAAGATTTATTTGGTAGATTTTGTTCAATAATTTTTTTACCAACCAAACAAAGACCATAAGCCACAAACCAAGCAGAATCCCTGGTTTTGTTTTTTTGATATTCAAGAACGCCAATCTTTGATGGTAATTTCAGCATTTTTTTTGATAATTCTTCAATCATAGAAACATTTGATCCACCACCAATAAGAATAACTCCAGCTGGTAGTAATTCATTTCTTTTTATTTTCTTTAAATGATTTTCAATTAATTCAAAAATATCCGAAAGCCGAGCCTCGATTATTTCATCCAACTTCTTTTTTGGATAATCACCAAGAAGACTGCCAATTTTTATTTGTTCAGCCTCAACTAGTGGTATTTTTAAACCCAAAGCAATATCATTAGTAATATCTGTTGATCCTATCGAAAAAACCTTTAATGAAATAATCTTTTCATTTTCAAAAACAGCCAGGGACACTGTTTCTGCCCCAATATTAACCAAAAGACAACCAACAGTTTTTTGTTTTTTTGAGAGAGCTACTAAACTAGAGGCAATCGGAGATGGAATAATATCAAGAACCTCAATCCCGGCTTCCTCAACAGCAAAAACTAAGTCATTAAAATGTTGCTCAAGACAAGTAATAAATAAAGTTTTAACTTCTAATTTTACCCCTTGCATTCCCTCGGGGTGACCCAAAACTTCTTCGCCATCAATTTTAAAAGAAATTGGATCAGAATAAACTATTTTTCTATTTGATAGTTGTAATTTTTCTCTGCTATCGTTGATCGCGTTTTTCACATCCAAACCAACCACCTCTTCGCTTCCCTTTGAAATTATAGATATTCCCTGGCTTATTTCTGATTTTAAACTGATTCCACCAATAGAAACATAGGCTTTTTTTATTTTTACCCCGGAATTTTTTTCAGCTATATTAATTACTAACTTAAGGCTGTTGATAACTTCGTTTAAGTTAGAAATATAGCCGTGGCGAAGACCATTTGTTTTTTCAGTAGCTGTTCCTATTATTGTCGGGGTAACGTTTTTTTTTACATATTCAACTACCACCACTCGAGTGGTGGTAGTTCCAATATCTACCCCAACTGCTATCTCTCTGCTCATAAAATAAGATACTTTAAAAATTGAATTTTTTAATTAATTTGTCTTCCCCTTCCTCCATTTTACTACTATGATCCATTCCTTTCAAATGAAATAATCCGTGGATAACTATTGATCCAAGAAAATCACGATAGTTTTTTCCAGACAATGGAAACTCTTTTTTTATTTGATTTAAATTAATAATAATTTCACCAGATTTATTTGATAAAGGGAAGCTTAAGATATTAGCCGGTTTATCTTTGCCCAAATATTTTTTATTTAATTTTTGTGAAAGTGATTGTCCAACAAAAACAAGACTTAATTCATATGTTTTTCCAAGAATACTTTCTTTTAACTTAACAAAAGGCAAGCTTAGAAGCTTGCCTTTTGTTAAGTTATTGATTAAAACATTTTTATTATTCATTAATCAATTTTATAATTAACTTTTCCAAGTTTTCTTAAATGTTCTATTTCTTTCTTTTTAGCGATTTTTTTTAAGGCAGATAGTTTTAACCCCAGTTTTGACTTAGGTCTTTTTTGATATCTAATTTTTCTTACTTTACGAATAATCCCAGATTCTTTAATTTGTCTAGAAAATCTACGCAACAGACCCAAATTATTGTCTTTTTGGCCCTTTCTTACTTCTATATTAACAATGTTTTTATTACTCATATCTCTTAGAGGGTATCATAAATTTTTTTTTAAAACAACTATAATAAATTATCAGGATCTACTTGAATATTCCAATAAAGAGGAAGATCATAAAGTTTTTTAAAAAGATCTTCATTAAGAGAACTTTTTGGGAACAAAGTTGGTAAAGACCACTCTTCTCTCTTAACTCTAAAAATTATATTAGTTTTATAGAGATTCTTAATTTTTGAGACGAAAGCTCTATATATTTCAGGATGATAATCATTTAAAATTTCCTCCATCTCCTCTTTTATCCATTTAATATCTGTTTTTTTTCCAAAATGAGTCAATTTTATGAGAGTACTAAAGGGAGGATAATTAAATTTTTTTCTTTCCATTAATTCATCATTGTAAAAGTTAATTAAATTTCCACTAACGATAGCTCTCAGGGTTTTATTTTTAGGATTTCCTGTTTGGATAAATAAATCTTTTTTTAAATAGGTCCCAATTGTATTAGTAAGATAAATTATTTTTTCATTTATTTTAAAACTAGGAAGACCAAAAAGCGAATCAAAAGAAATGATAATCGCTTGGTCTATCTTTTCTTGGAAAAAAGAAAGGGCCATCTCTGTTCCTACTAAAATACCCTTAGAATCTTTATAAAAGTCCCTGATAGTGGTTAGTCCTTGTTTTCGAGTTTTTATTTTTTCTTTATCAATTTGATAAATTGCTATTTCTGGAAATTTTTCTTTTAACTCAGAAACTACCCCATCAATCCCAATTCCTAATGGAACTAAATTCCAGCCTTGGCAATTTTTACATTTTATATTAGCATTTTCTTCTTTTTTGCACTTATTACAAATAAATAATCGTTGGTTTTTAACAGATTGAAAAAGAACCAACGGGGAATTACAACTAGAACAACTTAAAGTTAGTCCACAATCATTACAGACAGTAACCGGAGCTAATCCTTTTCTTAAAACAAAAAGAAATATTTTTTTATTTTCTTTAATGTTTTTACTAATAATTTTTTCAGTGAAATCACTAATTATTTTGAATTTTTTATCTTTTTTTATGTCTATAATTTTTTTATTTATACCAGGTAATATTCTAAATGAGGGGTTAATAACTTCGGCCAGTTGTTTTTTTTTATAACGCCAAATTGTTTCTGAACATAAAAAAGTATCTCCAAAGATAATTTTAGTTTTTGTTTTATTAGCTAATAATTCTGCAAAAACTCTAATATCCAATCCGGATTTATTTAGTAATTTATATGTCCCAGAACTTTCTTTTTCAACAATATAAAGACCAATATCTTTTCTGGGAAGAAAGAAAAATAATCCAGTGGCAATGATGAGAATTGGATGTTTTTCGTTAATTATATTATTACAAATTTCAATTTGTTGTTTAGTTGTTAAGTTGCCATGTAAGGAAAAAACATATTTTTGGATTCCTCCTTGTAATAATTCAGTAAATATTTCAATATCTTGAATAGTTGGTAAACACAAAAAAATAGATTGTTTTTTGGCAAAAGATTGTCTAATTAATAATTTATAGTAATCCAATCTATCTCCTATCGGCGCCTGAAAAATTAATTTTTCAGGAGTTAAATTATCATCATTTAAAACAAATAAATCCCCACCTACTTTTATTTTTTTATATTCATTTAAAATTTTTTTTGGCAAGAGAGAATTTATAATAATTCCCGGGGAACTAACAAAATATCTGCTAATCTCCAGACAGGTTTTTAAAAATTCCGGAGAAAAAAAAGCAGGTCCTTTAATTGCTTGAACTTTTCTTAGATTAAAAGCAGACAATTTTACTGATGTTTTTTCCTTGATCAGATCATTTGTGGAAATAACTAAGGCATCAACAAATTTTTTTCTGATCGGAACAGAAACAATAGCACCAATAGGGATATCATTAGCTGAGAAATAAGTCAGATTTTCTTTATAAATATTTTTTGTTATCGGGATGACATTTATAATCTTCATTAATGATATTTTAACACAGGAACAAATAAAAACCCCCCAATTTAATAAGGGGTTTTATGAACAATATTTTTAATAAGCTAAAATAGATTTTATTTTGAAAATTAGCCTATGTCTCAAAATAATAAATTTTATCAAACAATTTTCTTTGTCTTTTGTCGTAAGAAAATAAAAGTTAGTTAAAAAACTATTTCCTAACAGTTTTTTTGTTTCTAAAACTTCTAATAGATTATAATAGGTACCTGATAGTATTTTATTGTTTTGCAAACAAAAAATTTGCTCGTTTCCAAAAAAATCAGAACTGATTATAAATATTATCTGACGAATTAAATTATCTTGAAGGCCATATTTTCCCCCAAAAGAAAAAAGATCTTTTTTAGTAGCCATCTTTCTTTTTTGTTTTTGGATTTTTTTTACTAAGTTTTTTTCCCATTCAGGTTTAATAATAGGTAAAAGTTTAACAGATTTGATTATTCTTTTATTATTTTCAACCACATCAATAAAAAATATTTTTTCTCTTTTAGTCCAAAATGTTATTAATATAGTTAATACTAATATTATAAATAAGATAATAAATAAAATTTCTAAAAATATCAGCATTTCTTTTTTTATTATTTTAAAAATCTAATTTTCTATTTAATTATATAACTTTTTATTTAAAAGTAAACTATTTGATATAATTTGAGATAATAATTTTATATGGTAAAATTATACGCATTATATGGGATTTTTTTCTAAAAAAATAGGAATAGATTTAGGAACAGCTAACACTCTTGTTTTTGTTCCCGGGAAAGGGGTTGTTTTAAATGAACCAGCCGTAGTGGCTGTTTCTGAACAGGAAAATAAAATTTTAGCTATTGGAATTGAGGCAAAAAAAATGATTGGGAGAACTCCAGATAATATTATTGCTTATCGACCAATGAAAGACGGGGTGATTGCTGATTATCGAGTTACCGAAGCAATGCTTCGCTATTTTATTAACAAAGCACTTGGATCTTTTAATTTATTTAAACCAGATGTGATGATTTCTGTTCCCGCTGGAGTAACCTCTACTGAACGTCGAGCAGTGGTTGAGGCGGCCATTAGAGCAGGAGCGAGAATGGCCTATGTAGCCAGAGAGCCAATTTTGGCTGCGATTGGGGCTGGTATTCCTGTTCATGAATCAAGGGGGCATATGGTCGTTGATATTGGAGGAGGAACAACAGATGTAGCTGTTATTTCTTTAGGAGGAATTGTGGCTTCGATTTCAGTGAAATGCGCTGGTAATAAAATTGATCAAGCCATTGCTGATTATATAAAGAAAACTTTTAATTTAGCTATTGGGGATAAAACCGCCGAAGATATTAAAATTGGAATTGGAGCGGCTATTCCTCTAGAAGAAGAATTAGTGATGACTATTAAGGGCCGTGATTTTGTCCAAGGTTTACCAAGGTCAGTTCAAGTTTCTACTAATGAAATTGTTCGGGCTATTGACAAAGAACTACAAATGATAATAAAAGCTATTAAGGAAGTTTTTCAACAAACACCCCCAGAACTTTCTTCGGATATTATTGATTTAGGAATTACCATGACAGGTGGTTCATCTATGTTACGTAATCTTCCTGATTTGGTTTATCGAAAAACAGGAGTTAAAGCTCATTTAGCCGATCGGCCTCTTTTTTGTGTTGTTCAAGGAACTGGCATTGCTCTTGAGCATCTTGATGTTTATAAAAAAATAATTATTAGTAAAAGATAGAAATTATGATTCTCTCGAATTATTTCCACAGAGATAATCTTCATCACTGTTATTTAATAGCCGGGGAGGAACAATCAATAGTTCCAGAACTTCTATCTTTTTTAGATTCTAAAGAATCAATTTCTCAATCCCATTATACTTTTACTATTGATGATGCTCGTAATTTAAAATTCCTCCAATCTCAAAAAGCGGATCAGAAATTTTTTATAATTAGTACCCAATTTTTTACTAGCGAAGCCCAACAAGCCTTGCTTAAAATATTTGAAGACCCAACTTCTAATACTCATTTTTTTATTATTACTCCTCAGCCGGATCTTCTTATTTCTACTTTAAGATCAAGAATGGCCTTTATTGATTTATTAGGGGAAGAACAGGGAAATAGTTTAAATTTAAGCAAAGCTAAAATTTTTTTATCAGCCAACAAAAGTGAAAGATTAGAAATAATAAAAGATCTTATTAAAAATAATGAAGACAAAGATACGGCTATTTTAAAAACTGAAGCTGTCAATTTAATCAATAACTTAGAATATCTTTTGAAAGATAAATTAAAAAAAGACAAAGAAACTTTTATTTTTAAAGAATTAAACAAATGCCGAAATTATCTACCTGATCGCGGTTCTTCCCCAAAAATCCTTTTAGAACACCTCGCTCTTATCTTGCCAACAATAATTTGATATAATTTTTTTATATGACTTATACTTTTTTTAGATTAAAAAATGAACTTGAGAAGATTGAAGAATGGCTTAGGAAAGAATATTCTCAAATACGTACTGGCCAAGCCAGTCCAATAATTCTTGACGGTCTTCAAATTGATTCCTATGGTTCTCAAGTACCGATAAAAAATATTGCTTCGATAATTATTGAAGACCCAAAAACTCTTAGAATATCACCTTGGGACAAACAACAAGTAAAAAATATAGAAAAAGCCATTACTGTTTCAAATCTGGGTCTTTCAGTTTCTGTGGATAATTTAGGGATTAGGGTTATTTTTCCTCAATTAACCACAGAAACAAGAACTAATCTCATTAAGATTTTAAAAGATAAATTAGAAGAAGCTCGAGTTTCTGTTCGCCGAGAACGAGATCAGGCTTGGGGGGATATTCAACAAAAAGAAAAAAACAAAGAAATAGCCGAAGATGATAAATTTAGTTTCAAAAAAGAACTCCAAGAAGAAATTGACTTAATGAATAAAAAATTAGAAGAAACATTCAAAAAAAAAGAAAGTGATATAATGAACTAATATGTCTATTATCATTTTTATAATAATTATTCTTATTTTGGTTTTATCCCATGAATTAGGGCATTTTGTTGTTGCCAAAAGATTTGGCTTGAGAGTAGATGAGTTTGGTTTTGGTTTCCCCCCAAGAATTTTTAGTTTTAAAAAAGGAGAAACAAAGTATTCATTTAATTTATTGCCCCTAGGGGGCTTTGTTAAAATTTTTGGAGAAGACTACAGTGATGAATCAGAAAATGGGTTAGATAAAGATAGGGCTCTTAATAATAAATCAAAACGCATTCAAGCAGTTGTCTTGATAGCTGGTGTTTTTTTTAATCTGCTTCTTGCTTGGTTATTGATATCAATTAGTTTTATGATCGGATTGCCAATAGAAGTTGGGATTAAAAAACTTTCTTTTTTCCCAGCTTTTTTTGAGGGAATAAAAATGACGGGGTCGCTCTTAAAAGATATTATTATCGCTCTCATTGGGTTAATTGGCGATGCCTTCTCTGGTCAAGCCAGTTTAACTTCCTTAACCGGCCCGATCGGAATTGTTAATTTGGTCGGTGAATTTTATAGTTTTGGTTTAGCAAGTTTAATGTTTTTTACTGCTTTTATTTCAATAAACTTAGCTATTATAAACTTAATCCCTTTACCAGCCCTAGATGGAGGAAGACTATTTTTTTTATTTATTGAGTGGGTCAAGGGTTCAGCTATAAACTCCAAAATAACAGGAACCCTAAATTTAATTGGTTTTGCGTTATTAATTCTTTTAATGGTTGCTGTTACTTATAATGATATTGTTAATCTAATTTAATCTTATTTTTAAAGGGTTTTTTGAATATTTTTTATCCTGTCGTTTTTTAGTTGCATTTTTTTTTACTTTATTATATAATGCTGTTACAATTATTTAAGTTTCTGGATAAATTAATTAATGGTAAATAAATAGAATTAAAATTATGTCAACAACTATCACTTTTAAACCAAAACAAGTTACTAAAAAAATTATGTCCGATTTACAGGACAGAGTTCATGATGTTATTTGTAAACGTTATGGATTAGTTGACGATGCTGAAAAACAAACATTAGAATCAATTGGTAAAAAATATGGTATTACCAGAGAACGAGTTCGTCAGATAGAAAATGTTGCTTTAAACTCCATTAGAAAATCGGAGGCTTTTAAAAATGAAGAAATTACTTTTAAAGAACTCAAAGACATTATTATTTCCCTGGGATCTCTTGTTTCTGAAAATAATTTCCTATCACATATTTCAAATGATAAAAGTATTCAAAACCACATCCATTTTTATTTAGTCTTAGGTGATGAATTTAAAAAACATAAAGAAGATGATCATTTTAAAACTAGATGGAGCGTGGACCCAATTATTTCAGATAAAATTCATAATTCTCTTAAAAAACTTTATGCTGAATTAGATGACGAAGAAATTATTTCTGAAAGTGAAATTATCAAACAATTTCTTAATAATTTGGAAGATATTTCTGAACAATATAAAAATGAAGAAATTATTAAACGCTGGTTGGGTATTTCTAAAAATATTGATAGAAATCAATTAGGGCACTGGGGTAAAATTACTTCTTCAAGTATCAGAACTAGAGGAATTAAAGACTATGCTTTTTTAGTTATGAGAGAACATGGTTCCCCAATGCATTTTTCCGAGGTAGCGAAAGAAATTACTAAGATTTTTAATAGAAAAACTAACTCAGCTACTTGTCATAATGAGTTAATAAAAGATAGCCGTTTTGTTTTGGTAGGAAGAGGGTTGTATGCCTTAAAAGAATGGGGATATAAACCGGGGGTAGTTAGTGAGGTGATCAAAGAAATTCTAAAAAAAGAAGGACCACTTACTAAAGAAGAGATTATTGATAAAGTTTTAAAAGAAAGATATTTAAAAAGAAACACTATTTTAGTAAATCTTCAAAACTCTAAGAAATTCAAGAAAAATAAAAAAGATCTTTATACTTTGGTCTAAAGTAGAAAACACATAAAGAAAATCCCTCAGTTAATTAATTGAGGGATTTTCTTTTAATTATTAGTTTTTTAAGTTATTATTAAGACATGTTTGGAAGTTTATTTTTAAGTATTTATAGTTTGATAACTGCTTTAATTCCAGTTTTTATTACCATTATTTTAATAATTTTTGCTTGGAAAATCTGGCTTTATTTTATTAGAATCTCATATATTTCTACCATAGAGTGGGTGAATTTAGAAATTAGAATACCAAAGGAAATTCATAAATCACCCTTAGCGATGGAATTAGTTTTAAATTCTATGCTTCAAACTTATCCTGGTACTTGGTATCATAAATATATAAAAGGGATTGTTCGTTCTTGGTTTTCTTTGGAGCTTGTTTCAATTGAGGGAAGCATTCATTTTTTTATTCGTCTTCCTAAGATTTTTAAAAGTTATATTGAATCACAAATATATTCCCAATATCCTCAAGTAGAAATAAATGAAGTCCCTGATTATGTTGACTCTATTCCTTCTTTTGTTAGAGGAGGTGAGTGGAGCATCTTTGGATCGGAAATTATTCTTAATAAGCCAGATCCCTACCCAATAAAAACATATATTGATTATGGGTTAGATAGGGCAGTCGGCTCACTAGAAGAAGAAGAGAAAGTTGATCCGATAACACCAACTCTAGAATTTTTTGGGTCTATTGGTCCAGGAGAGCAGATCTGGACTCAAATTTTAATTCGGGCTTCAATGAAAAAATCTCCCAAAAAAGGAAGTTGGTTTAAGAAACAAGATTGGAAAGAGCAAGGGAAGGAATTAATCAAAGAAATCAAGGAACCATATAAATCAGAAAAAGATAAATTTCCTGAAACTATGACAAAAGAAACCCAAGAAGTGATTAATGCTATTGATAGAAGTATAAGTAAACCCGGTTTTGATTGCGGGATTAGAGTGATCTATCTAGCAAAAAAGGATAATTTCCAAATCATTAATGTCCCCGCTTTACTTGGGATATTTAAGCAGTATAATTCTGGGAATCTCAATGGTTTTAGACCCTTTGGGGATACTATCACTGCCTTTGATTATCCCTGGCAAGATATAGGAGGGCACAGAGTTGATGTTAGAAGAAGAAAAATGTTAGATGCTTATAAACTTCGCTCTTATTTCCATCCGCCCTACAAAAGAGAACCATTTGTTTTAAATACAGAAGAATTAGCCACAATTTATCATTTTCCAGGGAAAGTATCCGAAACCCCTGGGTTCAAGCGAGTAGAATCCAAAAAAGCAGAGCCACCATCAAATTTGCCTATTTAATTTATGAATCATAAAAATCTCTATATTGCCTTAATTATAATCGCAGTTATTTTGGTCATTGGTTTATTTTGTTTTTTACTAATTCCGCCAAAAAATTTTCCTGTTGGGAAAATAATTAAAATTACAGAAGGAAGCAGTTTAATAAATATTTCAAAACAATTCAAAGATGAATCAATTATTAAATCACCAGTTATTTTTCAATCAATAATAATTTTAATCGGGGGAGATAAAAAAGTTGATGCCGGGGGGTACATTTTTGATAAAAAATTATCTATTTTTGAAGTTGTCTATCGAGTAGTAAAAGGCGATTATCATTTACCTTCAATAAAAATAGTTCTTCCAGAAGGTATTTATCTTGAAGAAATAGCTGAAATTCTAGATAAAAATCTACCAGAAGTAACTAAAGAAGAATTTTTATTTTTAACCAGAGGAGAAGAAGGATTTCTTTTTCCCGATACTTATTTTTTTTCACCAATGACGACAGCAAAAGAAGTGGTAAAAACTCTTAAAGATAATTTCAGTAATAAAGTGGCAGATTTAGAGATTGATATTAGTAAAGCTGGAAAAAATTTAGAAGAAATTATTACCATGGCTTCCTTGATTGAAAAAGAATCTAATAGTAATGATTATGAGGAGAAAAGAATTGTTTCCGGTATTTTATGGAAAAGAATTGAAAAGAATATGCTTTTGCAAGTTGATGCCGTTTTTCTTTTTCTTATCGGAAAAGGAAGTGCTAAATTAACTTTAAGTGATTTAGAAATTGATTCTCCATATAATACTTATAAATATTTAGGGCTTCCCCCAGGACCAATTGGCAATCCGGGATTATTGTCAATAAAAGCGAGTCTTTATCCAGCAGAGTCACCGTATTTTTATTATCTTCATGATAAAGATGGCAATATTCACTACGCTGAAAATCTAGATGAACACAATAACAATAAACAAAAGTACTTAAAATAAAATTATGATAGCCAAGAAAAAGAAAACTTGTCCTAAGAAAAGTCAAAAGGTCTATGTGGCTGTTTCCGGTGGAGTTGATTCCTCTGTTTCATTGGCTTTATTAAAAGAACAAGGATATGATGTCGTTGGTGTTTTTATAAGAGTTTGGCAACCTAATTTTTTAGAATGTAATTGGAAAGAAGATAAACGAGACGCCATGAGAGTTTGTGCCCACTTAGGTGTTCAATTTCTTGAATTTAATTTTGAGAAAGAATATAAAAAAGAAGTGGCTGATTATATGATTGAAGAATATAAAATTGGCCGAACTCCTAATCCAGATGTGATGTGTAATCAGCAAATTAAATTTGGTACTTTTCTAAAAAAAGCGTTAGAAATGGGAACTGATTTTATTGCTACTGGGCACTATGCTAAGATTGAGTCACACAAAGCAGGACGATATTTGCTTGTTGGAAAGGATACTAACAAGGATCAATCCTATTTTCTTTGGACTTTGACCCAAGAGCAATTAAAATATGTTTTATTTCCAATTGGGGGATATCAAAAAAAAGAAGTTCGAAAATTAGCAAAAAAGTTTAAACTGCTAACGGCGGAAAAGAAAGACAGCCAAGGTTTGTGCTTTCTCGGTAAACTAAATGTTAAAGATTTTCTCAAACACTACATTAAAGAAAAGCCCGGCAAAGTGCTTGATCAGGACGGGAAGATAATAGGCAAGCACTCCGGCGCGGTTTTCTTTACCCTAGGCGAACGTCATGGCTTTAAAATTTTTCAAAAATCACCAAACGAACAGCCACGCTATATTGT
>MFUP01000016.1:0-2181 GCA_001785735.1 Candidatus Nomurabacteria bacterium RIFCSPLOWO2_01_FULL_33_24
AAATTCGGCGGGATTCGGGTTTCCGCCCCGCAGGAGGGTGCGGGAGGAATGCGGGGCGGATTCTTTTCGGATTTTTGGCGGGCGGGCTAGGAATTCACAGAACCATGAAAAACTTTTGAATTATCATTTTCTTGATATACAAATTGGTTGTTTTTATACATATCTAAAATAATTTTTTCCGTATCGTTAAGATTAGAAAAAGGTTGTAGATTCTCAAGAGAATTTACAGGTTGAGATATTGTCATATTTTGTCCATCAGTTTGAAATTCAATCGTCAAAATACCATTTTCAATTTTGGAATTTGCAACATGCAAATTCCATCTTGTCTGGGCAATTTCTTTTGTGTTGAGTGAGTTATCTTTATCCTTATATCCTAAATACAAAGTATCAATACCAAATGAAGTTCCATTTTCACTGCGATATATCATATACGACATATTTTCCTCTGCACCCTGAATTGGTGTTGGTAGTAAAGTCATATCGTATCCCATACGAATTGCTTTTCTTTGTACAACATCAGCATAAAGGTCTTTTGAAACTTCATTGTCTATTTTCTCAAGCGTCTTCATATACTCTTCTTGTTTTTTTGAAATTGATTCTTGAGCAAGCGAGACAGATTCAATTTTTACATCAGGGAACGCTTGAGAGAGTATATTTCTAACTGTTTCTTTGTCTGCCTCACCAAAATCTTGAGATTGACCATAAACAACCAATTTTCCTTCTTCATTTTTTATCCAACCACCACCGAGTATTTTCAAATCTTTTCCATAAAGTTTTCTACAAAAATTTGCGATATCTCGATGAAATGCTCTTTTTTCAATCGGTAGAGCGATAATATAATCTCTTTGGTCTTCGTCTTTCATGTGAACAAATTTATCCGGACGACTTGGGTCACCAAGTTTAAGCAACACTTTAGGAGTGTCAATATTTTCTGGTATATCTTTTATTATTCCGACACGATGAACAAGTTCCTCGTCGGATTCGGGTTTAGAATAAAATTGCTCAATTTTTTCATTAAGTGAAAATTTTTCTTTGAGATTTTTATTATGTTCAATGTTTGATTGTTTTGGTGTTTTTTCCATTTACTTATTTTAGTTAGAAAAAATAAATGTCAAATTAAAATTTCTATCTATTCTTCCACTTAAATGGATTTTACTATTTGGATGATTTTTTATAAATTCAGTAAGAAATTCTTTTGAAAATCCTTCTTGAATTTTTTTGCCGTCTTTTTCCATCCAAGCCATTCCATTATTATTGTTAAAGACAGTTTTATATTCCTCGCTTTTAACGGCAAAGGAACTAGGATTAGCTTGGTCAACAATAGCTAAAGCTGTTTCTGGCTCTATCGCTTCATTTTGCCAAGCAGCAAATCCGAAATAGTCAGCCTTGCGAATATTCTTTTTTAGAAGTTCGTTTAGAATAAACAAATTAGTTTCTTTATTTTCTGCTGGCTTGTAACCTATCCCTATTAAGAATCCCTCAATAGCGGATTTAATTTCATAATTGGAAATTGTACCTGAGCCCTCTTCTCCAAGAACTAGGCTTCCAGCACCTTTTAATTTGTCGTTAATTATAAAATCTTTTGCCATTTCTTTTAACTCACCTTGAGAAAAGTGTAAGTCTTCGGCAAGAGTTTCTTTTTTATAGAGTTCTTTAGATTTTTTATATTCAAAATATTTACTTAAATCTCCTTCTTTAATTGAATTTCTTAATTCTTTAAAGAATTCAACTCTTTCTGGGCGTTTTTCAGAATTTACATCTTCTGCAATTTTATAACGCGTTGTATTTTTTTCTTCACTTAAAACTGTCTGCGCCATTTCTGGATCAGTTTTTTTCATTTCTTTTAAATCATCTGCAAGCTTATCTCTATATTCTTTAGAATCAAAATTTGGTTTTTCCATAGCACTGGTTGTGTTAATTTTCTGGAGAAGCAAAAAGCTCCTAGCCAGCGATACTCCAAAGAGTACCCATAACCGTTTCCAGCTATGACACAACCAGTGCGAACTCTGACTAGGAGTTCTTTATACTGGTTGTGTTTCGCGACCATACCACTTTGGTTTTTAAGGGCAAAATGGGTTAGGTCTTTCTATTAAATTGACTCTTTAAGGATAGCATTTTTGTCTAAAAAATACCATAACTTGTCAAGGGGAGCAATCTTGTGCGCGAACGGGTGGGTGGGTC
>MFUP01000016.1:2192-32675 GCA_001785735.1 Candidatus Nomurabacteria bacterium RIFCSPLOWO2_01_FULL_33_24
TAAATGTTGTATCTCGGCTTCGCCGAGATTTCAATATTATGTATTTTCTTTCTTAATGCCCGCCCGCCAAAAATCCGAAAAGAATCCGCCCCGCATTCCTCCCGCACCCTCCTGCGGGGCGGAAACCCGAATCCTGCCGAATTTCAAAAACATTAGTCTCGGTTTTGCGAATCCTTCCTCCCGCAAAATAGTTTCGCAAAACCGAGTCCATTTTTCCGAACGGCTCATTTCCTGCCATTTGAGCCGTTCAGTGGATTGCGTGCCTCGCTTTCTCCTTTGGAGAAACTGTGTATCACACAGGCGTGCGTAGCACGCACGAGGCACGCTGGAGTTCCTTATGAATTTTTGATAAAGTAGGTTCTAGCGGTATCGTAAAGGTACTCCAGTTAAAAGCCGACCTAGCTCAATTGGTAGAGCAACGGTATCGTAAACCGTAGGTTCCGAGTTCAAGTCTCGGGGTCGGCTCCGCAATTAAAACCCAATCATTTTTGGCGAAATTTTGGCGGGGCGGGCTAGAAAATTAAAAAGGACACGCTTCAGAAAAAATCTAGCGTGTCCTTACCTTTTGCTTTCGCAAAACCGAGTCCGTATTTGCATTCCCACACTCCGCCTCATTTGAAAAATATTGTGGCGGAGTGTGGAGCGTTTCCCGCACTTCTGCTTCAGCAGAAGCTCTGTGCTTCGCACAGAGGCGCTTCAGCGCGCGGGGAACGCTTGTGGATATTCTCACTAATTTTTGCTAAAATGAGTTCTAGCTTTGTTTAAAAGATACTCTAACTTTTTGTTTCTGGATTTGTTATAATTTCTTATTATGCCCGAAAATAAAGAGGATCTTAAAAAGCAAATTAAAAAACTTGAGGATGAAATGACCAATTCTAATTTTTGGTCTAATAAACAAAAAGCTCAAGAAACCATCAAAGAAATTTCTCTCTTAAAAGAAAAATTAGAAGGATTTTCTAAATATGATCGAAAAGGGGCTATCATCACAATTCTTTCAGGGGCGGGGGGAGACGATGCTGAAGATTTTTCTAAAATTCTTCTGGAGATGTATTTAAAATACGCCAACAATTCTAGTTGGGGTATTTCTATTTTGCACGAAAACAGGAATGACCACGGAGGCTATCGCAATATCACTTTTGAAGTCGCTGGAAAGGGATCTTATGGTATACTAAAGAATGAATCAGGAGTTCATCGATTGGTTCGTCTCTCTCCTTTTAATGCCAAAAAA
Organism: Candidatus Nomurabacteria bacterium RIFCSPLOWO2_01_FULL_33_24; assembly: GCA_001785735.1. Classification (GTDB taxonomy): domain Bacteria; phylum Patescibacteriota; class Minisyncoccia; order Phycocordibacterales; family MFUP01; genus MFUP01. Next base: position 3,421 of record MFUP01000016.1, read on the forward strand.
CAGCGTCATACTTCTTTCTCAATGGTTGAAGTAATTCCTAAATTTGACCATGAGGATGTCAGGGGAATAGAAATTTCTGAAAAGGATATCAGAGTTGAGTTTAGTAAATCATCAGGTCCTGGGGGACAAAATGTAAACAAAAGGGAAACTGCTGTTCGTCTGGTTCATTTACCAACCAATATTTCAGTTCATCTTGATTCAGAACGAACTCAAGAACGAAACAGAGACAAAGCTCTCGCTCTTTTGAAAGGGAAACTTTATAAGAGAATGGAAGAAGAGCAAAAAAAAACCAAAGAAGAAATGTCTGTTAGTAAAAATACTGAAATTGAATGGGGTAATCAAATTAGATCCTATGTTCTTCATCCGTATAAATTAATTAAAGATCATCGAACTGGGATAGAAACAAAAAATATAGATAATATTATTAAAAATGGCCAGCTTGATGAATTTATCACGGCCGAAAAAAATTTATGATAAATTTCGAAAATATTTCAAAATTTTATAATGGTGATCCTGCCTTAGATTCAATCAATCTTTCAGTTTCGGCCGGAGAATTTATTTCAATAGTTGGTCAATCAGGAGCAGGAAAAACAACCTTAATAAAATTAATTCTAGCAGAAGAAAAACCAACCTCTGGCTCAGTTTTTTTTGATTCTGTTGATATTCATTCACTTAAAAATAATGCTATTACAAAAATGAGAAGAAGAATGGGAGTTATTTTCCAAGATTTTCGTTTATTGCCCAGAAAAACTGTTTATGAGAATATTGCTTTTGCGATGGAGACCGCTGGCAAAACAGATGAAGAAATAGAAACTGATGTTCCTTATATTCTTGATCTTGTTGATATTAAGTCTAAGGCTTTACTTTTTCCTCACCAGCTTTCAGGCGGAGAAAAACAACGTTTAGCAATTGCCAGGGCAATTATAAATCAACCAGAAGTTATTATTGCTGATGAACCAACTGGTAATTTAGATCCAATAAATACTAATGAAGTTATCCAAATTTTAAAGAAAATTAATGATTTAGGAACGACAGTTATTTTAACAACTCATAATCCTAGGATTATTGATTCCCTTAAAAAGAGAGTAGTTTCAATGGAAAAAGGGAAAATTATTAGTGATAACGAAAAAGGAAAATATAAAATATAATTAATATGTTTTGGTTAGATACAAAAAGAGTTATTAAATCTGGTTTTATAAATTTTATTAGAAGTTCTCTAATCTCTTTATCTTCAGTTTTAGTTGTTACCATAACTCTTTCTATTATTGCTTCTCTTATATTTCTTCAAGCTATTCTTCAATTTTCGTTATCAGAAATGGAAGACAAGGTTGATGTTACTATTTATTTTACCGTTGGAGCTCCAGAAGAACAAATCCTCAATCTCAAATCTTCATTAGAAGAGCTCCCGGAAGTTGCCTCAGTTGGATATCTTACTTCCGATGAAGCCATTCGTGATTTTCGTTTAAGACATACTGATGATTATTTAACCCTCCAAGCCTTAGAAGAAACAGGCAAAAATCCTCTCGGGGCTTCACTTAACATTAGAGCTCAAGAACCGTCCCAATACGAAAGTATCGCTACTTTTCTGGAAGGAGACAGTGCGGTGGTGGTAGAGACTTCTGATATTATTGATGGTGATATTAATTATTATAAAAATAAAGAAATAATAGATAAACTTACTTCAATTATTAATAGTTCTCAACAATTGGGATTTTTCTTTACTTTCATATTTATAATTATTTCGATTATTATTACTTTTAATACTATTCGACTTACTATTTATGTCGCTCGAGAAGAAATTGAAGTAATGCGTCTTGTTGGAGCCGGTAATAAATATATTAGAGGTCCTTTTATGGTTGAGGGTGTTATTTATGGGGTTATTTCTTCATTAATTACAATAATTATTTTTTATCCCATTACTTCTTGGTTTGGAAGGGAAATGTCTAGTTTTTTCGGAATGAATTTATCTGAATATTATTTAAACAACTTTTTCCAGATATTTATAATAATTTTATTATCAGGAGTTGCCCTAGGAACCATTTCTAGTTTTTTGGCAGTTAGAAAATATCTTAATAAATAGTTTTATTTTATATGAAAAAAAATAATTGCAAATACATATTTGTGGTTGGGGGAGTTATTTCTGGAGTGGGGAAAGGGGTCTCCACTTCTTCTATTGGAAAAATTCTTCAGGATAGAGGATTAAAAATAACTGCTATAAAAATTGATCCTTATATTAATATTGATGCTGGAACAATGAATCCCACTGAACATGGCGAAGTTTTTGTTCTGTCTGATGGCTATGAAACTGATCAAGATATGGGTAATTATGAGCGTTTTTTGGGGGCAACTCTTACTCGGGCTAATTATATGACTACTGGGTCAGTTTATAAAACAGTTATTGAAAAAGAAAGAAATTTAGAATATAAAGGAAAATGTGTTCAGGTGGTTCCCCATATTCCCTTAGAAATAATAGGAAGAATTAAAGAAGCTGGTAGAAAAAGCAGAGCCGAGGTGGTAGTGATTGAAGTTGGAGGAACGGTTGGGGAGTATGAAAATATTCTTTTTTTAGAAGCCGCTCGAATGATGAAAATAAAACACCCAGAAGATGTCATTTTTGTTTTAGTTAGTTATTTACCAGTTCCTTCAAAAGTTGGTGAAATGAAAACAAAACCCACTCAACACTCAGCCAGGTCTCTTAATAATGCTGGAATTCAAACAGATATAATTATTGCTCGAAGTGAATTTTCTCTTGATAAAAAAAGAAAAGAAAAAATTTCCACTTTCTGCAATGTTTCTTTTAGTAGAATAATATCAGCCCCAGATGTTGATAGTATTTATGATATTCCAATAAATTTTGAAAAAGAAAAATTAGGCAATACTCTTTTAAAACTTCTTGGAATTAAAAAAATGAAAAATAATAGTCAGTCTTCCAGAGATTGGAAAAAATTTGTTCATAATATCAATAATTCAAAAGAGGAAATAAAAATTGCCGTGATTGGAAAATATTTTAGTACAGGCGATTTTGTTTTAAGTGATTCTTATATTTCTGTTATTGAAGCTATAAAATATTCGGCTTATAATCTAAAAAAGAAACCAATTTTAAATTGGCTAAATTCGGATGATTTTGAAAAATCACCTAGAAAACTGAAAATGTTAGAAGAATATGATGGAGTTCTAATCCCCGGGGGTTTTGGCGTTAGGGGGATTGAAGGGAAACTGAGGGCGATAAAATATGTTCGTGAACATCGAATACCATATTTTGGTCTTTGTTATGGGTTACAGTTAGCAGTAGTTGAATTTGCTAGAAATGTTCTTAAAATCAAAAAAGCCACTACTCAAGAAATAGATCCTAGGGCTAAAAATTTAGTAATTAATGTTATGGAAGAACAAAAAGATAAATTAGAAAAAAAAGATTATGGCGGAAGTATGCGTCTCGGTTCCTACCCAACTATTTTGAAAGAAAAAACCATTGCGCGTTCTGTTTATGGTAAAAGAAGAATTTCAGAAAGACATCGACATCGCTATGAAGTAAATCCAGAGTATATTCAAAAACTTAAAAGTGGTGGTTTAATTTTTTCTGGGACTTCTCCTGATCGGAAATTAATGGAGATATTAGAATTACCAAAAGAAACCCATCCTTTTTTTATGGCTACTCAATTTCATCCTGAATTTCAAGCTCATCCCTTAAATCCCCACCCCTTATTTACTGCTTTTATAAAAGCTTCTATCAAAAGGGAAGAGGAGAGAAAAGAAATTATTGAAAAAACAAAAAGGAAAGAAAATAAATAAAATAATTTAAAAGTTCCAAGAGGAACTTTTTAAGTTTTTATACTGGCAACAGAATTAAAATTACAAGCACAAGGCAGTTTATGACAGATATGACAATTTTCATAAAATATTTTACTTAATTCTCTAGCAACATTTATCTCAGCAGAATTTGCTATCCCCATAACACAAGAAACATAGTCAGCCATTTCTAGTTTTATTTCATCAAATTGTTTTTGGATATGTTGGCCTAAAAAATTATGGATAGCCTCGCTTACTTCTCCCATTTCTTCAGCTAAATGAACCCCAGCTTCAGCCAGGGTTCTTCCTTCGGGAGGATAAATAACAGAAAACATTTTTTGGGATTGAATTAAATTTTGTGGTTTCAGGGAACTATCTATTTTAACTTTTTGGCGCTCAGAAGGTTTTATTTTTTTACAAAAACAAGAACTTGATCCACAATATGAACACATTGCTGGAAAACGTCTCCACACTTCTTCTTCTAAGTCTATATGTAGTCTGTTAGCAATGGCCATTAGCCAAGAAAAAGAAATTAAAAGATTTGTTTTTAGTTTTTCTTTGTCTCCCTTTCGAATTCCTTTTAGGGCCCGCATAGCAAAGCGTTGTTGTTGAGTCAAAAGATCCCAAATAGAATAAAGTCTGTCATCTGGTAAGCCATAAATTTTATTCACAAAATCTTGAAATTGCGACAATGATTGGTTTTCGTCAAACTTTAACATAATATTAATATTATCTAAGAGATAAATCTATCATATTGTTTAATTAATTCTTGTCTATCCACAATGTTTTTATTTTAACATAATTAAAGAAACAATCGACATACCAACAAACTTCAGTTTGTAAGGGTGTTGTTATTATTGTGTGGTTGATGAAAAATGTTTGGAATTTTTGAAACCCTGCCAAGAAAGGAAACCGGGGCCAATAACAAGCGCGTAGCTAACCCACATGGGAATCGTGGTCACGCCGACCGTGACCGGCAGGCCGTATAAAATACGTAAAAGATGCAGAATAGCGATAGCAAAAAACACAAACCCGACTAATTTGCAAAAATTTTTTTGTGTCATTATATAAAAAATATTTTGGTTTAATAGTTCGATCTGAAAACAATTATACCATTTTTTGGCTGCGGGACAGGGACTCGAACCCCAATTTCTGGGACCAGAACCCAGCGTCCTACCATTAGACGATCCCGCAATATCATAGTGTTCTTAATCTATCATAGTTGTCTCTGTTTATAAAGAAAAAACCACCCAGTTTCCCAAGTGGTTGTAAATAGTTAATTTTTAGATTAGAGATGAATAAAGAGATATCCTTTCACCCCTCTTATTTCCTGAGAATAACCAAAGCCAATAATACCTGATAGTAATTCTCCGGGAAATATTTTTAAAATTCCCCATTCTCCTCGGATTAATTTTTTATCTATAATGGAAAAACCTAAATCAGAGTAAAAATTGAGTCGAAAAACCGGGAATAATAACAGATTGGCCATAATTTCATCAGTTACCACAAAAGTGGTTGAAAAACTTCCTTTTTTATTTTTAACAGTAAAAACTTTCCCATAATGGTTATTTTCTAACCAAGCAGAGAAAGTTATTATCTGTCTCAAGGAAAAACCTATTTGATACATTGGTTTTCCGCTGTGGTCTGTAAAGACTCCCATTTTAACAGAAGTGCTATCTCCTAATTCCAAAGTAGTTCCTGTTTGGCATCCAGGTATTTGGGCAAGAACCCATGGTTCAAAATGACCCCCACCAGAAATAGGACTTGGTCTGTGATAAATAGCTGAAGGGGTTGGTATTTTCCCAACAGAAATTTTAAATTTATCAGATGCTCTAAAACTAACTTTTAAAGAATGAATTTGATTTAGTGATAAGTCGCTTAATCCCAAAGCACTGAATCCTGATACGCTAAAATAATTATTCATCTTGTAAGTTGCTTCCGCCCCAACCCGAAGATCAATCCTATGGGTCACTCCGATTGGGTTGTCTAACGGGAAGATGGTTGTTCCTAACAATCCCGCATAAACTTTTTTTACCACTACAGAGGAATCACCGGTTTTTATGTTTGTTATTTGAGAAAAACTTAAAATGGAAACAAAACAAAAAAAACAAAAAATTATCATTTTTTTCATCGTTATGAATTTTTATAGTTATAAAAATTGTTTTTAAAAGTGCTCTTACACACTAACATATTTTATATTTTTTGTCAAGAAAAAGAAAAACCCCCTGACGAACGCAGGGGGGTTGTTTTGTTGGAAACAAAATGAATTATTTTTTTTAATTATAATTAATAAATTCCACCGGCTCTTCTTCATAAATTTTTACCGGCTCCTTTATTTTTTTCAAGGCCAATGATTTTTTTAATTGCTCTCTTTTTTTACTGTCTTTGTGGGCAGTAATAAAAATAGCGGTAAACAGGGTAATAATTACCCCAGACCCAAGGATGATACCTGAAATCATAGTTATTTTTTTTATGTTAAAGAATGTTAAAGAATGTTTCTTTTAAGTTAAAAAGGGATTATCTCCCCATATTTAACTTACTAGTATCATATCATAGATACAATAGTTTGTCAAGTCTATCAACGAGATACTCTATAAAGACGAGCGAGAATGTTATTTCTTACAAAATATTCTCTAGTTGTTAATAACCTTAGAGATAAAAATGACATTATTTTGTATCTTGAACAACTGAGCTTAAATATATTCCGCCGATCATCAAAATACCTAATACTAAAAATAAATATTTATAATTAAAAAAGATTAAGAAAAGACTAGCTAAAAGAGGGGCTAAGACCCAAGCAAAGTTTGAGAGCCCCCGAAAAAGACCAATAACCTCCATGTCTTCAATTTTTGTTTTTTTAAAAAAATAAGTCTCAGACATAACTTGAATAGCGCTTGCTCCGGTGCGAGTTAAAAATAGAACTAAAGCCCAAACAAAGACATTAGTTGTTTTGAGGAAGGGAATTATTAAGGTTGAAATAGCGATAATAATAAAACCAATAATCAAAATTTCCTTTTCTCCTAATCTGGTATCAGCCAATTTTCCTAATGGTAATTCAAATAAAATAAAAGGAAGAAGCATAATGGTAAAAATTATTCCAATTTTATCCCAACCAAAACCAATATATTGAATTAAATAAATAGGCATATAAATAACCATCCAAGCATAAAAAAATTGAAGGAGAAAACTAATTTGAAATATTTTTTTTATATCTTTATTTTTTTTAATTATTAAAAGAGATTTTTTGATAGAAAGATGATTGTATTTTGGATCCTTAAACTTTTTAAAGCGGAAAAGAAAAATAAATAAAACTGGGATAACAAAAAAACTTGAAATCAGATAAATTTTAGACGGAGAGTTATTACTGAGAACAAACCCAGTTAATAATGGGGCAAAAACCCAAGCAAAATTTATAATAGTTAAAAATAAACCTCTTATCTTTCCAGTTGATTTATTTTCAGAAAAATTTTCAACAAAAATATCAATTGAAAAACTTATCATAATATTTATTACTATGTAAGTAATAAATAATGGCACTAAAAGGTAAACTGATTTTAAGAAAAAGAGAGAAGAAAGAGTTAAGATATTGATTAAGATTAAAAATAATATTGTTTTATAACCACCAACTTTATTTAATATCTTTGGAATTAAAATAACCCCGATAATCCCTATTAAGTAAGAAATAGCAAAGAGAACACCAACAAGATTTGGATTAATGTATTGACCAAGGAAAGTAGAGTTAACATAAGCAGTCAAAGCTAGATGAACAGAAAAGAAAAAGCCAACCAAATAAAGTACTCGTAGCATTCGCAGGGGTTTTTTGATTAAATGAATACGAGTCATGATAAAAATTTATAAGTTCTAATTAATAATTTTTTAAATATTAAGAAAAACAGGAATAACTAATGGCCTTTTAGCGGTTTTTTGAAAAAGAAATTTAGAAACATTATCAATTAAATTACTTTTTATATATTCAACATTTATTGGATTCATTCCAATTGTTAAATCCTCAACGGTTTTTTTAATAACTCCTCTAGATTGATGAAGCATCTCTTGTTCTTCTTTCAGATGAACAAACCCCCGAGAAATAATATCTGGAGATTTCCTTAAATGGCCAGTTTTTGAATCAATAGTAACCACTATTACAAAAATACCATCTTGAGCCAGCATTTTTCTGTCCCTAATAACAACATTTTGAGTGCCCCCAACAGAAAACCCATCAACTAAAATCATATTAGAAGGAGCTGATTCTTTTAATTTGATTATTTTTGTCCCTTTTTCCCGTATCTCAACGATATTGCCATTTTCTGGAATAACCATATTTTCTTCTTTTACTCCAAGTAATCTGGCTAGTTCAGCATGTATCTTAACCATATAATGGTGTCCGTGAACGGGCATAAAAAATTTATAATTGATTTGTTCGTGGACCCACTTAAGATCCTCATACTTTCCATGACCTCCAGCATGAACATTTGAATCTAAATAAGTAATTATTTTGGAATTGTGCCGATATAAATTATCTTTTAATTTTGCAATCGCGCCTTCATTCCCCGGAATAATAGAAGAAGACAAAATAATAGTGTCTTCTTTTTCTAGATGAACCTGGCGGTGGGTTTTGTTAGACATCCTCATTAAGGCGGCAAATTCTTCCCCTTGAGCGCCGGTAGCAATAATTAAAATTTTATTAACCGGATAATTTTGGATTTCACTAATAGGAATTAAATGGTCGGTATTAATAAGATTTAATTGTTGAATAATGGCGATAATTGTTTTCATACTTCTTCCTTCTATAATTACTTTTCGATTGTATTTTTTTGCCATTTTCATAAATTCAATAATCCGTTCGACTTGTGAGGCAAAAGTAGCAATAATTAATCTCCCTTTAGTTTCAGAAATTATTTTATCTATTGTGTTTCTTATCCCAAATTCAGGAACCGACCAACCCGGACGGTCAATTCCAGTTGAATCCATCGTTAATAATAAAATTTTTCGTTTCTTAAAGAAATTATATTGATCAACTTCTTCTTTTACGGGTTTATTATTTAAAGTCTCAACCCTGATATCTCCAGTATTAACAATATCGCCGTATGGAGTTTCAATAATAATTCCATTAGAATCTGGAATGGCGTGAGTAACTCCAAAAAATCTAAACTTAAGATTTTCTCCTAAAGCAATAATTTCATTAGTATCTTTAATAATTTTTAAATCTAACTTTGGTAAATTAGGAAATTCTTCCTGTCTTTTTTTAATTAACAAAGCAGCAAATTCCATAGTATAAATTGGTGGATTTCCAAGGCGATTTACTATGTAAGGAATAGCTCCAATATGGTCTAGATGTCCATGGGTGATAATAATACCCCTAATATTACTCCTTCTCTTTTCAAGATATTCCGTATTGGGGATTATATAATCAATCCCAGGAGTATCTTCGTCAGCAAATTCCAACCCAGCGTCAATAATAATAATATCGTCTTTGTATTCAATAATTGTCATATTTCTTCCAATTTCTTCCACTCCTCCCAAAGGGATAATCCGAATATCCCCGTCTTTAAGGGGGGGAATAACATCCGGTTTTTTAAGATGAGTTCCAAGAAAAGGGAGATGAGATCGAGTTTTGCTTTTATAAGATACCTTTTTATTTTTTTTGGGGTCAGAATTTTTCTCCTCTTTTCTAAAAACAGTAGTTTTAATCCTTCCTTGTCTTTTAGTATTTTTACTCGGATAAATCCTGTTTTTGTTTTTGTTGCTAGTTATCATTTTTTGGTTATTTTAATTAATAAGATTTAAATATTCTCCAAATTTTGTCAGTTTCCAAATACCAATTATTTATGTTTGTAAATCTATCAGAGAGGTTTGTTATTTGTTCTACATTTATTCCCATTAAATTTTTCTTAACAAGATAAACAAAGTTTGGAGAATATATAAAAATAGCCGGTCTCTCTTTTTTAATTTCCTCCACTGCCTCTAGATATTTTTTAGCACGCTCGTTCTCAGTTAAAGTAGGACTAGTGCGCGCTTCAGAAAGCAATTCATTTACTTTTAAATTAGCATAAGCAGTAATATTTAATCCAAGGGTCTCATCTCCTATTTGAGATGAATGCCAAAAATTATATAAATCTGATTCATGACCTATTTTTTGCCCAATAAGAAGCGCTTCATATTCTCTGTTTCTAATAACATTCTGACGTAAATCTCCAGTCTTAAAAATTTTAATTTCAACTTTTGCCCCAATTTTTTCTAAGTCTCCTTTAATTAAATTAGCTATTTCTTTTAGTTCAATTGATTCATCATCAATTGATATTGAAAATTTTAATTTAACAATTTCATCATTAATCTTTTTTTCTAAAACATTCTCTCCTTGATTAATTTTCCAGCCATTTTTTTTAAGAATTTCTTTTGCTTTTTCTGTGTTTTTTATTGCTTCAGTGGCAGAATATAATTCTTCCTCTGCTATTTTATTATCTCTCATTTCTAAGGAATCAACAACAATAAGGTTGGGAGAAGTCGGGCCGTCAATTATCTCTCCATATCCATAAAGAATTTCTTTGATAATCCTTCTCTTGTCAATGGCTAAATCAAAAGCTTCAATGGTGCTTTGATCAGTAAATATTTTTGTTTTGTTTTTATTTAAAAAGAGTCCAAAAATTTGTCGAAAAGTCATTAACTCTATCCGGTTTTTTCTAATATTTAAAGATTCTAATTTTGCTGGGCTAATGGCTCCTCCTATTTGATTTATTTCCTTATTTTTAAAGGCCTCAATTAAATCTTCTTCGCTCGGATAAAATTTTAAGACTAACTTTTTGACAAGAGATTTATGGTTAATATATTTTTTAAAAGGAACTAGTTTATAATAACTGATCATTCCTGATGTTTTCTTTTTTTTTATTTTTTTAATTTTATATGGACCAGATCCAACCCCGTTTAAATTTAAATCGCTAAGATCAAATTGTTCCGGAGGAATATCTTTCCATAAATGGTAAGGTAAAATTCCCAAAGTAGTGCTATTTAGAAATGGGGTAAATGGTTTTTCTAAATTAAATTGGATAGTTTTATCATTAATTTTTTTAACACTTACTCCCTCCCAACGTATTTTTTCTACTCCCTGGCTTATATTTGGGTCCTTTGTTTGATTAATAGTGAAAACAATATCTTGGGCGGTAATTGGTTTATTGTCATGAAAGAAAATATTATCACGAAGAATGAAAGTATAACTTAATCCATCTTCCGAAATTGTATATTTTTCAGCCAAATCTGTTTCTAATTTATTATCAGAATTTTTTTTCATTAATCCAGAATAAATCAAAGTTGTTAAATCTTTATCAGCTCCAGCCGGTGATAAAATAGGATTGGCAAATCGTGGTGTTCCAATTATTCCTTCAACTATTTCCCCCCCACTTCCAGGAATTTTAATCATAAAACTTAAATTAATTTTTTGGAGAATTAAAATAGTACTTAAAAAAAGTATCCCCACTAAAAAAAGAAAAAGTCCCCACTCTTTTTTAGATTTAGAAAAAGAAATTACTGCTTGTCTCAGTTCATTTTTAGTAGGAACCATAAATTTCCTTCTATTAATATCATCAGTCTCCATTTATATATTATTTATATTTAATCTAGTTGGATTTTTTATAGAAAAATAGCCATCAGGGACGAGATAGTAAAAAGAACGGCAACAACAATAGCTAAACGAAACAAAAATTTTTCAAGACCTCTTCTAGTATGATAAGTAGTGCCACTATCACCTCCACCTAGAGCCCCTCCCATTTCAGCCCCAGATCGTTGCAAGATAATAGCGATTATTAAAACAAGAGAAAGGATTATTTGAATCCAAGGCAAAATATTAGAGATTATTTCCATGACTATTATTTTAACAAATCATTAAAATAAAGCAAGAACTTATCATGATGGCTTTAATTTTTAGATAGTTTTTGGTATGATAACGAGATATGTTAGAAAGTTTTAAATCAATCATAATTTCACTCATAATTTTTGGAATTGTCGTCGTTGGAGGTTATTGGGCTTTTGTTTCTTTAGAACCTGGTGGAGTTCATGTAGTAAAACAGGAACAGAAAAAACTTGAACAAAAATTAGAAGATTTTGAAAAAGATTTTAATAGTTTAAAAAATGAAATTAACTTGATAAAAGAGTGGCAAGTGGAACAGGTTCAAATTACTGAAGATAAACTAACTACTCAGGCGACGATAGAGTCAACAACCTCAAAAAACCAAGAATTAATTACTGCCTTACAAAAATTGGTTAATGATAAAGTTGTTATGAAAAGCGGAAGTCAAGGAACTCGAGTGGGAACAGTTCAAAGTTTTTTAAATATTTATAAAAACGAAAATAGGAGAATAGATAACTCTTTTGGTCCGACTACTAAAAATTTAATAATTCAATTCCAAAATGATCAAGGATTGACCGCCGATGGGGAGGCTGGAACTGGTACTTTTCAAAAAATGATTACTTGGCTTAATAGTCACTAGTTAGCGTAGGGGTTGACGGGATTTTTAGTATGTATATAATAAATAGACCTTTATTAGGTGATATTAAAAATTAGGATATGATGAATTAACCAACAAATTAAGAGAATTTTATTCCTAACTTTTCACACCTAATATTATGGGTGTTTGTTTTTTAAAAAAGAAAAAAGTTTTATAGAGTCATACATGCACAAAAACAAGAACCAAACATTAATTCCGTTTTTTTCGTTAAACGGGATACGCTATTTTATTTTTTAAGAGTTTGATCCTAGCTCAGGATGAACGCTGGCGGCGTGGATAAGGCATGCAAGTCGAACGGTCCGATTTATCGGGCAGTGGCGAACGAGGTAGTAATACGCAGGAACGAACCTCCAAGTCAGGAATAACTCATCGAAAGATGAGCTAATACTTGATAGACCCTCCGGGGTAAAGATTTATCGCTTGGAGATCGGCCTGTGGGCTATCAGCTTGTTGGTAAGGTAAAAGCTTACCAAGGCGATGACGGCTAGGGGAGGTGAGAGCCTGACCCCCACCGATGGAACTGAGACACGGTCCATACACCTACGGGTGGCCGCAGTCGAGAATCTTCCGCAATGGACGAAAGTCTGACGGAGCGACGCCGCGTGATCGATGAAGCCCTTAGGGGTGTAAAGATCTTTTATGAGGGAAGAAATCTGTTTTGCTTCGGCAAAGCTTATTTGACGGTACCTCAGGAATAAGGGGCTCCTAATCTCGTGCCAGCAGGAGCGGTAATACGAGAGCCCCAAGTGTTATCCGGAATTACTGGGCGTAAAGGGTGCCTAGGTGGTATTATTAGTCTTTTGTTAAATCTTCGGGCTCAACTCGAAAATCGCAAAGGAAACGGTAATCCTAGAGAGTGTGAGGGGTGTACGGAACTTATGGTGTAGGGGTGAAATCCGTTGATATCATAGGGAACGCCAAAAGCGAAGGCAGTACACTGGCGCACATCTGACACTGAAGCACGAAAGCGTGGGTAGCGAATGGGATTAGATACCCCAGTAGTCCACGCCCTAAACGATGTTCTCTAATCTTTCGGAGTATCGACCCTCTGAGAGGTAAAGCTAACGCATTAAGAGAACCGCCTGGGTAGTACGGCCGCAAGGCTAAAACTCAAAGGAATAGACGGGGACTTGCACAAGCAGTGGATTATGCGGTTTAATTCGATACTAAACGAAGAACCTCACCATGGTTTGAAATTTCAACGACGACCTCAAGAAACTGGGGTTTCTTTCGGGCGTTGAAACAGGTGATGCATGGCCGTCGTCAGTTCGTGATTTGAATTGTTCCCTTAAGTGGGGTAACGAACGCAACCCTCATCGTCTGTTATAAGTGTCAGACGAGACTGCCTCGAACTAAGCGCATGAAATTTTTTCGTGAATTTAGTTCGGGGAGGAAGGAGAGGATGACGCCAGGTCAGCATGTCCCTCTGATACCATGGGCTACACGCATAATACAATGGCTACTACAACGGGTCGCGACGAGGTAACTCTGAGCCAATCCTTATAAAAGTAGTCTTAGTCCGGATTGAGGTCTGCAACTTGACCTCATGAAGTAGGAATTGCTAGTAATCGCGGGTCAGCTAAACCGCGGTGAATACGTTCTCAAGTCTTGTACTCACCGCCCGTCAAGTCAAGGGAGCCGGGAGTGCCCGAAGTGTCGTCTTAGGCGACCCTAAGGTAAATTCGGTGACATGGACTAAGTCGTAACAAGGCACGGCTAGCGGAAGCTGGTCGTGGATTAATTCAATGAAAATTTGTTGTTCCACTTTTAGTGGAATGACTTACTGTGTCGGTTTTCTGTGTCTTGTACAAGCACGGAAGAGATTATAATTATTAAATCTTTAAAGACTAATTTGACATCTGGGAAAGATCAGAATATAAGCGAATCCTGTTTAACGAAAAAAATAGAATTAACGCCAAAAAGCTTCACTTCAGTGAAGCTTTTTGGTATAATTTAACGATGAAAAAAATTATTTGGTTTTTAGTAATATTATTAATTATTCTATTTGTCTTCTTGGTCGGAACTGGAAAATTATCCAATGTTTTAAATAAAAAAAGTAATGAAATTGAGCCTGTTAGTCAGGAAACTATTTCCTATGACGAATATTCTCGCGGGAATTTAATAATTAATGGATTAACTATTCCAGTTATTATTGCCAATGACACCGAAAAACACATTAAAGGACTTTCTAATAGATTATTATTGCCAGAAGATGAAGGAATGTTTTTTGTTTTTGAAGAACCTGCTGAATATATGTTTTGGATGAAAGATATGCAATTTCCTCTTGATATTATTTGGTTTTCAAAAGATCTTGAAATCATTCATCTTGAATCAAACTTACCACCGGAGACCTACCCAGATTATTTTGGTCCCAAAAAAGACTCAATGTATGTTCTAGAAGTTAAGGCTGGTTTTGGAACTAAAAATAATTTGAAGATTGGGGACAAGGCTGAATTTTTACCATAATTTAGGTTGATCCCTATAAGTTTTTTTAGAACTAGGGTTTACACCTTAGTTTTTTTATTTTCTAGATTAAATTTTTATTGTTTTTATTTGGGAAAATAAATAATTTTAGATATAATAAAAATATGAACAAGCAAATTATAATTAGCGACGAAGAACTAAAGAATATTCCTCAGATAAAAAAGAGAAACGAACAAATTGTTCCTTTTGATCCCCAGAGAATCTATAAGGCTATTCTAATGGCCATGAATGTTACAAAAAATGGTGATGAAAAAGACGCTGATTATGTTGCTAAAAGAGTTTTTAAAGATTTACTAAAACTCAAAAAAGCTAGCCGGGACAACCAATTTTTACCATCAGTAGAAATGGTCCAAGATCTAGTAGAAGAGGAATTAATGCTACAAGAATTTACCAAAACAGCTAAAGCCTACATTCTCTACCGTCAAGAAAGAGCAAAACTAAGAAAAGAGATTGGTTTAATACCAGAAAGTGTTCAGGAGCTTGTTAAAAAAAGTAGTAAATATTTTCTTAGTCCCTATAATGAATTTATTTTTTATAGAACTTATTCAAAATGGATACCGGATCTTAGAAGAAGAGAAACTTGGATGGAAACTATTGAAAGATTTATAAACTTCATGAAAGAAAATATTGGTGACAAAATTACTAAAAAAGAATATGAAGAAATACAGGAAGCAATCTTAAAACAAGAAATTTGTCCCTCCCAAAGATTATTATGGTCTTCGGGGCCAGCTTGTCGCAAATCAAATGTTTGGGCTTATAATTGTTCTTACATTGCTCCGACTAAATTTCAAGACCTCGGAGAAATTATGTATATTTTAATGTGCGGGGCTGGATTAGGGTTTTCTGTTGAGTCAGAAAATGTTCAAAAATTTCCTCAAATTAAAAAACAAACTGGCAAAAAACTAAAAACCCACATTATTTCAGATGACAAAGAAGGTTGGGCGGATGCTTTTGTTCTGGCGATGAAAACATGGGCTTCAGGGAAGGATATCTCTTTTGATTATTCAAAACTTCGTCCATCTGGGTCCAGACTTGAGACAGCCGGAGGAAGAGCTTCCGGTCCCCAGCCATTAATTGACTTAATGGAATTTGCTAAAAGAAAAGTTTTTAGTAAACAAGAAAAACGATTATCCAATATTGACCTTCACGATATTATTTGCAAGATAGGTCTTATTGTCGTAGCTGGAGGTGTTCGTCGGAGCGCTCTTATTTCTTTATCAGATCTTGATGACTTGCATATGCGGTCTGCCAAAAAAGGTCAGTTTTATATAAGTGAGGGACAAAGATCAATGGCTAATAATACCGTTGTTTATCACGAAAGACCGACAGCTGAAAATTTCCTAGAGGAATTCACTTCTTTAGTTAAGTCAAAATCTGGAGAAAGAGGAATTTTTAATCGGGGAGGGTTAGAAAAACAAGTTCCCGCTCGTCGTTGGAAAATAATTAAAAATCAAAGACAGATTGGTTTAAATCCGTGCGGTGAGATTTTTTTGCAATCAAAACAATTCTGTAATTTGACGAGTATTGTTGTTCGACCTAAAGATACTCTTCAAACTCTAAAAGAAAAAATAAAATTAGCTACCTTATTAGGAACTTATCAATCTACTTTGACTAATTTTGGTTATTTATCTAAACAATGGAAAAAAAATTGTGAAAAAGAACGATTACTTGGAGTTTCTATTACTGGATATTACGATAATAAAATTATTCGCAATGACAATGTATTAAGAGAGTTAAAAGAAACAGCTATTGCTACTAATAAAAAATATGCTAAACGGTTAGGAATTAATGAATCTACCGCTATTACTTGTATTAAGCCCCATGGAAATTCTGGACAAATGCTTGGGGTTGGATCAGGAATGCATCCATGGTTTTCCCCTTATTTTATTAGAAGAGTTAGAATTAATCAGACTGATCCCTTACTTCAGTTTGCTAAAACTCAAGGAATCCCAATTAAACCAGAAATTGGATATTCTGGCTCTTCAGCCACAACTTTTGTTTTAGAATTTCCAATCAAAGCCCCCAAAGGCGCTATCTTTAAAGATGATATTTCCGCTATGGATCTTTTATTTGAGTGGAAGCGAATAAAAGAAAACTTTGTTGAACACAATCCGTCAGTTACAATTTATGTTGGTGACGATGAATGGACTCAGGTAGCTAATTTTATTTATGAAAATTGGGATATTATTGGTGGTTTATCATTTTTACCAAGAAGTGATCATATTTATCAATTAGCTCCCTATGAAAAAATTGATGAAAAAGAATATAATCAACGATTGTCAGAACTTGGAGATCTCGATTTTTCAAAACTTTTTCAATATGAATTTGATGATCATACGTCCGGCGCTAAAGAACTCGCTTGTTCTTCTGGTGTTTGCGAGATTGATGATCTTTTGGCCGAAGAAGCTAATGAAAGGTTGTCGACAGTAGAAACAATTGAATAATAAAAAATATCTTTTTAAAAGAAAAAATCCCGCGAGAAGCGGGATTTTTTCATATTGTTGTCTTGTATCTATAAGCCGAATTCTGTTATTGATAGTTATTTATCTAGGCTCAAGATTACTCTTGAGCTCAAGCGGCACTCCGCGCGCTTCGCGCGCGACACGGCCTTGCACTTAAGTAAGGATTTAGCCGTTTCATCCTTCAACTTCACTTAGGACCAACCCTAAACTTATATGAAGATTCACCCTATATCTGCTAGTTGGCGGACTAGGGTGTCTTTTAGCTTTCGCCTTGAGACGTCACTGCTCGCACCTCTAGAATTACTTCCGGCGGGTGTTACCTCTGACGATCTTTTAACAAGATGTCAGAGTCCTTGATCTCGTTTACAAGATCAAGGACCGCTACTCTTCTGCCTAATTTAATTGGCAAGTGTTCGGACTTTCCTCACCCAATCTCATAGAGAGATTAGGCGCAATCCCAACACAAAATTGGGACCCCAACTCCTTGCGGCGTCAGGGCTATCCGATACAAGACTTTTGGTATTTTATGCTTAATTTGTAAGAAAGTCAATTCCAACATAAATTAATATATTGTGGTGTTTTGACATTGCTTTTTAGAATGACTATTTATTAATTGGTGTCAGAGTCAAATTTAAGCTTGACTTTCTTAATTTAATTTGCTAGGATGCAATTGTGAGTGTTAGCTAAATTCAGCTAATTATTCAAAAAGCAAATGCCTCATAAAACCCGCCTTGGCGGGTTTTATGTTGCTCCCCCTGTGTCTACCCGGTTGGCAGGCTTCGGTGGGGTTTATCATTTTAGCCGAATAATATTTTTAAAGGGTTTTTTATTTATCAGTTTTATGATAGATTATAGATGATTATCTTTATCTATGGTCGGCGACGGCACTCACATAGGCATTTGTGTTGGAGTTAGCACTCGCCGACCATAGATAAAGAGAATTGAATAAAAACAAACTAAATAATTTAAAAAATAAAAAATATTTTTGTGTTTTTTGTTTTTTAAAAATGTTTTCCACAGTTTTAGTTTTTTTACATTGTTTTAATATTTTTAATGTAAGATAATTATTATAGAGTTCTTAAAATTTTTATAAAAAATTTTTCATCTGATAAAAAAGGAATGAAAAAAAATTATAAATTGGTCGACATTATTATAAATTTAAATTTTTAATTTTGTATGGCAACAAAAAGAAGGAAAGTAGCTAAAAAAGCTGCTCCTAAAAAAAAGGGGAAAGTAGCCAAAAAAGCGGCTCCTAAAAAAAAGGCAGCCAAAAAGAGAAAAAGATAACAGGCATTTTTCGTTTACATAAGACCCCCGTCAAAAACGGGGGTTTTGTGCTATAATATAGCGATCTTATTTATGTCTTTCTTAAATTTGAAAAAAATATTTAGTAGTGGTGATCAAGGATTTCTCAAATCTTTAGAGCCAATGGTTGTCAGAATTAACTCATTTGAAAGGCAATTTTCTTCTCTTAGAAAAGATGATTTTTCTAGGAAAACCGAGGAATTTAGAGAAAGAATCAAAAAAGGTGAATCACTAGATGAACTTTTACCAGAAGCTTTTGCTTTAGTTAGAGAAGCTACAAAAAGGACATTAGGTCAACGTCATTATGATGTCCAATTAATTGGCGGAATTATTCTTCATCAAGGAAAAATTACTGAAATGAGAACAGGAGAAGGAAAAACTTTAGTGGCCACTTTGCCAGCTTATTTAAACGCGCTGAAAAAAGAAGGTGTTCATATTGTTACCGTTAATGACTATCTCTCCCGAAGAGATGCTAATTGGATGGGACAAATCTATAATTATTTGGGGTTATCGGTAGGAGTAATTAATAGCCAAAATATTTCTTTTATTTACGACGAATCTAAAAAAGAAGAATTAGATAAAAAACGGGATGAACTAGGATATTTTAAAATATTTGAAGAATACCTTAAACCTTGCTCAAGAAAAGAAGCTTATCAAGCCGATATTACTTATGGGACCAATAATGAATTTGGTTTTGATTATTTACGCGATAATTTAGTTCAAAAAGAAGAAGAAATATCTCAAGGTGGATATAGTTTTGCGATTATTGACGAAATTGACTCTATCTTAATTGACGAAGCCAGAACCCCCTTAATTATCTCTTCTCCTTCTGGTGATTCTGATGATTTTTATGTAAAGTTTTCTAATATTGCTAAGCAATTAAAAATAAATGAGGACTATACCGTAGACGAAAAAATGAAAGCAATCAGTTTAACTGATAGTGGTATTAGCAAAACTGAAAAAACCCTTGGGATTGAAAATATTTATACTGAAAAAGGGATTAAATATGTTCATCATTTAGAAACGGCTGTCCGAGCTCAATCTTTATTTCAAAATAATAAAGATTATCTAATTAAAGATGGAGAAATAATAATAGTTGATGTTTTTACTGGTCGTTTACAGCCAGGACGACGATGGAGTGAGGGATTACATCAAGCAATTGAAGCCAAAGAAGGAGTAGAAATTCAAAAAGAAACGCGAACAGTCGCTTCAATTACTTTTCAAAATTATTTCAAATTTTATAAAAAATTATCAGGAATGACTGGAACAGCGAAAACATCAACCGAAGAATTTTTTAAAGTATATGGATTAGAAGTTATTTCTGTTCCTACCAATACTCCCATGATAAGAATTGATCAAAATGATTTAATTTATCAAACTGAACAGGGCAAGTTTAAGGCCATTGCTCAAAAAGTTAAAGAGATAAATAAAAAAGGACAACCAGTTTTAATCGGGACAGTTTCCGTTGAAAAAAATGAATTACTATCTGCTTATTTAACTAGAGAAGGAGTTTCTCATCAGGTTTTAAATGCTAAAAAACACGAAAGTGAAGGAGGAATAATTGCTCAAGGTGGTAGAAAAGGGAGCGTGGTGGTCGCTACCAATATGGCTGGCAGGGGAATTGATATTCAATTGGGTGGTAAACCAAGCACTAAAGAACAATATGAAGAGGTAAAAAAATTAGGAGGACTTTTTGTTTTGGGAACAGAAAGACATGAAGCTAGACGGATTGATAATCAATTAAGAGGACGTTCTGGTCGTCAAGGAGACCCCGGAGAAACCCAATTTTTTGTTTCTTTAGAAGATGAATTAATGAGGATTTTTGGTTCGGATAGAATAAAAGCGATGATGGGACGTTTTGGTATTCCAGAAGATCAACCAATAAAAAATAATCTTATTACGAGAGCTTTAGAAAATGCTCAAAAGAAAATTGAAGGGTTCAATTTTGATTCAAGAAGACATATTTTAGAATATGATGATGTTTTGAATAAACAAAGAAATACCATTTATCTGAGAAGAAAAAAAATGTTGACCAAACAAGCTGACGAGATTAAAAATCTTTTAGGGGAATTATCAGAAAACAATCAATCAATCCAAATATTAATAAAAAAGAAAAAGGAAATTATCGGCGATGATGAATTTTTAGAAATTATCCGAAGAATTATCCTTTATGTTACTGATATTTTATGGATAGAACACCTAGAAACAATGGAATATTTAAGATCCTCAGTTAATCTTCGGGCTTACGGACAAAGAGATCCTTTGATTGAATACAAAAGAGAAGGAATTCGTCTCTTTAGAGAAATGGAAGAAGCTTTTAAGGACCAAGTATTATCTTTTATAGAAAAAATTAATAATGAGGCAGTTCAAAAAAAGGAAGAAGACAATGCTAAAAAAATTGCCCAAAAATTTATATCTCAACACGAAAGCCAAGGACAATTTAGTCAAAATCAGCAGAAAAAAGAAGAGCCCATCACTATTTATAGCAATGAACTAAAAGTGGGCAGAAATGATCCCTGTCCTTGCGGAAGTGGTAAAAAATATAAGAAATGTGGTTATTTAAATACCGAAGAACACCGACAATTAATAATTAAGAAATAAAATACCATATGTTTTATACAGGAAAAGGAGATAAGGGAACAACTAAATTATTTAAAACAAATTTAGGTGAAAGACTTTCTAAAAGTTCGGATGTTTTTGAGGCTCTAGGAACTTTAGATGAACTAAATTCTTTTTTGGGTTTTTGTAAGGTTAAGTTAGAAAAAGAAAATTTTAAAATTAAAAGAGATAATATTAATCTCTCGGAATTAATAAATATTGTTCAAAATAACCTTTTTATTATCCAAGCAGAATTAGCTGGGTCAGAGATGAGGATTACAATAGAAAAGATTAAGGAAATTGAAAATATAATTAATCTTATTGAAAATGAATTACCGGAGATTAAAACTTTCTTTGTTCCCGGAGGGACAGAGATCGGGTCTTTTCTTGATATTAGTCGAGCTATTTCTCGTCGGGCAGAAAGAAAAATAATCAGAATATCAAAAAAAGAAAAAGTTTTAATCACCAAAAACACAAAAGCTTATATTAATAGACTTTCAAGTTTTTTATACGCCCTAGCTAGATTGGTTAATTATCAATCTGGTATTCCTGAACAACCTCCGAATTATAAATAAAAATTCCTCATTTTATTGAGGAATTTTATAATTTTAAAACTAATTGAATAATACCAAGGGTTTCCTTTTTTATCTTGTTTGTCTTTAAACTCTCTGTTGTCTCATTTGTTTTCTTAAGAAAAAATTTTAATTTTTGATTCGAACGATAATATTCTTGATATAACTTATTTAATTCATACCATAATCGATCTTTTTGGTCACGCCACTTCTTAGAATTTTTTAAATCATTATATTGATTCAGGATTGCCTTAGTAATTTCAATTATTGTTATTGGAGAATTTGACATTAAATAACGAACTCTTAAATCCTCGTTAAGCTTAGTCATGATGTTAATTTTTTTAAATGTTAAATTTCTTTGGCTTCCTCTACAATAACACTTTTTTCACTATTTCGCAAGGAAACTCTCCCTTTAACAAGAAGACACTTTTCTTTTTCTAATAATTCTTTTATTTTTTTAAAGATATTAGGAAAAACAACTATTTCAATACTATCGCTTAAATCTGCCAATTTCACAAAAGCCATTTGTTGGTTGTTTTTAGTGATAATGCTTCTTGCCTCTTCAACGATTCCAGCCACAACAATCATCATCCCATTATTAGAGTTCTCTTTTATTTTTTTTATATTAATCCCTTTATCTTTTAATTTATCCTTCAATCTGTCTAATGGATGACCAGAGATATATAGACCCAAAAGTTCTTTTTCCCATTTCAATTTTTCACGTTTATCAGCCGGTTTTGTTTCTTGAAGTTTGAACGAAGGGAGAGATGATTTATCCATTCCAACAAACAATGTCTCCTGATTAGAAACAATATCAGCTTCTTTGTTATATTCAAGAATGATATCCATATTTTTAATTAGTTGTCCTCGTTCACCTAAATTATCCATTGTTCCACACTTTATTAAAGCTTCTAGCGACTTTTTGTTTAGATTGCGATGGGTAATTCGTTCTAAAAAATCAGCTATTGATTTAAACTTCCCCTTCTCTTTTCTTTCGTGAATAATTACTTTTCCAATTTCTTCTCCAAAGTTTTTAATACTTCGCAACCCAAAACGAATTTTATTAGTAACTTTATTATTTTCATCTCTAACAATAGTAAAATCTGAAAAACTCTCGTTGATATCTGGCGGGAGTACTTCAAAATTCATTTTTTTACATTCAATAATTATTTCTGAAATTTTTTCAATATCACCAGATTCGGCTGTCAAAAGAGCTGTCATATATTCAGCTGGATAGTTAGCTTTCATATAAGCAGTTTGATAAGCTACTAATCCATAACTAGCAGCGTGGGCTTTGTTAAATCCATAAGCAGCAAAAGTTTCAATCATTTTCCAGAGCTCTATCGCTTTTCCAGGAATCATTCCTCCATCAACACAGCCACTTATAAATTTTTCTTTTTGGGCAGCCATCTCTTTGGGAATTTTTTTTCCAACCGCTTTTCTAAATTTATCTGCTTGTCCCATAGTATAGCCAGCAAATTGGTTGGCGATTCGTAAAATATCATCCTGATAAATAAGGATTCCATAAGTTGGCTTTAATATTTCTTTTAACCTTGGTTCAAAATAATTAATTAATTCTGGATTATGTTTTCTTTTAATATATTCAGGAATAAATTGCATAGGTCCCGGACGATACAAAGCCACCATAGCAATAATGTCTTCAATCTGAGTTGGTTTTAATTCTTTTAAAAATCTAGTCATTCCTGAGCTACTTAATTGGAAAACTCCCATTGTTTTTCCTTTTGAAAGCATCTGATATGTTTTTTTATCTTCAAGATCAATCTTTTTAATATCAATGTCTATATTTCGTATTTTTTTAACTCTCTCTATCGCCTCACCTAAAATTGCTAAATTTCGTATCCCCAAAAAATCAAATTTAAGCAAACCAGCATCTTCAACCGCGTGCATATCATATTGGGTTATTAATTTTCCTCCCTTAGGATCAAATTGAGTAGGAACAAATTCAGATAAAGGGACAGGAGAAATAACTACCCCGGCGGCGTGAACAGAAATATGACGAACACAACCTTCAAGTTTTTTAGCTAAATCTATAATTTCTTTCACCTCTTTCCCTTTTTTATATATTTCTTTTAACTCAGGAACCATTTCCATGGCTCTTGCGATGGTCATAGTAAATCCTTGTGATCCGAATGGAATTAACTTAGCTATCTTATCTCCAATATCATATGAATAATTTAAAGCCCGAGCGACATCTCTCACGGCGGCTTTGGCCATCATCGTTCCAAAAGTTCCTATTTGAGCCACTTTTTCTTGTCCATATTTTTTTTTAACATATTCAATTACTTCATCTCGGCGATTATCAGCAAAATCCATATCAATATCAGGAGGACTTGGGCGTTCCGGATTTAGGAATCTTTCAAAAGGAAGATTGTATTTAAGTGGATTGATGTTGGTAATTTCAGCCAAATAAGAAACTATCGACCCAGCGGCCGAGCCCCTGGTATTTGTTAATATTTTATTTTCTTTAGCAAATTGGAGTAAATCTGCGACCACTAAAAAATAAGGAGAATAACCCTTATCTTTAATTATTTTTAGTTCATAATCAATTCTCTCAATGACCTCTTTTGTCTTATCTATCTTTAATTTATTTAGTCCTTCATAAACAATTTTCTTCAATTCATCATCGTAATTTGAATTTTTAGGAATATCAATATTGGGGAAAACCCATCTTCCAAGTTTAAGTTCCAGATTGCACATATCAGCAATTTTAAGAGTATTTTTAATGGCTTCGGGAAAATCTTTAAAATTAATTTCTGCTTCCTCGGATTTAATTAACGAAAAATCATCAATTCCAAATGTTAATCCATCTTTTTCTTTTCCGCTATAGTTTGTTTGAACTGCTAAAAGGGTTTCATGAGCTTTTTTGTCTCCAGAACATTGATAATGTGAGTCTTGAGTAGCTACTAATGGAATATTAAATTTTTTTCCAAGATTAATAATTCCATTTCTCACCCTTTCATCGCCATCAACATTTGGATGTTTCATTATTTCTAAAAAATAATTATCTTTCCCAAAAATATTTTGATACTCCTTGATAATGTTTTCTGCTTTTTCGTTTTCCTTATTTAAAATAAATTGAGATAATTCACTAGCCAAACAACCCGAGAGACAAATAATCCCATCATTATATTTTTTAAGAACCTCTTTATCTACTCGAGGTTTATAATAAAATCCCTCAAGATTAGATAAAGTAACCAAACGAATTAAATTTTTATATCCTTTTTCATTTTTTGCTAACAAGGTTAAATGATAGCGCTTGTTATCAATTCCTGGTTCTTTATCAAAACGAGTTCTTTTAGCAATATAAACTTCTACTCCGATAATTGGTTTTATCTCTTCTTTTTTGCAAGCCTTGTAAAATTCCATGGCCCCATATAAATTTCCGTGGTCAGTTAAAGCTAAAGCAGGCATTCCATCTTCTTTGGCTAATTTTACTAATTGATCAATTTTGGAAAGACCATCAAGTAATGAATAATGAGAGTGAGTATGAAGATGAACGAATTTTTGAGTCATAACCTCACTATTATAACAGGAAGTTATGATATCATAAAATTATGAATAAATATCAGTACCTAATTGGAATTGATGAAGTCGGAAGAGGTCCCTTGGCGGGACCGATGATGGTGGGGGCAGTTATCTTAAAAAATAACAACTTATTAAAAGGTATAAAAGATTCCAAAAAATTAAGTTTTCAGAAAAGAGAAGAATGGTTCCGAAAAATTGAAAATTGGCAAAAAGAAAACAAACTCCAATATGTTATTTCTTCAGTTAATTCTCAAGCGATAGATAAATTTGGCATTTCTAAATGTTTGAAAACATCTATTGATAAATGTTTAAAAAAATTAAAAGTTAATTCCGACCAATCTCTAATTTTACTTGATGGGGGATTAAAGGCGGGGAATGAATATAAAAATCAAAAAACAATTATTCAGGGAGATGACAAAGAAACAATAATTTCTTGCGCTTCAATTGTCGCAAAAGTCATTCGTGACAGAGTGATGATAAATTATTCTAAAAAATTTCCAAATTATAATTTTGAGAAGCATAAGGGTTATGGGACTAAAAATCATTTTGAATGTCTAAAAAAACATGGCCCTTGTCCGCTTCATCGTCGTAGTTTTTTAAAAAAGTTTAATAAACTAAAAAAATAAAATAGTTAAAATAGCTCCCCCTAACATTAACCCATATTGGAGTAAGAATTTTTTACGCTTTAGACTTTCTCCCAGTTCAGTGTGCATAATATCAGGGAGGAGATCAGCGGCCGAAATATATAAAAGATTACCAGCAGCCACACCCAAAATTGGACCAACTGCTCCTTCTATTTTTGATAAGAAGAAATAAGCCAACAAAGCTCCAATTAAGACTGTTCCCGAAACTAAAAAATTTAGAAAAATTGCTTTTGTCTTTGAATAACCAGCTTTTATTAAGACAAAAAACTCTGATATTTCTTGAGGAAGCTCATGGAGAAGAACTCCAATAGTGGTAATAATTCCCAAAGTAGGATTAGCGGTAAAAGCCACCGCCACAATAATTCCGTCTACAAAATTATGACCCAAGTCGCCAAACAAAACCATTAAACCGCTTGTTTGGGCATGATCATTTCTGCAAACATTTCCTTCGCAGTGGTGATGGTATTCGGATAAAACTCCAGCCAATAAAAAAAAAGCAAAAAAACCAACAAGAATAAAAATAGGACCAGAATTTCCCCTAGAAAGACTAATTGCCTTTGGTATTAAATCAGTAATAGCAACTACTAGAAATATTCCCACCGATAAACTAACTAGATAGTTAATGTTTTTTTGGATTTGTTTAAAAAATCTATTAACTATGAACAAAAGACCAATTAAGGAAATAGCCATGATGGACAGAGAAGCAATGATAATTGAAGAAAACATAATAATACTATTGTATAAGTTTTTTAAGATAAAAACCAATATTTTATCAGTTTTTTACTTATTTATATTTTAACAATTATTCAATTTTTTTAATTTTTTATAAGGTGTTTTTATGATACAATCACGATATGCGGAAACATATTGAACGCTTAAAAAATGTACTTAAATTGAGTGATCGCACTTGGCATTTTGATATTCATCCTGATCAAGTGTTGTCGTTTTTTCTCCGTCAAAAGTATGTTTTTGGTTGGGGAATTTTCATCTTGATTATTATTTTAATTTTTACTAACACTCTTTCTACTCGAGCCTCAGTGGCGCGATTTTATTCAGAAAGTTGTCTGGGTGGATGGGGAAACCCACAAGAGGCGCAAGGAAGGCCGGAGGTAACGACAACTTCTCCATGGGAAGAAGCTGTTTCGGCCGCTTTGGGTGTTTTAACTTATGATCGTGAGGAATATGAGCGCGAATTAAAAGAAAAAGAATTAGCTCACCGCCAGTTAAGAGAATTTAATCATCAAAATTCAGCTGTCTTAGATAATCAGTCAGCCGAGATTTTTTGTGGTGATTTTCGCGGTGAAATACCAACAGATACCTTGCCTCAAAAATTTATTCTTAAGTTTTCTTGGGAGATGAAAGATTTACTAGACGACAAAGTTGAATCATTACAAACCATTGATACAATCTTAAAAGAAGGAATTAATCCAGAAGTTATTGAGCCAATCCCTGAGACAGAACTCCCGACGAGTGAAGATGTTGGAACTCCAACTTCAAAGAACATCGAGACTGAATTAATCTCCGAACCCGAAGTTCTTTTACCTGATAATGAAAATAATTCATTGCCAGAAGTTATTTCTTTTTTCCGTCAGGCTTTAGCTCAAGAACCCAAACTTCAGACCGAGACTGATCAGCCCTTGGCTGAAATCCCCGAACTCCCGACGAGCGAAATTCTCGGTATTCCGATTTCGGAGAACATTGGGGCTGAAACTGAACCAATCGAACCAATTTCACCTCTCATAGAAGAATTACTAATCGGAGAAACATCATCTGAAACCATAACAGAAAAGGCGGAAATAACAAAACCGGAAACAGAAACAATAATAGAGGTTGTCCCTATTCCAGAACTTATTGAGCAAACCGTTGAAAATGTGATAGATCAATCAATAGAAATATTACCTACCCAAATAAACTTAAAAACAATTAAAGATGAATTTTTAGAAGTTTTGATGAGTATGGATGGAGTAAATTGGGAAGTAATAGGATCAGTTAATCGTTCTAATTGGGAAAATTTAGAAATTGAAATTGCGCCGGAAAAAATTGGCAGTTGGGAGCAAATTTCGCGCTTACAGATAAGTTTACGGTCCGTGCTTTCTATAGACATTGCACCAGTGGTTTTTTTGGATTCAGTTTGGCTAGAAGTTAATTATCTTAAAGAATCTGAATCCGAAAAAATAGAACTTACGCCGGAAGAAATAGAAAAAGCGGAGAAAATTGAATTAGATCCAGAAAAAGTTTTTTTGATGCCACCCAAGACTTTCCGCGCCGGAGAATCGTGGGAGTTTGAAATAAATACAGAAATTGAATCAGAAGAACTTCATGAACCAACCCCAGAATCAGTTTTGCCGCCCGAGGTTTTTCTCGGTCCTCGGGTCGCTTTGCTCAACCAGACGCTCGAAAAACCTCGGGCGGCTCCGCTTTTTTCTCTTTTCAAAAAAGCTTGGGCCAAAAACCCGAAAGTAAAAGTTCTTAAAGCAGAGATTTTTAATACTATGGGTGAAAAAATGGCTTCCGATATTTCTGTACAGGAAATAGACGGCAAAATCCGCCTGATCGCGCCGGCGCTCCCCATAGAGTTCCGTCCGGGGCGTTATGATATCAAAATTGATCTTTTAATTGATAATAAATTATACAGTTCAACTCAAAGTTTTTTATGGGGGGTGCTGGCTATAAACACAAATAAATCAATCTACAAATCTGTCGACCTAGCAGGTCAACAGGAAGTGGCTTATTTACAAATGGGTGTTTTGGACGATTCCGGACATACGGTCTGCGACGCGGATCTGAAATTGGAAATAAAAGAACCATCGGGGACGATAGTGGAGTTTTCCGGCGCGCTTGGCACAATCATAAAATCGCCCACCTGCGGGGCGGACAATGTGACCGACGATCCGGATTATTTCTCCCATTACACTTTGGGCGGAACGGGAACTTACGCGCTTAAACTCACTAATTTAAAAAATAATTATGAAATTGCAGATAGTTTTGAAGTAAGAGATTCTGTTCCTTTTGAAATTGAACGAATTGGCGCCACTCGCATAAATCCTTTCAAGGCGCGCTATGTGATGACTTTAAAAATAAAAGCCAATCAGGATTTTGGCGGGGAAATTGTTGAAACGGTGCCGGAGTCGTTTGAAATAACGCCCAGCGTGGCCTTCCGCACGGAAATAATCGGCCCTCTGGAAAAAATAATTTGGGAGAAAAAAATGACAGCGGGGGAGAACACAATCCTTAAATATGAATATCAAGGCCCGCTGATTTCGCCGGAGTTTTTTCTGTTGGGACCGTTGGTCTTGTCCGAAAACGGAGCGGAAATTTTTCGCGAAGCCCGCCAGTGGCAAATTGCTTCGGACCAGATTT